>CANCHK010000128.1 GCA_947377865.1 Opitutia bacterium | reverse complement strand
CTGCAGCATCTACAATCATCGACACTATCCCTGGAATAAATAGTTGCGATACGATCAGAACGATCAACGTATCGGTTAATCCACTTAACACCAAGACTGTTGATACAACGATTTGTGCAAACGAACTTCCGTTCAGCTTCCTTGGTCATACATTTACTGCTGCCGGAACTATTATTGATACAGTATCGAGTGTTACAAGCTGCGATACGATTAGAACGATCGTTTTAGCCGTTAATCCGCTGAACACTACGACTGTAAATGCTACAATTTGCGCGAATCAATTACCATATAGTTTCCTTGGTCATACATTTACTGCTGCCGGAACTATTATTGATACAGTATCGAGTGTTACAAGCTGCGATACGATTAGAACAATCGTTTTAGCGGTTAATCCACTCAACACAACGACTATAAATGCTACAATTTGTGCAAATCAATTACCTTATTCTTTCCTTGGTCACACGTTAACTGCTGCAGGAACGATTATTGATACGGTATCAAGCGCAACAGGATGTGATACGATTAGAACGATTAACCTAGCCGTTAATCCACTGAACACAACGACTGTAAATGCTACAATTTGTGCGAATCAATTGCCTTATTCATTCCTCGGACATACATTTACTGTAGCTGGAACCATCATTGATACAGTATCGAGTGCTACAAGTTGCGATACGATTAGAACAATCGTTTTAGCGGTTAATCCACTCAACACAACGACTATAAATGCTACAATTTGTGCAAATCAATTACCTTATTCTTTCCTTGGTCACACGTTTACTGCTGCAGGAACGATTATTGATACGGTATCAAGCGCAACAGGATGTGATACGATCAGAACGATTAACCTTGCCGTTAATCCACTCAACACTAAGACTGTTGATACAACGATTTGCGCAAACGAACTTCCGTTCAGCTTCCTTGGTCATACATTCACTGCAGCATCTACAATAATAGATACGATTTCTGGAATAAATAGTTGCGATACAATTAGAACGATCAACCTAGCGGTTAATCCACTAAACACCAAGACTGTTGATACAGCCATCTGTGCAAACGAACTTCCGTTCAGCTTTCTTGGTCATACATTCACTGCAGCATCTACAATAATAGATACCATCCCTGGAATCAACAGTTGTGATACTATCAGGACAATCAATGTGGTGGTTAATCCACTCAACACTAAGACACTTGATACCACAATTTGTGCAAACGAACTTCCGTTCAGCTTCCTTGGTCATGTATTTACTACTGCCTCTACCATCATCGACACGATCCCTGGCATAAATAGTTGTGATACGATTAGAACGATCAACATAGCGGTTAATTCATTAAATACGAAGACAGTTGACACAACGATCTGCGCAACTGAACTGCCGTTCAGCTTCCTTGGTCATACATTTACTGCAGCATCTACAATAATAGATACGATTTCTGGAATAAATACTTGTGATACGATTAGAACGATTAATGTAGCGGTTAATCCACTGAACACTAAAACTGTTGATACAACCATCTGTGCAAACGAACTTCCGTTCAGCT
Source organism: Opitutia bacterium (assembly GCA_947377865.1). Lineage (GTDB taxonomy): Bacteria > Verrucomicrobiota > Verrucomicrobiia > Opitutales > UBA953 > UBA953. The sequence goes on along the minus strand of CANCHK010000128.1, from coordinate 2,639 downwards.
TTCTTGGTCATGTGTTCACCTCTGCATCTACTATCATCGACACCATCCCTGGAATAAATAGTTGTGATACAATTAGAACGATTAATGTAACGGTTAATCCACTCAACACTAAGACTGTTGACACAACAATTTGCGCAAACGAACTTCCGTTCAGTTTCCTTGGTCATGTGTTCACCTCTGCATCTACTATCATCGACACCATCCCTGGAATAAATAGTTGCGATACCATCAGAACAATCAACGTAGCGGTTAGTTCACTGAACACAGCGACTGTAAATGCTACAATCTGTGCGAATCAATTGCCTTATTCTTTCCTTGGACATACATTTACATCTGCATCTACTATCATTGATACCATCTCTGGAATTAATAGTTGCGATACGATTAGAACAATTAATGTAAGTGTAAGTGCATATAATACATTAACTATTGATGAATCAATCTGTGAGAATCAATTACCATATTCTTTCCTTGGTCATACATTCTTTGCAGCTGGAACTATTATTGACACAATCTCTGGAATAAATAGTTGCGATACGATTAGGACAATCAACGTAGCGGTTAATCCATTAAATACATTAACCATTAACGAGACTATTTGTGCGAATCAATTACCATATTCTTTCCTTGGACATACATTTACTGCCGCTGGAACTGTCATTGATACAGTATCGAGTGCTACAAGTTGTGATACGATCAGAACGATCAACGTAGCGGTTAATCCACTGAACACCTTAACGGTAAACGAAACGATCTGTGCGAATCAATTACCATATTCATTCCTCGGACATACATTTACTGCAGCCGGAACGATAATCGACACCATTCCTGGAATAAATAGTTGTGATACGATTAGAACAATCAACGTAGCAGTTAATCCACTGAACACCAAGACAGTTGACACAACGATTTGCGCAAACGAATTACCGTTTAGTTTCCTTGGTCATACGTTTACTTCGGCCGGAACAATCATCGATACAGTATCAAGCACGAACAGTTGCGATACGATTAGAACAATTAATGTAGCGGTTAATCCATTAAATACTAAGACTGTCGATACCACAATTTGCGCTAACGAACTTCCGTTTAGTTTCCTCGGTCATACGTTCTTAGCTGCTGGAACCATCATCGACACCATCCCTGGAATCAACAGTTGCGATACGATCAGAACTATTAACGTATTGGTTAATCCACTGAACACGAAGACGGTTGATACAACGATTTGTGCAAACGAACTACCATTCAGCTTCTTCGGTCATACATTCTTAGCTGCTGGAACCATCATCGACACGATCCCTGGAATAAACAGTTGCGACACAATTAGAACAATCAACGTAGCGGTTAATCCACTCAATACAAAAACAGTTGACACAACGATTTGTGCAAACGAACTTCCGTTTAGTTTCCTCGGTCATACGTTTACTTCGGCCGGAACAATCATCGATACAGTATCAAGCACGAACAGTTGCGATACGATCAGAACGATCAACGTAGCGGTTAATCCACTCAATACAAAAACAGTTGACACAACGATTTGCGCATCTCAATTGCCATTTACGATTTTTGGACATGTGTTCACTGCAACAGGAAGCATTATCGATACAGTATCGAGTATTACAAGTTGCGATACGATTAGAACAATCAATGTAGTAGTTTCAGCATTTAATAGTGCGACAGTCGATACTACGATTTGTGCTGCTCAATTGCCGTTTACAATCTTCGGACATGTATTCAATGCAGCTGGAAGTATTGTCGATAATGTTTCAAGTTTAACCAGTTGCGATACGATCAGAACAATCAACGTAGCGGTTAATCCACTGAACACGAAGACAGTCGATACAACAATCTGTGCAAACGAACTTCCGTTTAGTCTCCTCGGTCATACGTTTACTTCGGCCGGAACAATCATCGATACAGTATCAAGCACGAACAGTTGCGATACGATCAGAACGATCAACGTATCGGTTAATCCACTGAACACGAAGACGGTTGATACAACGATTTGCGCAAACGAACTTCCCTTTAGTTTCCTCGGACATACATTCTTAGCTGCTGGAAGTATTATTGATACAGTATCAAGCACGAACAGTTGCGATACGATCAGAACAATCAATGTAACTGTTTCTGCATTTAATACTACGACAGTCGACACGACAATTTGTGCTAATCAACTTCCATTCACGCTATTCGGACATGTATTCAATGCTGCAGGAAGTATTGTTGATACTGTATCAAGCTTGACGAGTTGTGACACAATCAGAACGGTTAACGTCACACTTAGCGCATACAATACAAGTATAGTCGACACAACGATTTGCGCTGCTCAATTACCGTTTACGATATTTGGACATGTGTTCAATGGGGCTGGAAGTATTGTCGATACAGTATCGAGTGCAACTAGCTGTGATACCATCAGAACGATCAATGTAAATGTTAGCGCATACAATACAAGTACTATCGACACCACAATTTGTGCTGCTCAATTGCCATTTACAATCTTTGGACATGTTTTCAATGCTGCTGGAAGTATTGTTGATACGGTATCGAGTCTAACAAGCTGTGATACAATCAGAACGATTAATGTAAATGTCAATACATTTAATACAACTACAGTCGACACGACAATTTGTGCTAATCAA
>CANCHK010000127.1 GCA_947377865.1 Opitutia bacterium | reverse complement strand
TTTGATTATCTTATAATTATAGATTTCACCATTGAAAACAATTATCAAGGTTTTATCAAATGAAACCATAGGCTGAGAACCAAGGTCAGAAAGATCAATTATGCTTAATCGTCTATGCCCAAACCAACTATTTTCTTCCTCATTCATCCATTCTCCATAAGCATCTGGACCGCGATGTATCATCAGGTCCAATGCAGATTTCATAAATGAAGCGTCAATTTTTTCAGTTAATGATATTCTTCCTAGTATTCCACACATAATCTATTCTATTATTTAATGACTTGTTTTGAATTGGGTAATATTCTCATTCCCATTTTACCGAAAAAGCCATCAAACAAACCTTTTAAAATCATATAATTAGCTTTTCTCCCATAGTTGAATCCATATTTGAAAACAAATATGCATTTTGAAATATTTCTTAAAATAATTAGAAAAATACCAGATAAGGTGAATTGTTGATAAACAAGAATATGCAAGAGATTTCTAACACTATAATATTCTCTCCACAGTAGACTCTCTAATTTTTTTGAATAACCTACCTCTTCTAAATTTAATCTACCCATCAATTCACGATGCTTGTAATGCAATTCACCTGAAGTTAAAATTCTGAAGTTTTTACGCTTTAAAGCCAAACAAAAATCTAACTCTTCAAAACCAAAGAAAAAATCAAAAGATGGTAATATTCCCTGTTGAAAAACCCTTTTACTTATTAGTGGAAACATATTTCCTGAAATGGTATCTACTTTCAAATAACCATTTAATTCCTTATCCGGTAAACGTACAATCTTTGCCTTTTTTTTATCAAAGCGTTCTCCTACAGCTCCAACCATTCCTAATGTAGAATCATCATTGTCAATAACAATCTTAAACAATTGTTCAAAAAGGTCCACAAATTTTGGAGGATCATCGTCATCAACCCAGAGAACCCAATCATAGTCCATTTCAAAAAGCAATTTCATTCCCCAATAAGCCCCTCCAGCTGGACCAGCATTATGCCCTACAGAATGATGAGAAATGCGTTTATCATTCAATTGCCGAATCATGTCGAACGATATATCTTCAGAACTGTTATCAATTACCAATACAAAAGATGGTGGAAATGATTGATTCAGTAATTTTTGTATCGTCGAAAGTAAAATTTCCGGACGGTCTTTAGTAATGACAAAAGCAGCAAATTTATAATTTGTTGTTATTTTATGCGCGTTTTAAGTCTACTAAAAGGAGACTCGATAAAATAATAAGAACATATAGATATAAGCAATAAACTTATTAATCTAAAAAAAATATTATCGAAATGAAAAATATCATTCCTAGAAAAAAATAATTGTTGCCAAAGATATAAACTATAGGAAATAATACCAATGAATGTCAAAATTGAATTATTCAAAATTGAATAAATAATTCCTGTTTTTAAATTTATAACACACCAAAATAAAAGTGCGAAAACGAAAACATATAAAATAGATGAATATTGCTTTAAAATATAATTTAATGTGATAGAATTATTAAAAGAAGAAATAAAATTAATAAGAATAATAATTACAACAGTAGAAATAAATACCAATGAAATATGGCTAAACTTAATCTTGGGTTGAACAAATAATGTTATCAAAGCAATTAAAACACCAAATATTAATCCTTCACATCGAAAGAAGATATTGAATGTCGACAAATTTGTTTGAGTATAAAAATAATACCGAATGAATGGAAGAATAAGAAGTAAAATTATTGAAGAATAAAATATCTTAACATATGGAATATTTTTAAACCTATTCAAAAATAATGGCAATAGGATATAAAATATATTTTCAACAGATAAAGACCATAAATGAAAATTTTCCCATCGAACACCTTTCAATTGTGATACTAAGAAAATAGAATTCAGCAAAGTTTGCATTGAAAAATGGATAACATTCGATTTAGAAAGAATAAAATAAATAAATAATAAAAAATATAAAGCTGGTAAAATTCTAAATGCCCTTCGTAAAAAAAAGGTAGTTAAACTTATTTGACCATCACGTAAATGTTCTTTTACTAAAATAGTAGTAATTAAAAATCCTGAAATGATAAAAAATATGTCAACCCCATTTTTGCCATTAATCAAAAATGAAAAATATGGATTCAAAAAATTATTTCCACTAAAATATATGTAATGATCAATCAATACAAAAAGTATCGAAATTGCTCTTAGACCATCAATAGAGCTAATTCGCAATTTGTTATTATGACTCATTTTCTTAATCTATTTACCCACAAAAAGTCTCTCACTACTGGAATAAAAACCAAACAAAATCTAAAATAATTTTTTAATGATAGTGGATTTAATTTTAGGGATTTGAAAAAATATTTTTTTGCAATTGAATATTCCTTACAACTTAACGCAGCTACACCTGCAATAGTTAAAAATCTTAATTTCAAATTGTTGTTTTTGTCAAATAGTTGAGGATGTTTTTTAATAGTATAAATAATTCCATTCATCTTATTACGTGCATTTTTTCCATGACTATTTTCCCGCATGTTGTAAAAAAGATTGGGACTTTTTACAAATGACATAGTCGGTTTTGTATGTTTAATCCTGAATCCAAGTTCTGTATTTTCTCCATAAGCAAGTTTTTCATCATAACATCCAAGCTGTTCAAAAAAGGTCTTTCGTATACAAAAAGAACCGGGTATAACATTACCAACACTGATACCATCTTTAAAAGGATTAGTTGGATCAGTATATTCTACCAATATATTATCCTTCATTCTATTGATGCCGCAGTAAATTATATCAGGATTTTGTATGCTTATGATATTTGCATAATCAAAAAGCCAATTTTGAGTAACCAAATCATCAGAATCAAGAAAAATAAGATAATCTCCATTCGATAAGGATGCGCCTTTATTTCTTGCAGCAGAAACACCCGAATTAGATTGATAAAAGTAGTTTATTGAACTATTTCCTATATAACTAGACAAAATATTTTTAACATCATCAGTTGAACCATCATCAATTATAATTATTTCAAAATCTTTACACTTTTGTTGTAGTACTGAATCCAATGTTAAACATATCAAAGAAGAACTGTTAAATAGTGGTATTATAACACTAAATACTGGCATTGAATGTGTTTTTCAAGCTTTTATAATGATTATATGAAGAATGAAGCTTTGAACAGTAAGAAAATGCTTTTGATTGTAAAACACTTAATCCAAGACTATTTTTATCATCATTTTTATGTATATGAAATAGAGTAGATTTTGTCCAAAAAGAACAAAGTGTCAAAATTGAAATTGTTAATTTATAGTAATAATACAGGATGAATAAAAAGGTACTCTTGTATCCATACTTGAATATAAAATGATATGATTCTAGTAAACCCACCCCAGATGCTATTCCAGATTTCAACTTTATGTAATAATTCCAATTAAGACGGGTTGAATTTATTTGATGTGTGAAAATCATTCTGTCATCATAATATAAATTCAAACCAGATAGTTGTATAAGATAGCACCACTCTAAATCACCGCCTGAAGTGAGCTTTCCTGATTCCCTGTCTAACATAACCATTTTAAAACCAGAACTAATAATTTCTAGAACTGGAGTTTTTAAAATACATAAACCAGCGCCATAAAGTGCTGCTCCATTATTTAGATAACCAATTTTATCTTGTTGTTTGCCAACTGCGTAACTATGTGAGTAGTAATTGAACCAAGCAGGAATGGGAATGTCTATTAGAGGAATGCCTCTTCCACCAACAGCGCCTAGATTTTGGTTTGATGAGATAGCATCAAACCAAAATTTCACATAATTCGAATCTAACAAGTTGTCATCATCACAAAATAACAACCAATCATATTTGGCATTTCTTGCACCAGTTAGTCTTGCGATATTTAAACCAGGTTGAAACTCCTGAACTAATGAAATATCAAAAAGAAAATCGTGTGTTGAGTTCAAATCATTAATCCAACTTGAAGTATTGTCTGTGGAAGCATTATCAACAACAACAACTTCCCAAAGGACATTATCAGGAATACGTAAACTATTTACATGTTCTAGAACCAATTCAAGACGATTCTTACCATTATGAGTACAAATAACAATGGAGATACCTAATTGCATGAAATACGGTTAATAAGTGGAGACAGAAGTCCCCAAGTATTTTTTACTTTTTTCTTTTTATGTACAGAAAATATTTCTTTCATTAAAATGGTCTTATCTAATCCTTTAATATTGATGTTATCAATAAAATTAGAAAAAAGGGGGTAAAGTATATTGAATACCCAATCAATATCCTTTCTAGAAACTTGATACCTAAAGGAAAGATGCGAACACAATAATTTGAAATCAGAATAGTTAAAAATAAAATTGAAATTTTCTGCTTCTTTATTAAACAGATCTATTGCTAAAGATTGTTTTTTTTGAACAATGGCAACTCCCAAACACAAAAAAAGATGACGCTTTATAGTGTCATTAATATTTGTATCTATTCTTTTGTTTAAACTATAATCTAATGAAATTCGGCAATCAATAGTACAAGCCTGTATTGATACTTGTTTAAGCGCCTCGTACATGGTTATAAATTGTCGACTCATGCTATTTTCAGAGATACGATAGAAACAACTAGATTCTTCGCTAATCCCAAGTATAGCACCCACTTTATAAAATCGAATCCACAAGTCCCAGTCTTCAGCACTTTTTAAAGAAGAGTCAAAATTACCTGATTGAAGCAACAAGTTGCGATTGAAGGCTACCGCAACAGGGGGTGCTATATTATGATATAGAATTTGATGAAAATCAGTTTCTACATTCAATGTAACTTTATGATTGATAGAAGGATTAGCAGAAAAATAAGAATATCCTGTAAATACAATATCTACATTGCCATGAAATAATTTCGAAATTGATTCTAAATGGTTAGATGCATATTTGTCATCTGCATCTAAAAGAGAAATAAATTCACCAGTAGAAAGTTCGATACCTTTATTTCGTGCTGATGATAATCCACAATTTGAAATGGAAAAAAGTTTTATGCGAGCATCAATATTACACCACTTATTGGCAACTTCAATTGTATTGTCTATTGAGCCATCATTAACAATGATGGCTTCCCAATCAGTAAAGGATTGACCGATTAGTGATGCCAAACACTCATCTAAAAAATGAGCATGATTATAACAAGGGATAATGACAGAAAATGTCATTAAATATTAAAGGATATTAAATTTCATAAATAAAAACTTCAAAATATATTTTTTCCACCTTGGCATGGACCTAAAATACTTTTTTACATAAGGACTATGAGATTTGTACAATTCAACTTTGGATGGAAATCTTTTGGTAATATAATCAAGTTGTTCAGATATGATTTTATTTAGATATTTAGTTTGGTTACTAATACCATAACCATCAAAATTTATTGAATTTATATCAACATATTTATAAGTAGCGTTATGAAAAAATAATGCTTCCATAAAAAAAACCCAATCGGATATTATACTATAGTTTTCGTCATAAAAACCAACCCTATCAAATAAAGATTTTTTAATAATTGTTGATTGATGTGGCAAACCAAAACAAATCATATAATCCAATGATAATGATTTAGGGAATTGACTCTCAATAGTTTTATTCTCATCAGATAAAACTTTGCAAATATTTGAGTAAACAATATCTGTTTCCTGGTGATCTGAAATAAATTTATTGAAATTAAACCAGTTATTAATGATATCTCCACTATTTAAAAACAATAAACGATCACCAGAAGACAAATTTATGCCTTTATTCATTGCATTATAAATACCAGAATCTTTTTCAGATTTCAAGACATCAATTAAAAATGATTTTTGAATTAAAATTTCTTTTGACCCATCATTAGAATCACCATCAATGACGACTAATTCAAAATGTTTTTTTTTATCAACAAAAATACTTGATAATGTCGATGACAAACCTATAGAGTTATTTAAATTTATGGTAACTACTGATAACAATTTAATTCTGTATTAATTCTAAAAATTTATAGGCGAAATTCAATCTTTTACTTTCATAATCGGATTCCACCTCTTTAGTAACTAGTTCAGATGATAATTCAAATGATTTTGCTAAATCAAATTCATTAGAAGGGCTAAAAAAGAGAACATTTTCAGAAATCTGTTCTCGATTGACAGGTATATCTGAAGCTATAACTTTTATTCTCAGAGCCTTTGCATCTTCAATTACAGTACTCCATCCTTCAAATAAAGATGGCTGCACAACAGCTATAGAAGATTTCATTAATGATAATTGCTTATCACGATCAATTAAACCTAAAATTTTGACATTATCACGTAAATCGTTAAGGTCAATAAATTTAATAAAAGAATTAAAGGTGTCTGCATTTTCATTAGAATCATATTTACCAGTAAAGACTACAAGAAGATTATACCCAGAATTTCTACATGCTAAAATAGCCTTTAGAACTATCAGGTGATTTTTATGCTTCCAAAATTGGTTACAAACAATAAAATAAGGCATTGAAATCGAATATTCTTTAAGTATTTTATCCGCATTATCAGTAATCAAGGTTGGGTGTGAAACAGAAAAGGGAAGAACAAATACTTTACATTTAGTTGATAAATTCATGGATTCCCAGTCTAGCCTTGAAGCATTACTGCTCAACACTAATTTTTTATTCGAAGAAGCTATTTTACTCAGAATACTGTTACGTTTTATTAAATCAATTTCGGAAAAGTATTCAGGATAGTATAAATGTTGAAAATCAGGGAACCAATATATTTTATTTTTTATTAAGTCATAACAGTCATTGTTAGTAGCGGGAAATAAAACATTGATCTTAGTGTGTATAATCAACTTTTGATATATTTTCTTACCTAAGATGGGTTGCAATATTTTGTCAACTATCCTGTCAAAAAGATTCATTTCGAAAACATATGGATTATAAAATTTTAAATATTTATACCCCAAATCTTTAGCAGAATTAAAGTCTTTTATTGAATTGGACAATATATATATCAGCGGTTGCTTTTCATCAGGCATTTTATTCAACGCCGCAATTAAATTTAAAATATAATAAGATCCTCCAATCCAATCTTCATTATATGAAAAAATTAATCCTAATTTAATTCTTTTGCCCATTCAATGTATTTTATCAAACCATCTTCTATTGAAGTTTTAGGTTTGTATCCCCAACGTTTTATAATCTCAATATCAGCCCTCCAATTCAAAGGATCGACGGAATTTGAATTGCCATTAAAATAATATTCCTTATGTAATTTCGTAAAATAAATGTCTGCGATATCTTTTATGAAAATTTCATTTCCATTAGCGACATTGATGCAAGAGCCATCAAATACAGAAAAATTAATAGCTAAGTCAATTACTGTTACTAAATCTTCTATGTAGATATAATCCCTACTTTCATTTCCATTACCATTAACTGAAACTATTTCCTGATTCTGTGACTTACAAAACCAATCCCAAAAAATTTGCTTTTTTAAACCTGGACCAAAGGCTGAAAAAACTCGTAAAGAAATAGTAGGTATTCCGAAATAAGAGAAGTATTCCAAACATAATTGCTCGCTCATTAATTTATGCAATCCATAAGGAGAAACAGGTAATACTTGTGTATCAGATTGAACAGGAAGAGTTGTTGGATTTCCATAAACAGCAGCACTTGATAAGTTTATGTATTTGCAGTTGGGTTGTTTTTGCTTTATTATATCTAATGTTAAAATAACATTAAATACATTGAGTTCAAAATCACGAACCGTATTAATTAATGAATCATGAACATTTGCAGAACCACTACAATTGATGCATATATCAAAATTATGAGAGAGAAATAAACCCGTAAGATCACTATTGAAATCAGTAATTAAAAAATAATTATTATCTGAATCATCAGGTATTATATCACATCCAAAACATGAACTTCTATTTTTAAAATATGAGTATACATGTCGTCCAACAAAACCTTTTGAACCAATAACTAAAATATTCATTACGGCTTATTATTTAAACTGCTTACAACTTTGGCTGGATTACCATGAACAAATGTAAAAGATGGAATATCTTTTGTTACAACACTATTTGCACCAACAATAGCACCTTTACCAATTGTAACTCCTCGAAGAATTGTAACATTAAAACTAATCCAAACATTATCGTTAATTATAATTGGTGCTGTTATAACATCACCCTTTTCATCCCAAGGACCTTTATTTAATAGTTCAAATGATCGGGAAGCTCTTTCAGTATATTCTTTTTCATGAGCACTTGTATCAACAATATTAACATTGTGAGAAATTAAAACATCATCCCCTATTTTGATATGTTCACCTGACCAAATTCGAGTATGGTCACCAATATAAGTATTCTGTCCAATTTCAATTTTACCTCCATATTTGAAAACTTGTAAAGTCGCTCTAATATGAGAGTTACAACCCAATATAATTTTAGATGGATCTTGCTGTAAATTATAAATATTAGCATCATGATACAAAACAGATCCATTGTCAATAACATATTTTACATTGTCAAACAATTTAGAATCGCAGTTCAGATCAGAAATAATTTTGTTTATTTTGTAACGCTTAATTATCCAGACTAAAATATTTTTTATCATATTTATATATAGTTCTTTTCAGTTTTAATATTATAACTTCTATTAAATTTATTTTTTTTGTACTTTTTTTTATTGACTCTTTTAAATATTTTTTATTCAATTTTTTCTGATTGGGGTGCACCAAAGGAAATTTAATTTTTAAAGATTTTAGTTCCCGAATAAAACTTTTAGAATCAATTGTATGAGTTGCAGATGGTCCAAATCCAAGATTTTGCACAAGATTCCTATATGGATTGATACTCAAGCCATTATTTACAACTATAGAAAATATCCATTGAACATCCCATGTATCGATATTACCCAAATAAAATTCTTCAAAAAAAGAATAGTAATATCCACAACATATATCGCTCTTGAAATAGTTACTTAGAGTACTCTTATCAAATTCTCTAAAAGCAGTCATTTCAAAATCATAATTAGCCCAAGACCTTTTCCAAGTTGCCCAACCCCAGATACCACCTAATCCCCAGAAATATGAATGACCTCTAAAACTTGTTAAAGATCCAAGTAAGTTAGATCCTGAAATAGACATAACATTTGAATCAAATCTATATTTCTCTAATAATTCAGAACAAAATCTATAAAAACTAATATCTGGTAAACAGTCATCTTCCAAAATAATCCCCTCATCAACATGACTAAAAAACCAGGAAATAGCTGATGAAACAGCTTTACCACATCCCAAGTTTTCATCTCTAAATAAAGTTTGAACTTCGCAATCCCAATCAATCTTAGAAAGCACGTATTGACGAGCAATCTTACAATTCAATTCATCATAGTCATTGCCAATTCGAGGTCCATCTGCAGCGATGAATAATTTTTTAGGCTTTATATTACAAATCGATGGAAATGTAATTTCATTCAAATCAGGTCTATTAAAAATTAAATATAAAATTGGAGTCTCAAACATTAAAAAGAATTCTCCCTACAAATATTTTAGTAGACAAAAACAAGGAAGGAAATAACCGATGAATATTTCCAAATAAATAAATTTTAAAATAAGTATACGAATTCGGTCTTGCTTTTTTAAGACTCTTAAAAAAATAACTCTGAAAATAATTAACTACATTATTCGTAAAGTATTTACTGTGCTTGAAACTCTTAAAAATTAATTTATAAGCATCAAAATCCTTAAGGTATTTTTCTGAATCATCAAGTATCATATGCCTAGCCGTTATCGAATCACTATGATTTCTAATATAAATCAATATTTCGCTTACCGCAACTAGTTTGATATTCTGAAGAAGTAAGCGAATAAAAAATTGAGTTTCTTGATTTCTCTTTAACTTGGGATTGAAATACTTTTTAAAAGAACAAAGTTTTGTACGTCTAAACAAAACCTGAGATGTTTGGAAAAAAAATTTCACTGTGAGAAATTCAAAAGCAGGATTATCGCCCAGCAGTTCATTTGAAAATATATTTGTTGAATTAATTTTAGAAATGTCACCGTCAAAATGAGCTGCTGATACAACACACATATCGCTACCTGCTTTTTGCATTGAATTAATTGCAATTTCAAGCATCTCCACATTCATTATGTCATCACTATCAAACCAATGAACAAATTCTCCAGTTGAAAATTTAAAACCCAAATTTCGACAAGTATTTGCCCCCTTTTTTTTATACCAAGGACGACTAAATACTTTTATCCTACTATCCTTAGAGGCATAGGCCATAGCAACAACCAAACTAGAATCAGTACTTCCATCGTCTACAATGATACATTCCCATTTGGTATACCTCTGACTTAGGATGCTGTCAAGTGTTTCAGGCAATAATACTTCCCGATTGAAAACGGGTATAATAATACTTACTAACCCCTTTTCAAACTTTTCCATATTAGCTTTAGATAATTACTTTTACTGTCAATCTGCATATGATAGAATTTCATATTCTCTACACAGAAAACATTTTTACCTGTATTATTATGTATGCTCTCAGCCTGAGACTTACTACTTTCAATAAATAGTCTAGTTTGATGATATTTCTTATATACATCACTCTTAAAAATAGAATGAACACCAAGCTTAACCCTTGTTTTCTTGTCAGGTAGATCAAGCATGATGAGTTTTTTGTATTGAATACCATGGCTAGAAAGCCAATCTTCCGTTTGCCTTCGATATTTCTCTAACCGATTAGTCACTAAAATAGCTATAACACAAGAAGGTATATACTTTGGTTGTGCATTGGCTAAAAAATCAAGGTATCGCTCACCGTCATCATTTTCTTCATCAGATGGATCTTCACACAAAACGCCATCTATATCAACACAACTATATTCATATACCCAAGAATTCAAGAGATTCCATTGAAAAACTCTTGGTTTGTCAATAATTTCCATATAATGGTCCACCATTCTACTTGTATCAGTTGTTGCAAACACAGACAAATATTTAAACTGGATCAGATTTAAAAAATCTAATTTTTGCTTTACCTCTTTCAACTGACCTCCAAATTTTATTGAATCATCAACAACCAACACTTTGCTTATTTCATTTTTATTGTATTGCAGTCTTTTTCCAACATGAGGATCTATTCCTGCAATAAAGCTCTCAATATCTATTACAGGTAGATTCAAAATCAAACCTATCATATAAGCGGGAATCATTCCACTGCGAGGGACTCCCACTATCAAGTCGAAATCCCGAAAATGGTTAATATCAGATTCTTGTATGAGCCTAGTTAAATCTTGATAATCCCTGTATTGCAAATCACTTAAAAACATCCAAAACTCAATTTATGAAATTTGTAAATCAACATGATCATGCAAAACATTACCATAATCTTGCCTCCAATTATAGACCGCATTTCCAGATTCAGTTAAATTTTCGATATTAAAAACCAACGCATCCCTAACTACATCAAATTCCATTCTAGTCTCCTGAAACGAACCTATCCCAATAGACAATGAAAGCTTATAGGAACCGGGAAATAACCTAAGGTTATTTATTTTCAACTTATAATTTCTGTTGCCAATCATATCAGCTTCAATCACGGCACTTGTCATCATGGATAAAACTGGCCTTTCATCTAAAGTAGAAACGGTACATCCAATTCTTAATTTATCAACGATGCATTTGTGAATTTGAAAACAAACTTCAAATTGGAGATTCTCACCAAAATGAAAAAAAGAAAGTCCACCAGAAAAAATAGGTGTTATTTTAGTTAATCTGATTTCTTTCCCCCAAAATTCATTTATTCGTTTAGTTTCAATAAATGTATTTTCTGGCAACGTGGTCATTCTAAGGTATTCTTCAATTACCTTTTCCGGCTTTCCCTCATTAACTAGTTTGCCATGCTCTAACATAATACATCGGGTCGTTAAGTTTTTTACGGCACCTAAATTATGACTGACGAAAAGAACAGTTCTTCCTTCTTCACT
>CANCHK010000126.1 GCA_947377865.1 Opitutia bacterium | reverse complement strand
GTTGTCGGTATGTATCACATGCAAGATGAAGCTGGCGGAGATGACAAATTGCTCTGTGTTGCAGCCGGAGATATTCGCAAGAATGAATTGCAAGACCTTAACGATGTTGCTGATTATGATCTTGATGAAATCAGCCACTTCTTCCAGGTTTACAAAGCACTTGAACCAGGCAAAAAAGTTTTCGGTGGCGAGTGGGTTGGTCACGTTGCTGCAGAAGAAGAAATCAACAACAGCTACGCACGCTACAAGGAATCGCACAAGTAATTAAATTGTTATTCCTGATTTGGAGAGATCATGGTCATTAACGCTGGCGACACGGCTTGGGTACTAGCAAGCGGAGCTCTTGTCCTATTTATGACCCCCGGATTGGCTATTTTTTACGGCGGTATGGTCCGCGCCAAAAGCACTCTCAACATGATGATGATGTCTTTTGCCGCAATGGGTATCACCACAATTCTCTGGACTCTTTATGCGTACTCGCTCGCCTTCGGTAAAGATTCAGGTGGCGGATTCCTTGGAAACTTAAAGCACATTGGCTTGGCTGGAACCATTAATTCAGTTCTAGGTTCGTCAGGTCATGAAATACCCACACTCGCCTATGTGATGTTTCAACTTACCTTCGCAATAATCACAGTTGCGCTTTTGTCTGGCGCAATTGCTGATCGAGCAAAATTTAGCGCCTGGGTGATTTTCGTTATTGCCTGGATAACTATTGTTTACTCCCCCGTTGCTCACTGGGCTTTTGCCCCCGATGGCTGGATAAATAACAAGTTGCATGCTCTCGATTTCGCCGGAGGAACTGTCGTTGAAATCAATTCAGGTGCAGCAGCCCTTGCCCTCGCTCTAGTACTTGGAAAACGTGAAGGTTTTAAACGAGACCGTATGCGCCCACACAACATGCCACTTGTTTTACTTGGTGCTGGAATGCTGTGGTTTGGCTGGTTTGGTTTTAACGCTGGCTCGGCCTTATCTGCCGGTCACACCGCTGCTCTAGCAATGATCAATACACAAATTGCAACGGCTGCGGCAGTGATGTCTTGGGTTGGCTATGAAAAACTTCGTGAAGGAAAAGCGACAACACTTGGTGCTGCTTCCGGCGCAATTGCGGGCGCCGTCGGAATAACTCCAGCCTGCGGTTTTGTTACACCTCTTGGCGCACTTGCAATTGGATTAATTGCAGGAGCGGTCTCAGCCTATGGAGTCAGTCTCAAATATAAATTTAATTACGATGATTCACTTGACGTTGTTGGAGTCCATGGGCTCAGCGGGCTTGTCGGAATGCTCTCAATTGGATTCATCGCAACAGTAAAGGCCAATGCTCTTGGTGCCAATGGGCTTTTCTTCTCGGGGTCACCTTCACTTCTAGAAAAACAGATAATTGCATCACTCGCAACTTTGGCATATTCATTTATTGCCACCTGGATAATCGCCACAATTATTCAGCGGACTATTGGTTTCCGCGTCCACAGAGATATTGAAATTGAGGGCGTAGATACCGCAATCCATGCGGAATCCGCATACGAATTTGGACGCTAAGGAGTAGGGTTAAATCATGAAATTAATAACCGCAATCGTTAAGCCAGGTCGCGTTGATGAGATTAAAGTTGCACTGCAAGCAAATGGTGTCGCAGGAATGACAGTTTCAGAAGCAAGCGGTTTCGGTCGCCAAAAGGGCCATAAGGAGATTTACCGCGGAGCGGAATACACCGTCGATCTCATCCCTAAAGTTCGCATCGAAGTGCTCATAGATGATGCTGACCTCGACAGAGTCCTTGATTTGATGGTTCAAACAGCCAATACCGGCTCCATTGGCGATGGCAAGATCTGGGTAACCACAGTCGATTCCGTTGTCCGGGTGCGCACAAATGAGCGAGGTTCAGACGCGCTTTAGTTCATTTTCGCAGAATCCCGCTTCGCTGATAGGGTCTGCACCGCAGTAAAACTTTGGGTTGTTAGCTCAGTTGGTAGAGCAAGTGACTCTTAATCACTGGGTCGGGGGTTCGAGTCCCTCACAACCCACCAAAGTTGATGTATCCGAGAAATAGATCCAAACCTTGGATGTAGTCCAAGCCCTTGATTATTCAATATTCCTGCCAAGCATTTATTTTCAGTGCATTTTAGATCAGGTAGTCACTTTCTTGCTGCCAGAGCAGTTTGAAAGTTTTTCAAAATATAGGGCGCTACTTCAGAATATAAATCTTCTTTTGACTTACCGATTACTTTGAGCACTGTTGTGTCATAGTTTTGTGTGGGCGATATTCCCTTCACGATATCCCAATAGGCATCAAAACCATAGTTTGCAATTACCCACTCCCACACTTGAGATCCGACTGTGTACGCCCATAAAGTTCCTGCAGCATTATCATTTTTTTCTGCACTTTTTATCATGCTGAGAACATCTGCAGTCGTAAGTGGAACACTTCGCATCAAAGGTGTGTCACTGATAAAATTTTCGTTTATTCGTCTGTAAAGATCATCCTGATACCACGCCACATTTGGCATAGACAAAGCTATCCCGAACAATTGGCCCGCTCCTTCAATAAGGAAATAGGGGGCGCCATTTTGCATTGGATCAATATTGTTTTTAAACCAGACTACGTCTTGGATTCCATGGGTAAATTCGTGAGGCAAATAGACAGGATCCCAAAATTTCCCATTATTTGCTGTTGGGGAAATTAGCCAGTAACCAATTTGCCCAGTATTGGTTCCTTTGCGAAGTATGTGAGATCCCGATACTCCATATCTCCAGCCACAATTTATATAACCAAGATTTGTGGGGTTATTGTAAGAATCCAACGTCGTATTATTGAAATTGTCCATCACCCACTGCGCATCATCTGGTCTCGAAATGTCATTCTGGCTAATTAGCGCTGATTGTTTTTCAGTTAAAAAAGTCGCTTGAACACGAGTACCCGCTGGTAAAAAGTCTGCCCAATAAGCTATTGAATCTTCTAGCTGAACTTTTAAAGAGGCAAGCTGAATAATTGGGAAATCTTCTGAAATATGAAAATCTATTGGAGGTACCATTTTGGTAACTGCCCGGTGATCGCGAATTGAATGAAATGCTTTTACTCTGATTGGATCAAAGTTCGTTTCTGAACGTGAATCCAGACTCGTAAAACCCTTGTCTGAATAAAAAGATCGTTGCAACACACCATCAATTATTTGATAGTAGTAATTTCCAGATCCACAGCTTTGTAGAGAAAGTGGAGGATCGCCTTCTTTCGGACCAAAAGCGTTGTCGGAAGTCGGAGTAGGTAGTGGTTTTGGAGTAGGTGTTGGTTTTGGAGTAGGTGTTGGTTTTGGAGTAGGCGTTGGTTTTGGAGTAGGTGTTGGTTTTGGAGTAGGTGTTGGTATTGGTGTTGGTTTCTTGAAAATTTCACCTTTATTCCAGACGAGTTTCCTTTCAAATTTAATGCAGGAAAAAGTCTTATTTAGATATATAACTTTTTGGTTCAAAACTTTGCAGGTAGTACCAGCATTAATTTTCTGAGCAGAGAATGCTGTGATTGGGACCAGGGTAAAGATGAGGGCAATTAGAAATGCCTTAGAAAGACTTCCCCTAATTCGCATTACAAAATGTTAATGGGGAAATCCATCCAAATGGGACGAGCCAAGTCACAAATAATTAAATACTTTAGCAATCGAGCTAATTGCCCCATATATGCCTGAAGCTGCCTTGGTGGCGACAACTGAACACGACACCTTCGTGCCGGCCAAGTATGTTGTTGCAACGGTCAATTTTGATCCTGAAAGTGTGCAGCCTGTCCCAGTGACTGCATACGTCACTGCGCCGGTCCCAGAACCACCGGTTGCTGCAAGAGTGATGCCGGTGGTGCCTTTGGCAATATTGGCAGCATTTGCATTGCTTATATTCAATGCGGCCTGAGTTGCTGCGCCAAAGGTAACGACGACGGGAGCTGAAGTTACCGACGCATAAATTCCATTAGCGGCTTTAGTTGCTGTAATCGAACAGGTTCCGGTTGCGGTTGTCCGATTGATTGTGCCAGTGCCTGAAGCAGAGTTAGTTGTTGTAACTGTGCAGCCACTTGTTGATGAAGCGAATGAATATGCACCGGCACCGCTTCCTCCTGAGGCTGTAAGTGCGATTGCAGTTCCTGCAGTACCTGTCGATGTGGCAGGTGACAAGAGAACGTTGCTCTGAGGCGCTGCGCTAAAGGTTATTGTGACTACTCCAGAGGTGGAAGCAGAGTAGATACCACTTGCTGCATGCGTCGCAGTAACCGAACAACTTCCAGTGGAAGCACTTCGAACCACCGTTCCAGTACCAGCCGTTGAATCAGTTGTGGCAACTGTGCAACCAGAAGTTGCAGATGCAAACGAGTAAGCACCAGATCCGCTTCCTCCCGAAACAGAGAGTGAAATTGGAGTTCCTGCAGGTCCAGTGGTGGAGGATGGCACCAAGGTAAACGCGTTCTGAGCAACTGCAGTAAAGGTGAAGGTCACGGCAGCAGAAGATGTTGCGTTGTAGATACCATTTGAAGCTTTCGTAGCCACCGCGATGCAGGTTCCGGCTTTCGTTGTTGAAAGTGTGGAGCCATTAATCACGCAATTTGAACCTGACGTACCAGCGGTTCCACCTGAGATGGAGTAAGAAACCGCCCCACCACCAGTACCTCCCGAAGTGGTTAAGCCAACGACTGATGTGGCTGTAAAGCTCTTGGTGATGTTTGAAATTGTGAGCGCTGCTTGGTTGGTAGGTGCGGCAAAAGTAAATGTTGCTGAAGCAGATGATGCCGCTGCGTAAATCCCCTCGGCTGCCTTAGTCGCTTTAACTGCGCAGGTTCCCGAAGTCGCTCTAGTAAGTGCAGTGCCTACAAGAGTGCAGCCAGCACTCGATGTTGCGAAGGTAATCGTCCCGTTGCCATTTCCACCAGAAGCAGTTAATAACAAATTGCTTCCATTTTGCGCACTCAGTGGAGTGTTAGTGATTACAACCGGCAAAGTTTGGGCGATTGGGGTAAAAGTGAATGTGACTGGAGCTGACGTCGCAGGGAGGTAATTGGAATCACCTGCGTTGGATGCGGTTACGACACAATTCCCGGCTTGCGTGGTTGCGAGAACATTGTTGGTCAATCCTGACAACGTGCAACCGGTTCCCGTTACTGAAAATGAAGTAATTCCACCACCGCTGCCGCCAGTCGTCGTTAAAGTAAATGAATTGTTGGCGGGAGATGTGAGTGCTGCGTTTGTTACGATCAACGTTGCTTGTGCAACCTGAGCCGGTACAACGGCTGCAGTTGTAGAAGTAAAAAATGGGGTACCGAATGTGAGAAATTGGCCGCTTACCATTGAAGCCAAGTAGTACCCAAGATCAGCAGGTTGCACCGTATACGTATTTGTATTAGACCCCAGAATTTGAGAGCAACCTAAAGGCGGTGCCATATTGCTTGCTGAAATAATTTGTATGGTGCACTTAAACCAGCTGTACACAAACGAAGGAGTTGGGAAACCCGTCCAAATTCCTGGATTAGAAGTTAGTACATTTCCTACAACCGCATTGCCACTTAAAGATGGAACTATCGTTGGCCAGGCAGGTTGAATTACTTCAGGCGAAGTAATAGTCCAAGCAGTGGTTGTTCCAATATTGTTGGAAGCTGAGACACTCGCAAGCAAATATGTGCCAAGCAAGGAGCTGCTACCGGTTAAAAACGTTGGTCCGATAGCACCATTTATCGCTGAACATCCGCTTGGTATTCCAGTTGGCGTGGTGAGTACAGGTGCAGTGCACGAATACCACTGATAAGCAAAACTCGATGGCGAATTAGCCCACGTACCCGAAGTGGTATATACAGGAGCGCCATTCGTCGTCCACCACCAGGTGCTTCCAGACGCTCCCAGCGTGGATAATTGAGGAACGGAAGTCATTGATGGTGCCGAAGTTGCAGGAGTTGGCGGTACTGAATTCGGATCCGTGACGGCAGCGGTTGTTGCAGTGAAATACGGCAAGCCAAATCCGGAATTTCCAAGTTGCATAAGCCCAGTAACTTCAACAGTCACAAAGTATCCAATGTCCGAGCTTTGCAATGTGTAGGTCGAAGAATAAGCTGAATTGATTTGGAAGCAGGTGGCTGGAGGCGCGGAATTTATGGTTGCAGAGATCGTTGCTGTGCAATCGAACCAATTATAGAGAAAAGTTGGAGTTGGAAAGCCCGTCCAACTTCCAGTCACTGCAGTTAAGACAGATCCGACTGTTGCACTTCCGGTCATTGATGGAAGCACTGTTGCTTGTGGAAAGCTAACCACTTCCGGAGAGGTTGAACTCCAAGTTGACGAAGAACCCAATCCATTGGAAGCAGTTACGGAGACAAGTAAATAAGTTCCTAATAACAAATTACCGGTAACCGTATAAGTCGCCTGAGTAGCGCCACCAATCACCGAACAACCTGTTGGTAATGCCAAGTTATTCGCTGCAAATGGTGTGCCGCATGAATACCACTGATATGCAAATGAGGTTGGTGAATTGGTCCAACTTCCTGTTGTTGAAGAAATAGGAGTATTTAAGTTGGTGTAGGTCCAATTTGGATCGGAGAAGAATTGTGGGATGGAGAGGGCAGGCGCTGCCGTTGCCACGGGAACTCCAGGGATAAGAGCTGCGGACTTGACCATCGGCAGCGAGTTTGTTGAGGTACCCGGAATTTTTATAACTTGGCTCGAATTCCCCAATTGAGCTAGTTCAATCGCATGCTTACCATTCTGAAAGTAAATTGTTTGATTGCCAACTGTCGTCACTTGCGGGGTGGAAGTCGGCGAACTTGCGGACGCAACAGTCGCAAAACTTGCCGCGGACATGAACATCGTCACCGTAATTCCGATACATTTCATGAGAGCCTTTTGCAAGAAAACCTCCAAATTAGAATTTCAATCTTATGTACGGAAGTCCCTCACCTGCAACCTAAATAATTCGCCTAGACTTAAAGTTGACCAGTCAATAATTCTGAAAATGAAGCTCTCGCTCAACTCTCCGTTGATTTCAATCTTTCGAAAAAAATGAACCATAACTTTTGAAAAATCGCGATATATCTGCTCCAGATATTGAAAAATCTCGCATCTCGTTTACACGTTACAAAAGTCACGACTATTTAATCACTTCTGAAGTAAATCGGGATGAAGACTGAAATCGAGGTCGGGGGTTCGAGTCCCTCACAACCCACCAAAGTTAAAAGCCCCTCAGATTTCTCCGAGGGGCTTCTTTGCTTCTTAACCTTTATTGTCCGAGGTACGCCTTCTCCATTGTTGCAAGATCAATCTTCCGCATCTGAAGCATTGCTTGTGTTGCCCGCTGAGCGCCTTCTGGATCTGAGCCACCGAGGTACCTACCCATTTCAGGTGAAGTTACCTGCCAAGAGACGCCAAACTTATCTTTAAGCCAACCGCATTGGCTCTCTTCTCCGCCATCAGCGATCAAGAGCTCCCAATACTTATCAATTTCTGCCTGATTCGAGCAGGGAATCTGGAATGAAATTGCGTTGGTGTGCGGAAATTGAGGTCCGCCATTTAAGCCAATAAATGATTGTCCAAAAATCTTGAAGTTCACAACAACTTCGTCGCCCTTGGTATTTCCTGGAGTATCAGTGGGAGTAATCCAATTATCGGCAACAGAGCTATCCGGGAAGATGCTCGAATAGAAATTAGCTGCATCGCGAGCTTGGCCGTTAAACCATAAACAAGTAGTGAGTTCCATGCGCAAAGCGTATCTGAAGAGGCACCTTTACCAGGTTAAAACTTCCTTTACATTCAAACGAAGAGTGACCGAACGCCGCGATTTGGATAGAAAATGGTTGACTTAATATTGATCACAATCTGGATATGTCGAATAAACATTTTGATACCTCGATGCCGTCCAATCATTTAGCGCCACCAAATAATCATATGTAACCATTAGATCCGGGCCCGTTGAGTGTTGCCAATCTTTGCAGATAGCCTGATAAATCACATGCATGCTTGCAGTCTTCTTGAGCTTCATCATAAGTGGAGTCGCCTGCTTTAATAGTCGAGTCGCCTGACTGTTTGGGAAGCCGTTCTTGCATACGACATTTTGATAGGTGCGCCCACCAGCAGTGCTCACCACTCCACATGATTTAAGTGGCTTTGCATTTGCACTTTCTAGATTTACTGTGGATGCTGCAACCACTAAAACAAGCAGCACCTTTAGGCCTGTACTTAACTTGTTTTTCATAACTCTCCCTCTAGCTCTTCGTTGGAGAAATCAATGCGCTGCTGACTACATGCCTTTCATCATCGATTCTCCATTTGTCACAAGAAAAATTTCATTTACATCTTGAAAAATGGAGCAAATGCCGTTGCAGCTTTCTTAAGGATTGCACGGCCTTTGGCAAGAACAGCATTGCTTTGAGCCATTTTGGAGTAATCCTGATCCTGAATTGCTCCAATAGCCAAGGTCATGGCTTCCTCTTGTTTGTTCCAGCCATCGATTTCTAAATTAATTGCAGCTTGGAGTTTTTTATCCTGTGGAGCTAATGCATCAAATTTATCAATGAAGCTATTTATGTCTGGGATGAGGCCGATGAGAGCATTCATAGTTGTTGTGTCATCTTTATAATTTTTACCAGTCACAGCACCATATCTTTTTAGAAGTGAAGTCTCGGTTACTGCTAATTTGCGAATGGCGGCGACATTCTTTTTAGTATCTGAATTTGATCCAAAAAGCCCAGCATGGCTCGGAGAAGC
>CANCHK010000125.1 GCA_947377865.1 Opitutia bacterium | reverse complement strand
TCAAACAAAGATTTGCCAATATTCTCGCCTTTTGTTTTTGAATCAGCGGCCCCGCGAGGCAACATCTTCAATTGATATACGACGAACGCGGTATAAAGGAAGGAAAGTGCGTCAACATACAAAGCTAAATCAGCAGGGGTTGCATATTTCGTGTGCTTAAGTCCTGCGCCGATAACCGCAATCAACGCAAAGACAATCGATGCCACAGGCGCCGTTCCATATGATGCAAGCAGCGTCACCTGGTTTGCCGATTCCAACTTCGATTTAGGAACAAGATTAGGAACAGAAGCTTCCTTTGCTGGTGACCAAAACAAAGTCACGGCCTCAACCAACACGGTTGCTGTGTAAAGCCAAAGGTAATTTCCAACGATTGGAATAGAAAGGTACAAACCAAAACGCAAAATATCGCAGACAATCATCAAGCGACGTCGATCAAAGCGATCGGCAATCACACCTGCTATTGGTCCAAGAAATACAGCAGGCAGCAAGCGCACGATAAAGACACCGGCAATAGCAAAGTTCGCTTTTTTGTAATCTGAACCCGCTAGTTCCTGCGCCAAAGCAGTTGTGGCCAATAGGCCGAGCCAGTCACCAAAGGAGGAGAAAGCCATCGAATTCCAAAGCTTCCTAAAAGCCGGGATCGACAAGACGCTCCTAGAATCCGCCTGCGCCGGGGCGCCGGGATATGGCATCTGTTGTGACATGGGGGTGAGTCTATCGGGCGCCTTCTTGTGGTGCCCTACTCTCTATTTTGGACATCAAGTGTGTATTAATCACTTTTAAGGGGAACGCAGTAAAAGTTGCAAATACAAAAAATCGCCAATTTTGACCATAGGAACCGTCCGCTAAATAAACCGAAGCTACGGTTAATATGCCCCAAGCGAAGGAAACAGCAAGAATTATTCGCAACTCAAGGATTAAGGATCTCGAAAAAAGTAAATAAATTGCAAAGAAAATTCCAACTCCGCCTAAAATATCGCCAAACTTTAAGAGGTGAATAAGATCATGTGAGACTCCCAGAAATACACCTTGTAGCGAATTCTTTAGGTGGGAAATAAAAGCAAAATCATTCCACTTGCCAAAATCATTACCATAAAGTGCTTTACCGAGTTGCTTCACTAATTCGCTTAAAGTTATACACGCGGCGACTGGTAATGCAATAATTATTGTTTTTGAAATATATTTGAATCTATTTAATAAATACATCGAAATATAAACGCTGACGAGTGGCCAAGATTGTTTGGTGAATAACGCCATCAAGGCCAAGCACACAATTATAGAAAACTCCAAATAAGTTTTTTTGAGAGGATTAACATAAGTAATACTAAGAATCAAAAGTAGATAAAGTAGAAGCGGTCCTTCGGTCATGACATTAACAAGAAACAACCCAATATGTGGGGAAAGAATCGGAATTAGATAAAACCCAAAATTTCGCATATCGGTTGTCGCAGTAGAGCGCACTACTCGGGCATAGGCATACCCAATCAAAAAATAAATGAGAACACTTGGCACGCACAACATCCACCATTGAGAAGATAATGAAAATAACCCTACTAGCGCAGCCAAAAGAAGTCTTGTTTTATATGGCGGAGTCAAGGAGTTTCCACAAGAAAGTTGTGTTTCATTCCTGTAGAAATGGTTTGAAATGCCTCCTAAGAGGTGCTGAACTGATTCCGGGGATGCATGAAAAAGTTTTAATCCCATACATACAGAATTTATGCTATCTGGCTGAAAGCCCGTCAAAGTAACTGGTACGTGGCCTGGCAGAATAACAAATAAGAATAGTATGGAAATTGTTTGTACTCCGAAAACCCAGTAAAGATAATTTTGTTTTCTTAAGAGTTTAGAAGTATCTACTTTTTTCATGTTCGGCGTAAAGAGCCTAGTTCAATAGATTGAGTTCAGACGTGACCATCTCGTCAATCAACAGCTCAAGAGTGTATGTCGGCTTCCATCCCAATTTTGTCCGCGCCTTAGCGGAATCGCCGAGGAGGAAGGGTACTTCGGTGGGGCGAAAATAACTCGGATCAATTCGGACAACTATGTTCCCATCTTGATCTTTACCTACTTCTTCAATCCCTTGACCGGACCACGAAATATTCAGCCCGAGTCTTGCAAATACCTGCACTACAAATTCTCGCACCGAAATTGCCACACCTGTTGCTAGAACGAAATCATCCGGTTCGGAGTGCTGGAGAATCCTCCACATTCCCTCTACGTAATCCTTCGCGTGTCCCCAGTCACGAATTGCATCTAGATTCCCCAGATATAAGCATTTTTCTTGGCCTATTTTTATGCGTGCAGCAGCTCGAACAACTTTGCGAGTCACAAAAGTTTCACCTCTGCGGGGACTCTCGTGATTAAACAAAATCCCCGTCGAAGCAAATATTCCATAAGCTTCTCGGTAGTTAACTGTTATCCAATGGGCATAAAGTTTCGCCGCTCCATAAGGACTGCGAGGATAAAAGCGCGACGATTCATTTAAAGGACCATCGCCATCAGCCAAGCCAAACATCTCTGAAGTTGATGCTTGGTAAAATTTAGTTTTCTTCTCAAGGCCGAGCAGTCTGATTGCTTCTAACAATCGTACCGTTCCCGTCCCGTCAGCATTAGATGTGTATTCAGCTGTTTCAAACGAAACTTGTACGTGAGATTGGGCGGCTAAGTTATAGATTTCATCCGGTTGCACTTCTGCAACGATGCGAATCAAATTTGTAGAGTCTGTCATATCGCCAAAGTGTAGAAAAAAATTTGTATCGTTAATGTGCGGATCTTGATATATGTGGTCTACACGTTGAGTATTAAAACTGGAGGATCGTCGTTTCACTCCATGAACTTCGTAACCTTTGGATAATAATAATTCTGCCAAGTAGGAACCGTCTTGACCTGTGACTCCAGTTATGAGTGCCTTTTTCTTAGTAGCCACGAACTTCTCCTTTAGTCAACGCATCAACAAACCAAGCATAAGTCTGGCTTAAACCTTCCTCGAGGTTTATCCGGTGCCGCCACCCAAGAGAGTGTGCTTTACTCACATCTAAGAGCTTCCTTGGGGTTCCATCAGGTTTTGATCCATCAAAAACGACCTCTCCTTTAAATCCAACAACCTTTGCCATCAACATTGCAAATTCTAGAATTGAGATATCAACTCCGGTTCCTATATTTATCAACTCACCACCCACTTGTTGATCAACCATGTGCCAGCAAGCACTAGCCATATCATCTACATGCATAAATTCTCTTCGAGGAGTTCCCGTCCCCCAGACAATCACCTCTGGGTCTCCATTGATTTTCGCCTCATGAAATCTTCTCATAAGCGCCGCTGGGACATGGCTTGAATATTTATCGAAATTATCATTTGGTCCATATAGATTTGTTGGCATCAATGAAAAGAATTTCAATCCATCTTGCTCAAATATTGCTTTTGCTAGTCGAATTCCTGCAATTTTGGCGATAGCGTAACCTTCGTTTGTAGGCTCTAAGGCACCAGTCAAAAGTGATTCTTCCGAAATGGGCTGCGGTGCAAGCTTCGGATAAATACACGAGGAGCCGAGAAATACCAAAGTTGAAATATGTTGGTCCGCTGCCGCGAGTAGAATTGAGTTTTGAATCATTAGGTTTTCAGAAAGGAATTCTTTTTGAAATCTGGAATTCGCACCAATTCCACCAACCTTTGCAGCTGCTACGAACACCACGGAAGGCCTAATTTCTTTCAGATATTTTTTTGTTGCTTCATAATCTTTAAAATCAACTTCTCTGCGCGAAGGAGTCCATACATCCGTTCTTGGAGGAGCCTTTCTCAAAATGGCCCGACCAACCAATCCATTTGATCCCGCAATCAGCACGGAAGACATTTGAACCTCCAGCTTTTTAAGTAGATATTCATTGTTGCGAATTTCCGATATAAATATAGTCACTTGCCCATGGTTCTTTTTCGCTAAAAGGATGAAATTCCACTTTCATGCCCTTACTTGTAAAAATCTCCGAAACTGGAGATTTCGTTTGTTGATTCTTATCCCCAGTAAAATCGTGGCAAGCAATGCACCAATTTGCGATTTTTGAAAAGTTCGAAAATGAAGAAATAACTGGCAATTCGCCACCTTCAATATTCATCTTTAAATAATCGACCCTTGAGATTGCGTATTCTTTAAGAAGCGTATCAAGTTTCTTCATCGGAACTTCTATTCCTTCGTCGACACCTACGGTGCGATTTGTCGTGCCTAAATCAGATTCTTGAGAGAGAGCGACAATTCCATCTACGTTTCCAACAGCAATTCTCTCTAAAATCACGTTCCTAAGCTTCATTGTTCTTACGATTCTTTTTAAACGCTTGAAGGCTAGCGGGTCTGGCTCGAAACAATAAACCTTCCCCATTTTTCCGACTCGCTTTGAAAACTCAAAAACCTCTGTCCCTACTCCCGCTCCAATGTCAAAAACTATATCTCCTTCTTTTGGAGTGTAGTTGTAAAAGAAAAGCTTTAAATCTTGCGAAGTAATATCTCGGACCATTCTCGTTGGCGAATCCCAAACAAGGTGGCAGTCTCCCATTTTATGAAAATATCCAATACCTGTGTTCTTTACCTGAATAATTTCGCCATCGGGGGAAATGAGTTCAGTCCAATTTCTAAACAGGTCAAGCAAGCCCTTACCCCCTAATTATCTAATATCGAAGTATATCCACGGAACCTATTTCAATAGGCTTTCACTATCATTGATCTTATGGATAATGCGGATTACCCAAAAGTTGATGTCCTTTTTCCTTTTCATAGGAACGATGAATATCTAAAATTAGCTTTTAAGTCCCTAAGGGCATCCAGAGGAGTTTCCATCCGTATTATCGCAATAGATGATCGAGTTGATTCAAATCCATTACCTTGGATTCCCAATGATAATTGTGTTGTGGTACGGAGCGGTGGAGTTGGTTATTCCAAGGCCTTACAGATTGGTAAGAAGTATGTCGAAAGCCCCTTTGTTGCATTTCAAGACAGTGATGATTTGACTCATCCGTTGAGGATTATGAAACAGATTCAAAAAATAAATGAAGATGGCTTAGACATCTGCTGTTGCTTTATGTTAAAAATTAATGAAAATAGCCACCCAAAGTTAATTCAATCGCCAAAATTTCAATGCACTCAAAATTCAGATTTTCAATTCCTGCTTGGCTCTTATAATTCGAATTCAACCTGGGTTCTAAAATCGCCTTTACTCTCCGATAAAAGATTTTTTGACCCAAATTACCAATCGATTGATTGGGCAACGACACTTGCGGTGATTTCGGATCTCCGCATTGGGTGTCTTGAAGAGGATTTATATTATTATCGACAGCATTCGAGCCAAATGACTTCGAGCGTTCTTTATCATCAGTCGGCATTTTCTGAGTTGTTTCCACTCTGGTCGAAATTAAACGCCAAGCTATTACTTCCTGAACTGGATCAAAATCATGCCGAGCGAATTGGAATGGGAAGAGCAATTCGAGTGGGCTGGGACGGCAAGTGTATTGAATGGTCTCGGAACTTCTTGGATGAGGTAAAGAATTTAGACAAAAGAAATTATACGAATAGCAAATTCGTTCTAATGGTGCGGGCGGCTCGCCAAGAGGAAAACACTTTTATTAGACTTTGGAAAAAGTTTTCGTATTTAACTTTATTGCTTCGACACCCAAGTGCGTGCCGTGAAATACTTGTGCTTCCTATTCGTTACCTTAGCGAATTGAGACGCCTATTTTTCTTGACTCGCGATGATTTGATCTAATTCACTTTTATCTAGGCACAATATTGACGCTTTTTCTGTTCCGACTAGCTCATAACCATCAACTGATACAAACCCCGCTTTGAGTGTATTTGCGTGCTTATTTACTTTAAACCAGTTGAGGTGACTTTCATCGTGCCACTGAGCGACTAAACCGATTTCCTTGTCAGAATCAATATTTCTAGACAAGATTGAACACATTTCAAAAATATCTTCTGAGCGTCCAAACCAAAAACCACCCTGCACATATGATTTCCTCTGGAATTTTTTAACGTATGCAGAAGAATTCTTTCTGGACTCCCATCCAGTAGTGGAAAGGGCGTAAGCAATCTTTTTTTGAAATAACTTTCCCAATACATCCTTAAACTGGGTTCGAAGAAGGTGAATAACTTTTGTTAATCTAAACGTATACCCTGGATGCTTTGAAAAAATGATGTGGTGTCGCCCTATTAAACGACTCGGTATTATTTCTTTTACTAGTTTCATATCTGCATCACACCACATAACTATTTTTCCGGTGATAATTTCCTGATGTTTAAGAATTTTGTGGTACCGCAAAAGAGTTATGTCTGGCCAGGGCTCTTGGTTGCAAGGAATTACTTTAAGGCGCATGCGCGGGGAGCTTGGAAGAATCTCTTGTACCGAATCTGTCAGGACCACAACCTCAATTTGGTTACCTGGATCTAGAAATTTCTCAATTTGAGGAAGTAGCAACTTAAAATATTCAATATATTTGCCCGTTGCAATCGTAAAAAGGGTAACGGTGGCGTGATGCTCAGTCATAGACACTCCATAACTTCAAGAGTAACCAAACTCAAGGTAATCTGTTCACATGGAGACAGTTCTCGTTACCGGTAGTTCCGGATTTATAGGTGGGCAAGTTGTCTCTCACTTGCTCAACTTATCAAAAAGTAGGGTTGTGGGTTTTGAT
>CANCHK010000124.1 GCA_947377865.1 Opitutia bacterium | reverse complement strand
AGCTATCGACCTTGCCGTCCTTCTCGCCAGCAAGGCGCTTGGCCTTGCCCCTCATGGCCTCGCGGGCCTTTTTCGCCATCTCGTACATACGGTTCTCCTAGCTAGGTTTGGGGCGTCCCCCTGCCACATTCACGGTAGTGGCGAACCGTACCAAGAAAATAGCATTATTTGCCTTTGATGACCACTTCGCGGGCAACGCGGAGGGCGTCGAGGATTTGCTTGATGTCCTTCT
The DNA here is from genome assembly GCA_947377865.1 of Opitutia bacterium. Taxonomy (GTDB): domain Bacteria; phylum Verrucomicrobiota; class Verrucomicrobiia; order Opitutales; family UBA953; genus UBA953. Next base: position 58,355 of record CANCHK010000124.1, on the reverse strand, counting down.
CGCTGATCTCGCGCACGGCACCGCCGGAGCGGAAGCCCTTGCCACGGCTCATACCGCCGCCGCCAGTCGTGCCGCCGCCCGTGCCGCTCATAAAACCGCCGCCGCCGGACTGGCCCGTGGACTGCGAGCCAACCGCGCCCTGCGCTTGCTGGCCCTGCCCCATAGCTTGATTCTGATTGAACTGGTTATATTGCTGAGAAGAATAATCGGGAGATCCAGTAAGAGCGCCCGTCCCCTGCTGGATATTGCTCTGAAACTGCTGCGCTTGAAACGGATAGCCCTGCTGGCCCGCCTGCCCCTGCTGGCCTAACCCGCCCGGCATAAGCAACCCCTGATTCTGGGTCCGACGATATTCATCAAGTGCGCGGTCAGACATCTGCTGCTGCGTCAGCGGTTGCGGGGCCTGTGGCGCGGGCTGTGAATAGGTAGTGCGCGCATTTTCAAGGGCTTGAGGGGTATAGTTATTTTGCCTCTCTTTTAGATCGGCGGCTTTCTCTTCATTTGTCATGGGGTGGCCAGCTTTCTCGGCCATTTCCGCGCGTTGACGGTTTCCTTCTTCAGGGGTTAGTGGCGTCCCCGAAAGACGAGATTGCTGATTCTGCCCCGCAGCCGCCGCGCGCTGGGCGTTTAACTGCTGCAAGTTCTGCTGGTACTGGTTATATTGGTCCTGCGAAGCCTTCCGCAGGGCATCAGCCGAAAACGCCTGATTCCCACCCAGTTGCTGCTGTTGCTGCTGTTGCTGCCGACCGTGCCTGCCGTCGCCACGGGCGCCCTGCTGGCCCGTCTGGGACTGGCCCGGCGTGTACTGAGAAGTAGACGGCCCCTTGCCCGTAGCCGGAGGGGCGCCGTACCCGCCGGACGTGGTGGAAGAGGGCCCCTTGCCACCAGCGGTGGGGGTGGTGCCGGACGGCGTGTAGCCGGTAGCGTTAGGTGAAGACATGCCGCCCATGGTTGTTATCCTTTCCGAGAGATTTCTAGTGCGCGGGCCACAAGGCCGCCTTCAGCGAACGCCGTCTGGCCGCCCAAGATCGCCTCGCGCATCTTGGGGGTGATGGTGATGCCCGGCGCTTCAAGAGGCGGGTTGTTGTGGCCAATGCCGCCCTTGGGCGGAAGCATAACATCAGTCATGCCGACCTTCGCCTCCGGGTCGAGCTTCTTCACCAGCTTGCTCAACTGGGTCGGCACGATCTTGTCGTAGTAGCCCTTCATGCCTTCGCCGCCGACGGACAGGTCCATTCCGTTCAATTCTTTGATGCCATGCTCATCGGTTTTTTGAGCCAAAAGTTTTTCAGCAACTTCTTTGCCAACATAATTTGAAAGATCTTCAGGCTTAACATTTCTTTGCGCGCCTCCAGTAAGCCATTGATCGCCATCGGCCTTTCTATAAACAAGCGCATTTTTTTCGGGATAATAACGCAAACCACTTATTTGCTGGCTCAGATCATACCGCTTCGCCTGCTCAGCGCCCGGCGTCCAGACGAGCTTTTCATAGCCGCCTTCAGCCGCCTCACGCAGAGCGCGCTTCAGGGCAAGGTCGGTCCATGCCTGCGTGTTGGTGACGTAGGGGGCGGTGGGGATGCCTGTTGGCTTCACGTTATCAAGGATATGCTGTCTTGCAGCCTCGATTGTTGGCCAACGATCATTTCTTGGAACATCTATAGCGCCAGTTGGCGTTTCAAAGTTCCAGAACTCATTACGTCTGCGTTCGCTCGTAATGTTAGCCGGGTCCATAGGCTTGATGTCTTCAGGTTTGTATTGCGTGACAAACCCCTCCTTCTTCCCCTTCTGCCCCCAGTCAGACTGGATCTCCTCGACATGCAGGATCTTCTCACCGTTCGGGCCGGTGCGGTCAGCCATGCGAAGATGCGCGAGGACGTTGGGGTCTTGCCAATGACCGGATTGGAAAGCGGGTTGATTGGCGAGCTTTTCAAAGTTTTTCACACGCGCAGCGGCAATGTCGCGCTCTCGCGTCAGCTTATCAAAATCTTCATAGCTCATGTTCATGTCGCCGGTCAGACCGGCTTCAAGCTCATCGCCATGCCTTTTATCAAGGTCTTTTAACCGCTGCCTTGCGGCGGCAAGGTCATCAAGCGCCTGCTTCGGAGCGCCATAACCTTCCGGCAACTTCAACAACACCTCGCGGTAGTTCTCGCCGCCGGGGAGGGAGTATTGGCTGAATTTGGTATCGCCAGAAAAACGTTTGCCCATGCCAGCGTTCCATTCACGATCAAGCTGCTGTTTGAGCATCGCAAATGTTTCAGCATCGTTTTCTTCACGCGCCCGCATCATACGGTCATAGGTTGTTCGATAATTTGTCTTGACCCAATCTTCATACGAAAGCGGTTCACGCTTTTGTCCCAACACCGTCTCTTCAATCTGCGGCATCCGCTCCTTGAAGTGCGCGGCGATCTCGTCGCGGGTCACGCTGGGGCGACCGGCAAACGCCTCACCGAAGCCCTCCATCTCCGCAGGCTTCACGCCAGCTTTTTGAAGCATCGCCGCAAACTGCTCCGGCGTCCCCTTCGCCTGCTGCAATGCAGCCGCCGTCTCGGCGCCATGGCTGTAGAAGCCCATTGGCGACAGCTCGCGCTGCGGAGCAGCCTGACGCACCACATTCAAGGCCTGCTCCAAAGATGCGTCTGCGGCCTTCGGCCCAACCTTCGACAGCGCAGAGGCAACGCCGCCAATGCGCGGGAGGCGAGCCGCCTCGGCTTCGTCGGGGGCACCAACGCCCGTCGCCACGGCCAACGGAGCGATCACGCTCTTCGCAAGCTTCACGGGGCTGCCAAATGCGCCCATGGCCACCTGTGTCGGGCTTCCAGTCGCAACACCTTCGGCGGTGTCCAGCGCCGTCCCCAGAGCCGCTGCGGGCGGGAACGCCATGCCAGCCGCATAGAGCGGCATAGTCTTCATGTCATACGCGCCCTGCGCAAGCGTCGAGAGGGGGTTGGCCACATCATACGGCGCGGACCCAAATTCCCTGTTCTTGCCAAGCGCCTCGACGCTGATCGGCGCGCGGGGCTTCTCGGGGGCATGGGTCATTGACTGAATGTCTTGCGGCTGCTGGCGAATGCCCGACATGCTGGCGTCGTAAGCTTGGATCTGCTTCGCCAACTCCGCAGCTCGGGCTGCGGCCTGAAGGCGTTCGGCATTATCCACCGCGACCGGCTGGCTCTCTTCTTCCGGGCCAACTGCGGGGATGCCGATGCTGCCCATGGGGTCAACAAAGCTTCCGTCACTCCCGTCAAAGTGACGGCGGGCAATGCGCAGCGCAGCGTCAACCTCGCCGCCCTCGGCGCGGCCCATGCGATTCGCCATTGACGTTTCGGCCCATTGGCGCAGATCATCCATCGTCCAGTCGGCGTATGACTTACCCTTGAAGCGCATATTCGAATTAGCCGACACGGTTTCGGGGAAAATCTCAGACACAGTCGCGTTGCGCGGCGCAGTATTAGCCCGAACAGCGCCAGCCGGGCCCTGAAACCAGCTCAGATAAATTGAGCCGGGCGTAGCCTCGATGCCAGCCCTTCCCAATCTCGGCAGGATGTCATTCTTGAGATGAAAATCCGCCGCAGCATGCTGGAGGTCAGCATACTCAGGCTTGAGCTTGAATCCGCTCAATTGAGTATCGGTCAGGTGGCCATAATTCTCCGGGTCCATGCGGCGGAGGATGTTGCCCCATGTGCTATTGAGGAACTGATAGAGGCCGCCAGCGGATGACTTGGCGTTCTGCGCATTAACCTTGTTGCGGCTTTCATTCATGCTAATCGCAGCCAAAACAGGCGAATAATCGGAATCGCTGGGTGCGCGAGTGCTGATTTTTTGGCCCTGCATAAGGGCAGTGGCCTGCGGCGGAATTTCCTGACGCGCGGCAGCGGCGGCCGGCAGCACATAATTCCGGACATAAGAGGGCGGCGGGCTGGTGTCGGACGGGTCAAGCCGATAGGGCTGCGGCGGGGCAGCGAAGCTCACAGGCGGCTCCTCCTCCTTCACGCGCAGGGACGCGCGGGCAAGCCTCGGGGCGGCGGCTACAGCTTCCTCAGATATGGGCGGCCGATTGGCCTCGACGTCGGCCTTGGCCTGTATCTCACGCGCCAAGCGCAGGGCGCGATCGGCCTTGAAGAAGTCGGCGTTCGTCTCGTTGTTCGGGTCCAAGTTGGCGAAGGACGCCTCCTTGCCAGTGGACAGGTAGTCGGGGCCGGAGAGCATGCCGCCGCCAGCAAAGTGGTGGCGAACGGCGTGGAGGGCGGCGTCAACGTGGCCGCCTCGTGCTTTATGCGGAAAGTCGCCAAACCCCAACGACATCAGATCATTGTATAGGTCATCATTTTCCTGCTTTTGTCTTTGCGCCAGTGCCCGCTCTGAAGCAATTTGCTCAGGCGTTTTGGGTTTCCAATCAAGCAGCGGCATATCAGTTGGCGTTCTTTCCCACGGATCGACCAAGTTTACTTTGGCCGTTTCAGCACCTTCGGTCGCAAGTTTTGTGAGCCTGTGGTGCCCATCACGAACATAAAATTCATCACCGATGCGCTGAACAACGGGAAGATTGCCCCTATTGGAAGAGACCGGCGCAGCAAAATCCTCATTAACATGGGGTTGGGTGGCGTACATCGAACGGATCGGAAGCTCTTGCTCAGAATATCTTCCAGCGTCAATTGCGTGTGTAATCGCCCTATTTTGAGCAGGGGTCAGGTTTGGATTTTTTACATCCTTGAAGATCCAGCCAGTTTCGGTTGGCTTGAACGCACCACCAACAGCATTCAGCGCCTTCTGGATCAGCTTCTCACCGGCCATCACCCTACTCCGTCAGAGGCTGCTCGTTGTCTTCAAGGCGCTTGATCATATCAGGGTCGAGGACGCTGTCGATCACCGGGATGCCCTGCGGGTTCTTCGCCATGTCCTCGGCCAGACGCACGGCCGCCAGCCTCTCGCGGCTCTCGCGGTCGCGCTTGCGGTTGATGGCGTCCATCAGGCTGTCCTTCTGGTCCATCTGCATTTCCTGCTGACGGGCCTGCAACTCGGCCAACTTAATCTGGTCGGCCACAGTCGGCTGCTGACGCGCCTGAAGCTCCATCATCTTGATCTGCTCGGCAATCGTCGGCGGAGCGGGCGGCTGGCCCTGCTGCGCGGCCCCCGCCTGCTGCATCTTCGCCATGACTTCCTGCTTCTTCACCTCGACCATCGCGGTCTTGGCGTCGGCCTCCTGCTTTTGAATCTGGACCATCGCCTTGGCGTACTCAACCTCGGGCGGCGTCTTCTGCTTCAGCGTGTCCGGGGGCACCATGAACTGTTGCGGGTTGCTCCAGCCCATGGCCTGCAACGCCGCCTGATCAATGGCGATCGGGTCGTACATCGACGGGTTGCCCGCCTGCAACTGCTTCAGGCCCATGATCTTCATCATGCGCTGCGCGTGGCTCGCGGTGTTCGGGTCGGCCTGCGGCACAAGCTGGCAGTCGTCCAGAGCGGCCAAGAACGTCTGCTCGTCCCACGGGTAGGCGGGCTTCTTGTTGCGCTGCCAGAAGCTGTCAGGGTTCTCCTGAAAGCACCGGGCCAGCAACTGGAACTCCTGCGCCTGCGCCGAGTGCATGCGCTTGTGGACGGCGTTCATCACCTTCGTGGCCTGATCAATCATCGCCAGCGTCGTGCCCACGGGCGCGTCGGCCCGGCCCTCGCCAACCTGAAGCTCGCTCGTGCCGCCAATCCGCATGCCCGTCTCGGCCATGTTGCTGACAAGGTTCATCAGCGCCGGACCCGGCTCCTTGTAGGGGAGCGGCATGATCGCCTGATTGATCGGCATGCCGCCAGTCTTCACCAGAGCCCCGCCGCCGGGCGGGACGCGGAAGATGTTGGTATTTTGACGGGCGCCCGTGTCGGCCATCAGGAAGCCGGGGAAGTTCGCGTACATGCCCGCGTCGAGCATCTCGCGCCACGCTGCCGTGATGGCGTTCGTGGTGTTGCCGAGAATGTGGAGCAAGCCGATGTCGTAGAAGCCGAGGCCGGGGACGAACGTGTACTTGACGAAGTTCGTGCGCGCCTCTGGCAGTTCGGCCTGATCCTCGTCGAAGTTGCGGACGATCGACAGGATCTCGCGCGACGACAGGTCGATGGTCACGCGGTAGGGCACCTCAAGGCCGGAGACCTTGCCCTTGTACCTGTGTTCGAAGCCGGGAATGTCGAGTTCGCAGTAGCACTCGTAAATCTCGCGGTCGCGGTCCTCGGGGCGGTAGCTGCCGACCGAGATGCCCTGAACCGCGCGTTCCTCGCGCTGCTGGGAGTCGAGTTCCTGATCCTTGGGCATCGGCAGGTCGATGTCGCGGTAGACGCCGAGGATCTGGAGGCGCTTGACCGTCGAGGCCCGCATCATGCTGCGGTGCGTGATGCGCTTGGCGTTCTGCAAGTCGGTCGCGGCGTTGTTGACGATCAGGTCGTCGGCGTCAACGCTCTCGGATACCGGGCGCCCGCGCAGGGGGCAGAAGTAGACCTTCTTGAAGCTGGTGCCGCCAAAGCCCAGCATCAGCAGCATGCGGTCGGTGTCCGGATAGTACTCGGACGCCGTCGCGGTCAGGTAGTGGTTCAGGTCACGCTCAAGCGCATTGGCGAGCTGGTCTTCCTGAAGCGTGGCGTTGTTGTTGTCGTCGCGGATCTTCACCGGCCCGTCGGTGGGCAGCAGTTCGGAACGCGCGTTGGCTTGGAATCGCAGCACGGCCTCAAGCAGCAGCGGGTGTCGGACTTTTGACATGCCCTCCACCGGGGCACCGTCAGCGCCGCCCTGCAATCCGGGGATCTCCGTCTTCAGGCCGAGGAGCTTGATGCCCTGCGCCCGGCCCTCGATCCATTCCTTGCGGCTCTCGATGTCGTCACCGATCCCGCGCAGCAGGTCGTCGGCAATGGTGCCGAGTGTGCCCTGATCAATGTCATCGACGAGGTTGTCGAACCAGTTGCCCGGCTTCTTCTCTGCCACCGGGGCGAGGCTGCGGCCGTCCATGCTGATCGTGATCGACCCGTCCTCATGCTCAATCCGCAGCAGGGGCTCGCCGCCGGCGGGCTCTTGCAGCGTGTCGCTCTCCTCGATGGCCACGTCGGGCGTCGTCGGGATAGCGGCCTCGGGCAGGCCCGGCAGGCGGATGTTGGCGGGCATGAGGCCGGGAAGCGGCATGGTCATTCCTCTGCGGATAGCAACAGGGAGATTTCATCGCTGAAGCGGCGAAGGCCTTCCTGTGCGGCCAATGTATCAGATGCTGCGTTAATCGTATAGACGCGGACGTAGTCGTGGGGCTGGCGGCCCCAGACCTCAACGCGGTAGCGGCCGAGGCTGATGGCCGTGGGCTCCTTCTCGACGTCCACGGTGGCATTGCAGGGTATCATCTTCTTTCCTCAGATCGGATACAATGGCGACGGGCTCGCGCCCACATGGCGGCGGCCGGCGTCGATCTCAGCCATACGCTCGGGCGCCCGGACGAGCAAGCCCGTCTCGCGCAAATGGCGCAGGGCTTGGCTGACGGTGTCCACCAAGTCGTCGTGCTTGCCCTTCGGGAAGACTTCACACTGCTTGATGACCATGTCAGCCCACGCCCGGTCGGGGGCGTAGATCATGCCCTCGGAGAACAGGTGCTGGATGGAGTAGACGCGCGCCAGCTTGTCGAGCGCGCCGGGGTTGATGAGCTGAACGGCCCAGTCCTCGGCCCCGTACAGGCGGCGAAGTTCCTGCGCCACGGACAGGCCGGACGCCTTGCCCTCGACCAGCAGCTTGTCCACCTTGAACTTGCGGCAGGTCGAGGCGACCTTGGCCACCAGCTCCGACAGCTCCAGCCGCTCCTGCCAAGCGCCCATCAGCATGACGCGGGGGACGGACTCGGGGTCCACGTCGAGCATGTCGCGGATGCGGACGCCCTCGTCGAAGCGGGCGGCCTCCTCGGCGTTGTCGCGGCGCTTGCCACGGGCGTTGACGAAGGCCTCGGCCCGCATGGTCGAGTAGTCGCCCGAGAAGACGCCCCAAACGGTCATGGCGCTGAAGTCGTTCTCGGTCTTCGTCGTGTAGGCGGTGTCGATGCTGGCGACGACGTAGTCGATTGGCGGCCAACCCTCCTCCATCCACGTCTCCCACCAGCCGGGCTTGATGACGCCGCCGCCTCGGGGCGTGGGCTCCTGTTGGAACTGACCGGCGGTGGCGTATGGCCCCATGACGCGGCTGTCGCGGTCCACGACCTCTTGCGGGAAGCGGGCGGGGAACAGAAGCTCGCGGTCGCTCTGGCGCGGGTCTTCGATCCCGAGCAGAGTCGGCCGGGCGCGGATGGGGTCGAACTCCATCGGGAGCATGACGTGGTCGTAGCCGAGGCGCTTGTCGAGGATCGTGCCGGACACGTCGGCCTCGTGCAGGCGCTGCATGACGACGACGATGGCGGACGAGTCGGGGTTGTTGAGGCGGGTAGGCACGGCCTCAAGGAACCACTGGACAGTGGACTCGCGCTGGGCGTCTGAGTTCGCGCCATCGACGGAGTGCGGGTCGTCGATGATGACGCGATCGCCACGGGCGCCGGTGATCGAGCCTGCGGCTGCGGCCTGCCGGAAGCCGGTGGCGGTGTTCTCGAACTTCGTCTTCTGGTTCTGGTCGCCGGTCAGGCCGACGCGGTCGCCCCAGCGGGCCTGATACCAGTCGGACGTGATGAGGCGGCGCATGCGCAGACCGTCGCGGATGGCGAGGTCGAGGCTGTGGGAGGCGCAGACATACCGCATGTGCGGCATGTTGCGCGGCCCCCACTCCCACGCGGGCCAGAAGACGCCGATCAGCAGGCTCTTCATCGTGCCCGGAGGCACGTTGACGAGCAGGCGGTTGTAGAGCGAGCCGTCATCAAGCTCGACGCCGTCGGTGATGGCCTCAAGGTGGGCGCAGATGAAGTCAATGTGCCAGCCGTGCATGTACCGCTGGCCGGGCTCGATGATGTGCCACGCCTGCCGCACGAACTCGGCCAGCGACTCCTCGCACTCGACCTTGCTGATCTCGAAGAGCTGCTTCTCGACGTCGATGGTCTGGCCGCCATAGCGGATGAACTTGGTCACAGCATCAGCCCGACTTTGTCCACAAGGTAGGACTCGCCGTCGGCGCCCACGACCTCGAATAGGATCATAATCTCCTCGTGATCCTCGTGCGTTGAGTAGACTAGGTCGCCGTCCGGGGCCTCATAGCAGAAGCCCTCGGTGGCGCTGTCGAGTTCGGTGCGGCGCAGCCAGCCGTAGGTCCAGTGGGGGCCGGTGGATTGGTACGGCTTCATTGCATGCGCCTCCCCATGGTGATGTTAGCCTGCGCCCGAATGTCCTGATTGCGCCACGACCAGCACTCTCCATTCTGCTGGAACACGACCCAGACCAGATCCATCTCGACGCCGTAGTCGATGATGACGTGGGCTAGGCCCGGCCCCTTGGGCGTCGTGACCGGCAGCGGCGGGTTGAGTTGAAGCATCACTTCTCCCACGAGAAGGTAGGCAGCGTGACCTTCTGGCCCTTCGACCGGGCGCGGTCGGACAGGATGACCATGCGCTCGGTCTTGGCGCGCTCCATGGCGACCAGCTCGGCATCTGTCTTGACCGGCGGCTTGCCCTTGCGGACGATGTTGCTGCGGAACTTGCCCATCAGTCCTCTCCCTCGTCCGGATCATGCTCGATGATCTTGCCCGCCGACAGCAGGGCCTGTTTGAATGCGTCACGCGAATCGCTGTCGAGCTGCCGGACGTCGATGGTCGTATTGATGACGACAGGCCCGCCGCCGTCCCCGGTGATCTGCGTCGTCGTCCTGTCGCCGTACAGCCGGGGCGCGATCTTCATCACGCGCCACTGCATGTGGTTCAGCTTCACGCGAGTCGAGTTGACGTTCTCCTCGGTGCAGGATTCGGCCAATTGCTTCATTTTATGCAGCTCAAGGTCGGCGCAAGCCTCACGCGCGCGGGCGCATTGAGTCGCGAATTCGGGCCGCTCCACAGTCCACCGATAGACAGTCGCGCGCGACGGCATTCCGTCGTCGTTCGCGCAGATCTCGGTCAGGTCGCGCCCGGACATGATTTCCTCGCAGATGTAGTCCGCGAGTTGGGGCGTGAACTTGGACGGGCGCCCCACCGCGCGCGGGAGCGCGGAGGGATCTTTCTTCATGGATACGGCTTTGCGAACCATTACCGATCGTCCTGTTTGGCGGCTGCGCCGAGCGGCGTCTTGTCGAAGCTTTCGACTGCGGACATGTAGAGGTCGAGGATGGTCTGTTCCTCGTCGCGCTGGTGCTGGGGCTTTTTGCGCAACGCTATGACTTTTTTGAGGATTTTGGTGTCGAAGCCGTTGCCCTTGGCTTCCTTGTAGATCTCGGAGATGTCGATGGATATGGCGGTCTTTTCATCTTCCATGCGTTCGATGCGCTCCACGACGGAGGCGATTTGGTTGTTGCTTATCATAGGTCCCCTCGTATTTCCTGAAGATTTCAATCAAAACGTCTGCGTTCTCGCGGCACCATATGCAGACCTGTTCACAGGCGTCTGAGGCGCTGCCCCCGAGGGAGCAGACTGCCCGAGAGATAGTGTCTCGTAATTCGGCTTCGGCGTCAATTCGGGGCTTTGGCATGGGCGTCTCCTGCCCCGGAGATACCACCGAAATTATTTTTTGAAAAATGTCGATTTTTTGCTTGGAGGGAGTAGACAGGCGTAATTTGTTCGCGTACAAGATTAATCAAGGTCGCTGACCGAATCACTTACCCGATGGAGATCGACATGACCGACTACCTCGCAGAGAAGCGCCAAGATGCCCGTGACGCATACGACTACTCGCGCTGGATCGGCACCCCTGAGCCCTCAGAAGAGCAGATCGACCTCTTCCTCAAGCTGACCAACGGCGACGTGTTCAGCGTCTCGCAGGACGAGCGCGACCAGATTGTCTTCAACATCATCGAAGGAGCCTGAACCATGTATTATCTGATCGACAACGACTCCGACCTGTCCTTCGCCCAGCAGATCGCCATTGCCGACACGTTCTGCTGGCTCAGTCAGGCAAAGCAGCAAGCAGACCGCCGCACCGCGAACACCGGCCACCGCTGGTGCGTGATCAAAATCGAAAGCGTGTACGAGCCCGAAGCCGAAAACGTCGAATAAAATTATTCACAGGGGGGGCGAATTATTTTCTCTCCCCCTGTTGACAGGCGAAATTGATTCGCGTAGATTCAAATCACGGTCAAGACAGACCGGAACTTAACCAGATGGAGATTGACATGACCGCTTCCAACACCACCGCCGCCGTTGAAGTCTACCTCGCCGCCAAAAACCAGCTCGATCAGGCCGAGTCCATCGTGAAGGCCGCCAAGGCCGACGTGATCGCCATCGTCGGCGGCTATGGCTTCCTCGAAGGCGAGACTGCCGACCTCGACGTCGCCGTCCAGTCCCGCAAGTCCATCGACGAGAAGATGCTGCTGGCCTTCGGCCTGACGCAGGCCCAGATCGACTCCTGCAAGGTCGAGGGCGCGGCATTCCCCGTCATCCGCATCAAGGCCAAGAAGGTCAAGAAGGCGGCCTAATCATCAACGGGGGCTCCGGCCCCCACCTACCTCATGGAGATTGAAATGATCGCTTACTTCTTCAAAACCCGCACGGGCTTCGAACTTCGCATTTGCGCTCGCCCCTGCAACGGCGAAGAGTTTCAGAATGCCGAAGTCATCAAGATCAGCGGCAAGCGCGAAGCAAACACGATCTGCAAAAAACGCAACCTCACTGCTTGGAACTTTTAAAAAACCGGGGGCTTCGGCCCCCTCCCACTCTATGGAGATTGACATGCTCAAGTTTATCGAAGCCTACAAGAAGAACCCCACAGACATGAACGCCCTGAAGCTGGCCCACTACGCCAAGCTGCACCCCGACGAGATTCGTTTTTTGACCAATCCGCAGGCTGACGTGTTGACCAAGGCCCGCGCCCAGCTTGCGCCCTTCGTCGCCAAGATCAACGCCGTCATCATCGGGGAGTTCATCTGATGCCGCACCCCATCCACACGTCCCGCAAGCAGGCCGACGGCTGCTACGAGGTCTACTACTTCGACCGCCTGATTGGATGGGTCCGCCAAGGCTCTGCGGTGGCCGCTGGCAGGCCTATCTGGCGAGCCCTAACAACCAACGGCGACTTGCGCCACACCCGCTCACTGGCCTCCGCAAGGGCCGCACTGCTGGAGATGACACATTGACCCCCGAACAGCTCAAAGAAATCATGGCCAAGTTGGACTTCAACACGGCAGACGTGGCCGTCGTCATGGGCGTCACCCGCCGCACGGTCCAGTTGTGGCTGGCGGGGAAGAACCCCGTCCCCACTTCCGTGGACATTGTCCTCCACGCCATATTCGAGGGCCTACTGTCGATTGAGTGGGTCGAGGACCGTCTGGTCAAGTCATTGCAGATTGCCTGACGCCCGAGGGGGTGCTGTCAGGTATGGGGGGCCGGGGGCTGGTTCAGCGTTCCCCGGCCCTTTCGCTTTAGTGGGCCTGCCCGATGTCGGGCCAGATCGGATTGAGCCTTCGCCCGGCGGGCGTGAAGTAAGCGCGCTCCTCATCAATAAGCTGATCGACGGCGTCCCACACGTCCTCCTCGGGCTCGTTGAAGTAGAGCGTGAGCCATTGGGTGCTGAAGCCACTCTCGCGCGAGAGAAGATTCCAAACCTTGTCCGCAAGGCACGTCTCCAAAATCTGGAGGGCGCCGCCGCTTGGGTCGAGTATGTCGTACTTTTGGTTCATGCTTTCCTCCTACCACGGAATTGCGTCGTCAATCGGGGCCTTGCTGTCGGGGATGGCCTGCAAGGGGTCGCGGGGCGGCCCCGACACCCTCTCGACCTGCGCGCCGGGGAAGCTGGCCTTGACGGCCGCCAGCGTCGGATAGTTGGCCAAGAGCCTGCCCACCTCTGCCACTGTGTAGACCTCGACGTGCCTGCCGTCGGCCACAACCTTGCGCAGATCCATGTCGTTCCTGACGAGGGCCACCACAGTCCCCTCGGGCGTGACGCACTCCCAGACCTCGGGGGCCAGTGTATGCGCCCCAGCGGCCTCCGCAGCCCTGTCCAGAGCATTCCAAGCCTTGATCATGCGGTCGGCCTCCACCTTCACGTCCTGAAGGTTGCCGTGCCAGATGGCGTTGTTGACCTTGTACCGCTGCCGGTCGAACTTCTCGCGCAGCTCGCGGGGCACCAACAGGCGCAGGCGGTCCCTGCCCCACTTCTCCTCCATGGCGACGGCGACCATATCCATATCATCGAGGACTTCCCGCCCGGCGATGTATGTGCCGGGGGTGGCATGCCAGTCCGGGGTGCTCCTGTCCGACGTCGGCATCCCGAACGCCGTCTTCGTGCCCTTGGGCCACGCCTTGGGCTTCTCCGTGGATTTAGCCATTGGCCGCCTCCACCAGACGCAGGCCGCTGATCCGATTGTGCTTGTCGATCATGGCGAACTCAATGACGCCCCTGTCGATCAAGGCCGTGACATACGATTTTGCCTTGGCGGGTGACACCCCGAACTCCTCCGCAATCATGTCCACGATGTAGCGCCCCAACTTTTTCGTCTGCGCCTTGTGCGAGAGCGGAGGCCTGACGGCGAGCATACGCTCCAAGATACTCTCAATCACGAAGTCTCTGACCTTCGGGGGGACATATATCGCCTCCGGGGCGGCCCCATCATCTGCCGGGAGTGATACGTCCTTGCCATTCACCTGCGCCACGACCCAATCGCGCATGGCGGGGTAAAACTCGACCAGCAACACGCTGTCGCTCGTCCCGGCCATGTACGTCCCCTTGACGCCGAGCCGCCAGACATTCTTCCTCGCCGGTCGGTCGAGGTACAACTTGAGGCTCTTCCAACCGTCCTTCGAATATTTTGTACATTCGACCAGCCGCCAGTCACCCGCCTGCCTGATCGTCACCTCATACGAGTGAACCTTCAACGGGACGCCGCCCACCTTCACGATCTCATATTCCATTCCAACCTCCATCCTGACTGCTAATGTTAATCGTTAGCGTTCCTTCTTCAGCACGTCAATCCCGTCTCCAACGTCTCAACGCGGGCGAGGCTCGCAGCGGAGCGGAGAGCCGACCCCGCCCCCTCCACAATGTCCGGTCCATGAGAGGGGGCCGCGAAGCGCGCCCCTAGACCCTCCATTGCGTCTTGCGGAACTCACCCCGCCTCCTGCGGGGGGTGTCAATGTAAAACATTACACCCCAACACCCCGCACAACCTCCGGCGCTTGCGGAGGTTGTGCGGAGGTAATGCGGAGGTTAGTAAATTTTGCCCGGATTTCTGGGCTTTTTAACCTCCGCACTAGTTCCGCAGCCTGTTTTCACTCCCACGCCCGTTTTTGGCCGTCGAAGCGGTCGCCGGGGCGGTAGGGGCGGTATGCAATTGAAAAGGGATGGGCAACCTTGATGAAGTCTTCGGTAGGGTGCCAGACCAGCTTGCAGCCCTCTGGGGCGGTCAGGGAGTGGGCCTCAATGACCATGCGGGGTATCCACAGCCCCTGCATCAGGCGGGCCTTCCAGCGGCGCTTGGAGATGGGTTTAAGGGGCATTGGCCGCCTCCCTCTGCGCCCTCTTCCTCGCCCTGTAGGCGCGGTTGTATTCGCGCTGTTTGGCCAGCCTGCGCTGGTAGGCTTCATCCCTCTTGGCCATGTAGGCGACACCCGCAGGGGTTTGGAGCCATGCCTCGTATTCGGCCTGTTGCTTCATCAGCTCGCTCTTGCCGCGCGCATATTCCAGAAGCGTCAGGCCGAGGTCTTCGGCCATTTGTATCTCTTCTCTTGAGAGGCGGATAATGTTGTTTCCCATTTCAAATCTCCAACGCCTTGAGGATGATGCGGTCGATTTCGTCGCTATAGCGGTCGCGGCTGTTGTTGACTCTGGCTATTTCGCGCAGTGCCCTTTCCAGCTTCTTGACCTTGTCTGCGGCGAGTTCTCTTGGCGGCAGGCGCCCAGCCTTGAGCTGAAGACCGTAAGTGGCGAGGAAATCCTCCAACTCCTTCAGCGTTAAGCGCCCGAAGCCGGGGCACCGAAGCCATTCACATGCCTCAAGCTTAACAACGTCGCCAAGGGTCTCCATATTGTCGTGCCACAGACAATTCCACAGCCGTGCCGACATTTTGAAGCGAAGGTCTTTGATCTCAATATCCAAGGGGTTCACGTTTTCGTTCTCCATCAGTCAATACTCCCGATCACCTTGAGGCCCTGCATTTTGGTGGACTTGTCCGCGACCTCGTAGGACAGCACCTGATTCGACAGCCAAGTGTCGATCATCATGTCCGCCAGCTTCTCCGGAATGTCGAACTGCTTGGCGATTACGGCTTGGGCATACCGGCCCTGCTTTCTGGTTTGCGAGTAGCTGGACAGGGGGCGCCCGTCGAACCACGCCCGGCGGATCAGGTCGAGGATGGTGCGGCACACCTGCTTCTCCGGCCAGACTTCCTTGGGCTTGGCCTGCTCGGTGCTGGACTTGGCGTAGAGGCTGGACTCGCCGGTGATGTCGTTGACTGTGACCTTCTTGAGTTCGAATGGCTGGCGCCAGCCGTCCTCGGCCGACTTGATCTTGCGCGCGTGGATCTCGCCAATCATCTCGCCCTCTTCGCGCTCAATCCCGAGCAGGAAGTCGCCCGCGCCGTCGAAGACGGTGGAGCCACGCAGATTGCCCGCCCGGCTGGTGTGGTGGACGCCGACCACCGTGGCGTCGAAGGTGACGCGGACGGCGTCACAGGCCGCAATGAAGAGGGTCATGTCCTTCTGAAGGTTCTCGTCGGCTCCGGGGAGGACGCGGCTGACCGTGTCCACGAAGACGGCGACGGGCGCCTGCCCGGCCACCTGACTGATTGCGGCCACGGTCTTCAGCAGCTTCTCCACGTCGGCGGCCGCCATGAAGTTGATGGTCTGACGGATCAGGTAGAAGGGGAGCCCCCGAACCTGAACGCCGCTCTCGCGCTCCCACGCGAGGATGCGGGAGCCAATGTCGCCGGTGCCCTCCGACGATATGTAGACAATGGGGCCGGTCTTCTTGATGGAGCGGCCGAACCACTCGGCGCACTGCGAGGCAATCGACAGGCCCATGCCAATGGTCAGGAACGACTTCCCGCAGCCCGGAGGGCCGTAGACGAACCCGAGGGCCGCCTCAATCATCAACTTGTCGATCAGGTACTTCGGCTTGGGGAGGGCCAAGATTGCCTCAATGTCGAGAAATTCAAACACGCCCTCGGCGGGCTTTTTGGGCTCTACGGTCAACTCGCCCGTCTCGGGGTCCACCTTGTAGAAGGGGATGGGCTCCGGCTTATCTTCGAAAGGGCGGGAGGGCCGCTCCACGGCGGCGTGTTGGGCCACCTTGCCGTCCCACTGCTCCATGGCGGTTTCCCACTTTTGGGCGAACATGGAGACGCCGCGCCCCTCGCGCTCAAGTCGCTCTGCGTTGGAGTCGAGCCCGTGCAGGCGGCTCTTGACCTTCTGCTCGTAGGTGGAGAAGGCCTCCATCATGTGGACATGAGAAAGCGGGCCGAGGTCTCCGGGGCAGTCGCGCTTGAGATCCACGACCGCCGCCCAGACGAGCTTGGTCATGTAGTCCTCGCGGCCGTCAATGATGAACCCGAAGTTATCAATAGCTGTTGAGGGCGACGAAGTTTTTACGCTTTCGCCTGTTACACGGTTCTCGCCACTTGCGCCGCCGTATTGGACTGCGAGTTTCGTAATTTGTTCGCAGAACCACTGGGGCGCGCTGGCGATGTCCATTTCCCAAGGCTCGTGGCCGGACTTCCAGCGGTAGGCCTTGCCGCTCTCGTGCATGGACGGGGGCATCATGGCAAAGCCTCCCTGCCCGCGTATGTCCACGCCGATGCTGGTCTTGCATGTCGGGGGAACCCAGCCCAGAGGGGCGCGGAAGAAGAGCTGGACGCCGCCGCCGCCGGTGGCCTGCTCGACGGTGTCGAGTTCACCGGCCGACTGCTGGAGGTCGAGGACTTCGTACCACCACGCCTGCGCCCGCTCGTCCTTGTGGAGATCAAGATCCACGACGAAAACGCCGTTTGAGCAGGCGCCCGCGATCAGGCCCATGTTGTTGCGGCGGGCGTGTTCGCCTTCCTCGCCGTACCAACGCTCAAAGGTGAAGTCGGGGGCGAGGACATGCTCCAACTCGCGCCACTTTGGGAGGGCCGGTCTTTTCCACTGATTTTTGTTTTCCTTCGGACTCATCGCCGGGACGACTTGCAGGCCGAAGTTGCGGTACATCCGAGCCCACTCTGTGGGGTCGGCAAAGTCGGGATCGAATGACATTGCGAGGCTCATTTTCATCTCAATTTCAACGGGTTGCAGCATACCAAGCCATGATCGCGGCGTCCGCGCGACCGTCATGTTTCTTGAGGGCAAACAGGCCCGCATAGTTCGGGAACAGCTCGCAGGCCCTCATGCGGGAGCCGTCCTTCCCCCCGCGCACCCCTGCGGCCTTTTGCCACGCCTGCGGGGTAACGATGGAGACGGGAAGTTCGTATGCGGCAAGAATGCCCTCAATGAGGCCGACACTGCGGCCGAAGGAGAAGACGCTGGTGACGCCTTGTCCGGGCATAGCACCGACACGCTCAACGACAACGCCACGAACTTCTGAAGCGACGGCAAGCACATTTGCGAGGCCCGACGCGCTGACTTCACGCTTCGCCTTGTTGTTTCTCTTCACTTCAAAAGTTGGCATATCAACAATTGAAAGGTGTCCATCCTCAATGTCGAGGTATGCGATTGCGCCATTCAGGCCGGGGTCAATTCCAATGTAGATCACGCCGCATTCCTCGCCTGTTCGTCCATCTGACGGAAGTAATCCCAATTCACGGCGCCCTTGGTCATCTTGATAATGTCCCAGCGCCAGCGGTGCGGCACCATCTGGCGCTGCTTCCACTTGATTTTGCTGTACCGGGAGACGCCGAGCTTGTCGGCGCACTCAAGGATCAAATCCCACTGGAGGTCAGTCTTCTTCATCGTCACCACCACAAAAGTCCAAGAGATTGTCGAGGGCGGACATGAGGCCAACCCCCAACATGATTAGGCCAGAGATCATGGCCATCACGATCAAGGCGTACTGAATTGCGTCATACATTTTGCCCTCCTGTGATTCGCGAGGTTGGGACATTTTGTCCACAGTGTCAATTGGGGGAATGGACAAAATGTCTCTTGACGCCCTTTCGCGAATCAGTCTAGGCTGCGTCACGTTCGAAATTGAAAGTGACCAATGAAAAACCCGTTTGAAGTACACGACATCCAGCACCTCTCCCCCTCGTCCTGTAATTTGTTCACGAACAGCATCGCCATGTTCGTGCTTGAGAAGTGCATGAAGAAGCGGTCGAAGGTCGGCGCCGCAGCCTATCGCGGCACTGCCGTTGAGGCCGGCGTTGTCGAGGGCCTGTTGAATGGAACTAGCGACGAGGAGTGCGCCGCGCTGGCGAAGGCCGAGTTCGACAAGCTCACCGCCCTCTCCGGGGACAACCGCCGCGAGAAGGAGGCCGGGGCCATTGGCGACATGGTGAAGATGGGGCTAACCGAGTTGCGGCCCTATGGCAAGCCAACGTCAACGCAGGGCAAGATTGAATATAAGGTCGAGGGCCTGATGGTGCCCATGATCGGTTTCTATGACATTGAATGGGCGAATCATGGCATCCTCACAGATCTCAAAACTACTCACGCGCTCCCCTCAAAAATATCCACCAGCCACGCACGGCAAGTTGCGCTCTATTGCGCTGCACGGGGCAATAATCTCGATGCGCGTCTCACCTATGTTACCCCCAAGAAGGCGGCGACATATCATCTGGAGAATGTGGATCAGCATGTGCAGGCGCTTGGCCGCATTGCGCTGACGATCCAGCGTTTCCTGTCGATCTCCAACGACCCCGCCGAGCTTGCCGCTTTGGTGGTGCCGGAGGTGGACAGTTTCTATTTCGCAGACCCTATGGCGCGTAAAGCAGCGTTTGACGTTTGGGGTTTGTGACCGGGCAGGGGTAGGTTAACGCAAACTTTCGGAAGCTGCTCCCCGAAGATGTGGGTGAAAATCCCGCCCCCTGCACAAGTTTCGCCCATGTGGGCAAAGGCGAGCGTCCGGCCAAACAGGCGCATCTGGAGAAGTACAATGGCACTTGGTTTTTCGTATGGTGGCACCGGCGGCGGTGCAGATTTCCTCCCCATCGTGAAGTTTGACGCCCGTGCGGGCCGGTTCTTCCGCGTGGACCGCGAGGACGGCGTCTCGACGCCTCACGACATCACCCGCAGCTTCAAGGCTGTGTTTGATTTTGAGAACCTTGAGGTCGGCTGGATTTTGTTCAATTCAGGTTCGGCACCCGACTTTCAGATGGTCCCTTTCGGCTCCCCCATGGGCGACCGACCCTCGGAGAGCCACAAGCGGGGCATCCGCATGTCCGTCAAGCTTGGCGGCGACTGCGGCGGCGACTGCCGTGAACTGGCCGGAACGTCTGCGGCCATGATGAAGGGCATCGACCTCCTGCACGACGACTACCTCGCGGGCCTCAAGTCCAACGCCGGGAAGCTGCCGGTCGTAGCCCTCGACGACACCGTACCGATTGAAAGCGGAACGGGCGCCAAGAAGTCCACCAACTACCAGCCCGTGTTCAAGATCACGGCTTGGGTGAAGCGTCCGGCAGACCTCCCCGATGCGCCTGCGCGCGGCGGAGAGAAGAAGGCCGAGGCGGTGCCTAATTGGGCCCCAGCCGCCAAGACACCGCCCTCCACGGGCTCCACAAGGGCGGCGGCGCCAATGGGCGTTGTTCCTCATGACGAAGAAGACTTTGGATAATCAACAGGGGCGGGTTTCGGCCCGCCCCACCACCGCTGGAGAATGATGTGAAGTTTTTGATCACGATGAATATGCCGGCGCGTTCTGGCGTTCCAATCCACCAAGTCATCTGCGAGTACCCGGCGACGGGAATTGCAGACTTCTGCAAGGCGCTTGAAAGCCACGACTTTATCATCGTCGAGGAATTCTACCGGAACACGGAATCAAAGAGCGATCACGATGCCTATTACTCTCGTGGGTTGACGGGCATCAATCACAGGTACATCGGAAAGATCAAAGAACTCAGCAACAGGAACGATTAACATTGGAGATGGAAAATGAATGAGCATGCCAGTCAGTCAGAAACAGAACAAAACAAGCGGGTCCACACAGTTGAATACGCCGGGCCACTTACTCCCCTCCCCGGAGAGATAGCCATCAAAGAGGCCGACCGCCTCGGCTGGGCCAGCCACAGCAAACTGTCAGAAATGGCCAAGCTCGGCCAGATTTCTCGCAGGCAACCGTCGCCCCACTTCAGTTATGTAAAGCTTGACGAGTTGAAAAAAATCTTCGGTGAAACGCCTCCGGGCGTTACTCGCCGGAGACGCACAGAAAAAACAAAAACTCCAACAGTTCCCCTGAACATCACGAAGGAAGAGCGCCGCATCATCTTTGGCGAAATTGACAGCCATTACCTCGACGAGTCCCGTGGCTACGCAGAGGGCTGGGACGACGAGAAAGTTGCGGCCTCGCTGAAGGTTCCGGTCGGCTGGGTGCGCAGCGTCAGGGAAGAAAACTTCGGGCCTGAGAAGGGCGACGAAGTCAGTTTGGCGGTCAAAGAATTGCAGTCATATGTGGCTGACGCGGACGTTCTTATGATTAAGATAAGAACGGTTTGGATGGAGAGGGATCAGATCATAAAGAAAATGGTCGATGATCAGAACAGGATTGTAAATGAGAGCAAGAAAGTTCACGCAGCGATCGACATAGCCCGCTCAAAAATCAACCGCCTGATCAAGAAGAAGTAGGAAATCGACATGGAACACAAGGCAATCCTTGGCAGTGCGGCCGCCATCCTCCGCGAGCGCAATGAGCAGTACGGCGAGATGACTGTCACCATCACCCGCGCCTGCGACATCTTCGGAATTATCACGGGGCGTTCGATCACGCCCTATGAGGCCAACATCTTCCTCCACGCCCTGAAGCTGGCCCGCATCCGTGCGGCCCCGTCCAAGAAGGACAGCTACATTGACGGCATCAACTATCTGGCCTTTGCCGGGGAATATGCCACATCCGGGCACGACATTGATGCAGTTCTCAATGAGAGCATGCGGGAAATGGTAGAGATGTTGAACAAGGCGCACCCAGAGCCAGAGACGGCTCCGGAGCCGCAGGCGTAGCAAATTGATACAGTGTGCGCGTGTCCGCGTTAATGGAACGGCAACTTCTTGGTACTATGGTCGGGAAGTCGCCAACATTGATATGGAGATTGGACATGCAGCAGATACAAGAAAAGCTCCGCCGCACTCGGGAGCATGACATGGGGTTTGGTGGGACATGGATCTTGCCAGTCAATCCCAACGGCCCAGAGGCGGCGGCGTACATCGACAACGCCATGACCCATATGGGTTATATTCTCAAGACCGCATTCGAACACATTCAGGATCACGACACGCGCGAAGAACTGCGCCGTCGCGCCTATGCGGCATGGAGGGGTACGCCGTGACATACGACATCGAATTAAAAATGATCGGAACAATGATGTTCCTTGTGGGGATCAATATCATCATTGGATGGGGGTTTTGATATGGATGACGCGACACACATCCGGCAGCTTTATGACCGCATTCATCTTCTGGAAGAGCAACTGCGCCAACTTCGCGAAGAGCTTGTTCCGGGTGACAACCCATTCCTGCATCTGTTGGCGCGTCAACATGCGGCGCTTCTGTTTGGTATCTACAACAAGCGGACTGCTACCTATGCCTATCTGGATGCCATTGGCATGGCGACAGGCCACCTGAATAGAGGTGAGGGTGAGGACTACGCCTACCATCGCGTCAAAGTTGCAATGCACAAGCTGCGGAAGAAGCTGCGCGAGCATGGCATTGAAGTCAGCACCATTAGGGGCGTTGGCTACTATCTGGATGATGAGAACAAGACGAAGGTCGAGATGTTGATGGGAGAGAAAGATGACTGAGAATGAAAAGTTTCAACTGTACAGTTTTGCGTCCAAATCTGTTCAAGAAAACATTGATGCGGTTTATTGGCTCACAAAGGGGATGACAGACGGTATCCAGTTGTCTGCACAGCATAGCAGGCGAGATCAAGCAGATTGGGAAATCATTGCCAATATGGCGATGAACAAACGCCTTCTTGATGGGAATGAACTGTTCATCGCAGACAAAATAGACGGGCTGAAAGATCGAGCATCGTGCCGGTGGGATTGGTACGTTGAAAAACTTAGAGCGATTGTTGAAAAGAAGAAGGGGAAGAACAATGACTAAATGGCGACCGATAGAGACTGCGCCAAAGGATGGGACAACCTTAAAGGGCAAGATTCCCAGCGAAAACCCTGATCTCAGAGTTGGGGAAATCAAATGGGTTTCCGGTTGGTGTTGTTTATATAAAATGGAATGGGCTGGGATGAAAAGGGCAACATGGTTGAAGTTAAATGACGAACATCAACCCACCCACTGGATGCCTTTGCCTGTGCCGCCCAAGAAGGAGAATGAGTGATGCTTACGCATGAAAAACCGATGGATCTTCTCTCAAGCTACAAACCTAAATCCAAAGAAGAGTTAGCCGAATGGCTGATGATGGCTTGTCGCAATCTGACGGATGCAGATGGGAAACGCATATATTTCAGGCTGGACGGTCATTTGGCATTGCAGATTGCTGAAATGATGCAAGCCGCAAAGTTAGAGGTTCCAAAATGATCGACAAATCTAAAACTTACAAAACCAGAGATGGCCGTGAAGTCCGCATCTATGCGACGGATGGGGCTGGTATTCGTCCAGTTCACGGCGCAATCAAAACAGACGAGGGATGGGTTCGTGAGGATTGGAGTTCAGACGGTGGTTTTGGCGGCAACATGCGATTTTCAGACGACCTCATCGAAGTTCGCCCCCGCCACAAGCGGACGGTGTGGCTACATGTGTTTGAAAATAGCACCGTCTGCGCTACCGAAAACGCACATTATGACATCACCAACCGCATCGCCTGCATCAAGGTCGAGTTGGATTTTGCCGAAGGAGACGGGCTATGACCGAATCCCTACCCTTCCGTCTTCGCCACATGTTCGCCTGCGCCTGCAAAGAGCCAGCGGAGGCAGCGGCCCGCATCGAGCAGTTGGAGTCCGGGGAAGAAGAGTGGAATCGCATCTGTAACAGTTATGCGGCTCGTATTGATGAGCTGGAGGCGGCGCTGCGGGAGATCGTTGGCGCTTTGGACGATCCGAAAGGCGGTCAGCATGTGTATGACATGCGCAATGCTTCTTACATCGCCCGCAAAGCACTGGAGGGGAAAGATGACTGAAGCCTCACGGGTCCAGAAGCTGCTCACTGAGCAGAATGCTGAGATTGACCGGCTCAAAGAACGCAATGCTATGCTATCAGCGGCACTGCGGTGGATTTGCGGATCGCGAACCGTCGAATATTCTGATGGGACATGCTCAATAGACGAAACAAAAATGCTTTGGACATATCGCAGAATTGCGCGTGAAACATTAGAAGGAATCTACGATGAACGAATCTTCAAAAACCCCACCTAAACGTATCAAGAAAATGCTCTACATCAACATTGGCGAAAACGATGTGTATGTCGAAGCATTCGTAACTAAAGCTGCGGCGGATTATTGGGCGAGCTATAGGGTTAAGAAGCCTGTTGCACGGTTGAAGGTTGAAGTTGAATATGAAGAGGGGGAAAACTTCGATGAGTGACGATCTTGTGATTGACCTGCGGTTGAATGCTGAACATCAGCTTTTGGTCATTGAAGATTATCGCAGAGCCGCCGACCGTATCGAAAAGCTGGAAGCCGTGCTGCGGGATGTGATGGAAATGGCAGAAGTGCATGAGATCCCATTCAGGGATCGGGTGATGTACGTCAGCGACATTGCCCGCAAAGCACAGGAGAGAACAGATGACTGATGATCTTGTAGCGCAACTGCGCGAATATGGCTCATGTGGAATGGTCTTTGAAGCTGCCAGCCGCATCGAGAAGCTGGAGGCGGCGCGTGACGGGGCATATACAGAACGCAATCGTTTGGTTGCTTTCCTTGCCAGCATCTATCCGTCTGGCGTAAAGAAAACAGCTATCCCCGGATGGGATGAGGCGTGGCACAACTGTGTATATATCGACTTGCCGGTTGGTCAGGCATCATGGCACTACCATGACAGCGAAGCGCATCTGTTTGCTCACTTGCCAGCATATAGCAGCGAATGGGATGGGCATACGACTGAAGAAAAGTATGAGCGTCTTTTTCTTGCTTCAAGTCATGCCAAGCAAACGGATGAACTGCTTGCGGATTATATCAAATTTGCAGATGAATTGGTGCCGCACACAAAAAAGCAAGCTGACCGTATTGAAAAGTTAGAGGCGGCGCTGCGTGACCTGTCTGACGGGTGGGAGTGCTGCCCTGTGTCGCAAGCCATGCGGCGTGTTGCTCGTGAAGCACTGGAGGGGAAAGATGACTGAAGCCTCACGGGTTCAAAAGATGCTCAATGAACAAAACGAGTGGATTGATCGGCTTAAGAGCCAAGTTATGCGGCTGGAGCTTGAGCTTGTTGGCTACAGGGTCAGGAACAAACAGCTAGAGGCGGCGCTGCGGGAGATAGCAGCGGGTTATGAAACTGAATGGTCAACTAGTACGATGGGCAACATGTTCGACGTAGCGCAAATTTTATCTGAGCGCATCAACATCGCTCGCAAAGCACTGGAGGGGAAGGATGATTGATTTTTTTCAGGCTGTCATTGGTAGCGCCCTCATTGTTCTATCTGCTCTCGGCCTCTTCGCCATCTTTCTGGAACTTAGGAGTAATAATGACTGACTACATGCACACCCTGATTAACATATGCTTCACGATGGTGACGGGGGTTGTTATCATCTCATGCTTCGGCGCAATGCTATTCCTGTTGCTTGCAATATGGAACCTGATCCAAGACAACATTGAATAAGGGGAAATCAAATGTTAACGCTTGAAGAACTCCACGCCCACTACAAGGCCGTCCGCTCGCGTCTGGACAATCCAGTCATCAAGAAGAAGGAGCCGGCGGTGCGATTGATTTACCCCGAGCCTCAAACCTATCCAGACCCGCTCGACAACCCGCCTCCGGAGCCCGTGGAGCAGCCCCCAGTGATTGAGGCTATAACCCCAGCCATGCAGCAGATACGCATGCCTGAGACGCCCGCGCAGACGATCCTGCGCGAGGTAGCCGAAAAGCACGGCATGACCGTGAAGCAGGTCCAGAGCGCCGCCCGCCTGAAGGCGTATGTCTGCGCCCGGCAGGAGGCGTCATACAGGCTCAACACCGAGTTGGGATTTTCCCTGAAGCAGATTGGCAATATGTTGGGACGTCGCGACCACACGACGATTCTGCATGCCATCAACCGCCACAAGAAAAACCTCGCCAAAGGCGATGAACCTTGGGCGAGGCAAGTTGCGTTTACGGATGCCTGTGACACAGAAGCGTAGCGCAGGCACAAGATGATCATGCCCGACAATTGCAAAGATGACAACAATATCCTCCCCGTAAGCGGGGGGGATAAACAACATTCGGGGGTGACAATTCTGGAGCTTCGATTTTCGTCGTGCCGGTATGTCGTTGGGCAAGACGAAGATGACGGAACGCTATTCTGCGGTGAAGTGATCCACCGCGTCTCCTATTGCCGGACGCACTACCGTGCCTGCTACAGGCCAGTGAACAAAATCATCACCGCCTAGATTATTCGTACATGATGTTGATGGTTCCGGCGTCGAATGTGTCGGATCCACTCACAGTTGTGATACGCACCAATGTTAGGGCCGCCCCGAGGGGAACAATGCCTGTGGTGAAGCCAGACGAAGCCGAATTACTAAGCGCCATGCCGCCAGTGCCAGTCCAGTCATTCCCGGAAAGATTGCTGATGGTGAAGCTGCCATTGCGGACAGCGGACGAAGAATCCCCCGTGTAGAAATAAAACGAGAATCCCGATGAAAGGTTCTGCGTCAGGATGCCGGACGTAAATACGGTTGCCCCGCCCAAATAGCCGCTGGTGACAGCTCCACCGGAAGTGCCCAACTGAATTATGACCTGAGACGAGCCGTTCGTGGACACGCCGTTGAACATCACCGTAATGCGCTTTACCCAAGACGGAATGCCGGTGAAGTCAATTGACGTGCCGCTGGTGGACGCCTGCGACGTTGTCTGCACGATCTTCTGGGTTGCTGTGTAGCTCGTACCGTTCGTGCTGAAGGGAACCTGACCAATAGCAGACGGGGCGGCAACCGTCGGAGCAGAACTGGCCCACGCCGAGCCAGTGCTGGTCAGAACATTCCCCGCCGTCCCCGGTGAAGTCAGGCCAGTACCGCCATTGGCGGCGATAAGAGTTCCCGCCAGCGTGACGGCTCCGCCCGTAGCAGAGCTGGGCGTTAGACCCGTAGATCCGCCGGAGAATGTTGTAACTCCAGTCCCAGACGCCGCGATCGTTATGGTTCCGTTTCCATTAGTGACGGTAATGTTGCTTCCGGCGGTGATCGTGGCCTTCGACAGGAATCCAGTTGCGGTGTTGCCGATCAGGAGTTGGCCGTCAGTATACGAGGACTGACCTGTGCCGCCCTGCGCAGCACTCAGCGCCGTGGTCAGGCCCGTCAGGCTCGTGATGTCGCTGTTGGCCCCGGAGGACGCAGCGCCAAGCGCAGTCCGGGCAGAACCAGCAGACGTCGCGCCCGTGCCGCCATAGGCAATTGCCAAAGTTCCGCCAACCGTTACTGCGCCGACCGAGGGGATTGAGGGCAGGAGGCCGGTAGAGCCGAAGTCAATGCTGGCGACGTAGGAGGACGGGCCGCCGGTCGCGGCCGACGTCTGCACAGTCCCGTCGGGAAACTGAATGCCGCCGCCGGTCGTGCCCGAGCTATAGGTAGTGCGGATGATGCCCTTGACCGTCAGGGGGTGACTAGGCGTGGTCGGAGCGGGCGACGTGTTGCCAATGCCCACATATCCGGTGGACGAGTCGTAGACAAATCCGGCAGACCCCGTCAGCGCGCCAGTGCTGTTGTACTGGACCTGAGTGGTGGAGCCGCCCGCAGTCGTGCGCGTCCAGTTGTCGGAATACTTGATGTTCGTTCCGTCGGAGTAAATCAGGGTGCTGACGCCGCGCTGAAGAATGACAGACGTGCCAGCGCCCCCGGAGGCGAAGGTGACGGTCCACGGGCCGCCGGTGCCGTCTGTGGTGTCATTCCGAACCGCCCACTGGCCGCCAACGCCCGACGGAATGACGAATACGACATCATTGTTGATCGCATTCTTGATTCTCAGGATCAGCGGGATGTAGCTGTAGGTGTCGGAGACGCCGGACGTCATGGTCTGCGTGGTCAGGCCAGTCGCGCTAATTTCCTTGTACCCGCCGAAGGCCGTATCAATATACTGCCAGTCACTGTTCACGGGGGCGGCCCACGCCCCGGAGAGCGTTCCGCTGTCGGGCACCTGAAGGTTCTTGTTGGTGGTGTTCGCTGCCATAGTCCGACCCTCAGATGTGCTTGTTGGCGATCTCCAGAGCGTGGGCGACGGCGTCGTCGCTCTCGTTCAGAAGCCCCTCGGTGCTTTGCGTGACGTGCCTCTTGGCCGCCTTGGATAATGCCATGAGATTGACGGCCCCGCCAGTGGCACGGCCCTGACGGGGAGCCTCCGGCTGCTCCTCGCCCTCCGGGGCAGACTGCTGAATGCTCTGGTAGGCGGCATTCAGGTTCGCCAACATCTTGGCAGTGTTCGGGTCCGCCGCCGCCAGTTTGGACAGGCGGGCAAGATCCTCGGGCTTCTCGGAAAGAATAAGCGGTATGGCGCGGTTCGCTGTGCGCGTTGCCGAAAATTGCTGCGCGCCCTTAGCAGCCGCGCCGCCAAGGCCAGTGGCGATGAAATAAGCCAAATTTTGGGGCGACAGGAGTTGCGCCTGTATGGCTGCGACCGTAAGAGCCTCCGCGCTCATGGCGGCAATTGCGGCCGGAACTGCTGCAAATTTGCCGCCAGTTTTTATTATTTCCTTAACGCCCTGAGCTGTCTCGACGGGCTTAATCCCCTTGGCATTGTTGCGAATTGTCTCGGACAAAACTTTTCCGCGAACGGCGTCATATTCCTTGCCAAGAATCATTTTGGCATTCTGCTGGAAGTTTTCATCGCCAAGAAAATTACGGGTAACTTTATCCATCCCGCCCGGCGTCTTCAAGTCGTTGGCAAGTTCATGATACCAACCAGTTCGGAACAAGTCCTGCGCCTCGGGGGCCATTGAAGAGAAGGCCTTTCCAGCGTCAGCCTTGTCAAAAATGTTCATTCGCTTGCGATAGAAATCAGAGCCGGCCTCCGGCGCGCTGTCCATTTCGAACAGTTCGCCAGCCTTCGCCCGCGTCGGCGCGTATGATTTGACCCTATTATCAAGAGAAGCCACAAGATTTTTGCGGGCCTCTTTGAGC
The DNA here is from genome assembly GCA_947377865.1 of Opitutia bacterium. Lineage (GTDB taxonomy): Bacteria > Verrucomicrobiota > Verrucomicrobiia > Opitutales > UBA953 > UBA953. Next base: position 29,912 of record CANCHK010000124.1, on the reverse strand, counting down.
GATTCGACTGTCGTTGGGTTATAACTTTCGCCGCCCGCAAGGCTCTCAGCGATCTTAATCTTTCGATCAAGGTCACGCTTGACAAGATCATAGAAAGCAAGATTGGCGGGGGTTTGCACTGCCGCAACAGCCGGCCGCATGATGGGCTGGCCGGAGGCATCCAAAAGCGGCGCACCGTTTGGCCCAGTAATCGGCGCTGCGGGCGTTCCCGCTGTAGTTTTGGGGGCCACAACGCCCCACGCCTTTGGCGTACTGGGAGCCGCCTTCGTGACGGCATCAACAGACTGGCGAATCAGATCATTGTTGGCCACCTCAGGACCAAGAGAATTGAGACTTATGGCGCGGGCGGCCGGGTCGGCTTTGACTGCGCTGTAGATGATATTGCGCGTGACATCATTGGCCCGCTCTGTGACTGCCTTTGAGGTTGGCGCATCAAGCGAAGAAAATCTGCTAAGGAAATTAAGGGTGCGGCCCTGAGACTCCGGCAGGCGCTGCGTGACACCAAGATCTTTTCCAATCGCGGCGTTATAACGCTCGACTAGCTTTTGGCCCTCGCCGCCAGCCATTCCGGCCTGTTCCTCAATGAACTTGTGGACTGCCGTTCCGGGGCCGAAGATGTCTGCAAGACTTCCGGGCGTCTCGCTGTCAATCATTCTCTGAATTGCCTTGGGGTCCACACGGCCGGAATTGAAGTCTTCCGCCATGGCGCCCGCAATACCGGCGTCGGCGGCCTTGCCGGGAAGGGCAAGGTTCTTGATGTCGCTGCCAAGCTTGGACGCGCCCATGGTTCCGACGAAGGAGACAAGGGGTTCAAGGTATTGCCCAGCTTCGGGGGTCAGGAAGCCTGTACGCTCCTGAAGTTCGCCCGCCTGCTGCCCGGCGGCGCGGCCCAATGCACCAGCCGCCATGCGGCCGGCAATACCCTCCACGGGGCCAACGGCCATGGAACCGGCGGCGCGGGCCACCTCTCCGGCCTTGCGGGCTTCCTCGGACTGCGGCTCGTACTTCAGAGCGGGGACGAGGCCGGTGATGGTTTCCTCGGCCCTCTCGGACGTCGGCAGGCGCTGCCGGTAGGCGCGCTCAATTTCGTCGCCCCTTTCGTCGAACTTGGGCTGCATGAATGACGGCATTGTCTGCTGCCACCACGAGCCCTCGTGCGCTGCCTTGCGCTCCGCAATCTGGCGATCCAATTCAAGTTGCTGCTTGATCCGCTCTTCCTCAGAGGGAACCAGACCCAGCTTCTCGCCAGCGAACTTCATCACCGTCCCCGGCAGGGACGCGATGCCCATGGTGTCGGCAGTCGCGCCAAGGACGCCCTGCGTGGCCACGGACTTGGCAATGTCTTCGGGCTTCGCCGGAGCCCTCTGCGGCCTCTCGACCTGAGAACTCGGCGTCATTATGTCCTCAACGGTCAGCTCGGTTCCGGGGCGAGCCGACCGCGAAGGGCCAGAGAGAATATCTTCAACGTCGATCTGCGGATATTCCTCGGCCATTTTTACCTCGCGATATTCGGGAAATAACGAAGGATACCCTCGCCGTATTTGGTCTCAATGGCCTTTTTGACTTCCGGAGAGAAGTCTTTCCCGTAGGTCGAGACATATTGGAAATAGTTCATCGGACGCTTCGTCTCGGGGTCGAGGACTTGCTCCCCGTTCTTCTTCATCACGGGCTCAAGGAACATTCCAGCAATCGCCTTCTTCTCCTTCTCGTAGAGCGGGGAGAATTTGTCCTTAAACGCTTCGGAGACGGCGGGGCCGGTGGCCACGGCGTAGGCCGGATTGACCTTATTCGCCTTCTTGAACCAGTCCTGCGCAAACCTGTTCTCGTCGTCGGGCATCTGGTTCGTGACGACAATGTTGGCGAAGTTTTCCGCCACGCCCTCACGCGAGGTGGCCATTGATGGGAACATTTTTCCCATGGATTCGTAGGCATTATAGGATTTCTGCCCGGACGCCTCATTAACGGCCTTGTTCATTTGAGAAGTTACTTTTTGGATTGTCTCGGCGCGGCGAATGTCTGCGGGCTGGACAATTGGAGACGCGCCAACTGTTTTTGCAAGCCAGTTGCCCCATCCGGCTAGTGTTGAGGCTACAGGAGCGCCGGCGCCGGAAGCCATCAGGCTCTCTGCGGGCAGGCCAGCAAAAGCAGACCCAAGTTCCATGAGCAGGGGCTTCTGTTCGCGGCTGTCCTGAGCGCGGGCAGTCTTTGCCGTGAACTCATCCTTGATGGCGCTCGTGTCCGTGCCAATCCTCTTCCTTACTTCTTCAGCAACGCGGCCCTCGGTCGGCCTGTCCACGCCGAAGATTTCCTCCACGGGGCGGATTGCAGACGGCGTTGGTGCGGGCGTGGCCTGCGCGCGTTCTTCAACTGCGGCGGGGGCGCGGCCCGTCACCCTTGTTGAAGTGCTGGTGTCCGGGGTTCCTGCGCCAGCCCCTGCGCCCGCACCAGCCCCCGCGCCAGTTCCTGCACCGGCGCCGGTTTCGGTCTTTGTGCCTCCGGCGGGGGCCTTGTTCTGCTGAACAATGTCTGGGTTGCGATTAACTATCGCCGCCATTTCAGCAATGGTGGCGGCGGTGAGGGGAAGCGTGGCGCGGTTATCCCACGCATAGCCAAAATCAACCTGCTGCATTCCGGTCGGGGTCGAAACAAGGACGCCGGTCGGGAGGCCAGTCTTCTGGTTGTAGATGATTGCCCTCTGAGCGCCCTCAACAAGTTCGCGGCGCTGTTTGGCCTGCTCAAGGTCAGTGCCAGACTGCTGCTTCTGGAGGCCGGTGTAGGCCGTCGTCGCGCCCAGAAGGCCCTCGGACAGCGCCTGCCCGCGCGTGGGTGATCTGGAGGCCCCGGCGGTCGCAATGCCGGACAAGAGGGGAATCCAAAGGTTCTCGGAGGTGAGTGCCGACTTGGTCTCGGGCTTGAGCTTGTCGGAGAGAAGATCCTCGGCAAAATACTTGAACGGGGCGCGTCCGGATCCGACGTCGCCTACCTTCGGGCGCCCGGCGGGCTTGGCCTCGGCTTCAACCGGAGCCTCAGTCTTCGCCTCAACGGGCGCAGGCCTCGCCGCCGCAATGTTCGGGCGGGGCGTCGGGCGCATGACCGTTGTCTCTTGGGCCATCTTCTTGAGTGCCGCCATATCCTCCTCGCTCATCGGCTCGCCGGTGTCGGGGCCGGTGAAACGATCAGCGCGGGGCGGCGTGACGAAGCTTCCATCTTCGCCAGCGAAGTGACGGCGGGGGACAGCCCCGCCAGTTTTCAGGAACAAGAAGGGCAGAAATTCCAAAATTTCTGGAGCCGCAGAAGCCAATACTTCAGGAGCAGCGGCGGCGGCAGTTTCGCCAACGCCAGCCAAAACTTCCGGAACAGCGGCAGCGGCCGCTTCAGGAACAGCAGCCGTTACAGCTTCAGGCGCAGCAGCAGCGCCAAGGCCCGGAGCCTTGGTCGTCAGGTCAATCACGCCCTTGCTGGCGGCCTCGCCAGCGGCGTCACCACCAAGCTTGCCGCCGACCCAATCGGCCGCGCCCTTAGCACCCTTGAGTCCTTCAAGTCCGGTCTTGCCGAGGCTGGCGATTTGCATGGCCGTTCCAAGACCGCTCTCCTGCGGCATCTGGCGGCGCTCATTGGGCCTCAGAAGTTCGTGGCGTTCTTCTTGCGGCTTGGAAAGAATTGCGCCAAGCGAATTTTCATCGTTATTGCCATAAGGGCCGGACGACGGATCAACATAGCCCATATTGGCGTAGTGGTGGCGGCCATCAATCATGCCGCCGGTTGCTACCTTGTCAACTCCAAGCTCTTTCGCCTTTTGCAAAAGCTCGGCCTCGGCAACCTTTCCGGCAAATTCTCTGTTCTTAACATCAGCCTCAGAACGCAAGAAATTGGGGCGATCCTTCCACGCCGCTCCGGCCATGGTGCCCAAGTCGCCAATCTGCTTGGCCTGCTGGAGGCCCGTAGGCCTGTTGTCGGCCGGGGGCTTGGTGCCCTGCAAGAGCTGACGCGCCTGCGCGGGAGTGAGGGCCGCTCCATACGGGCCGGCCGAATCAAACGCGCCCTTCGCGCCCTGCGGGCCATAATACTGGAGGGCGGGGTTCATATATCCGCCATCAGCATAGCCGCCGTTGGCATAACCCTCGCCGCCATAGGGTCCGACAAGACCGCCCTGAGACGACAGAGACTGAGACGCAGTTTTTTCCGGCGTCTTCTCGCCGTACTTGGCGAGGAAGTCGGAAAGCTGCTTCATTTTGTATGCGCCGTAATCCTCGCCGGACTGAGGCGTAATGCCGGAGAGGCTGGCGTACTGAGCCTTCGCGCTTTCCAGCGACCCCGGAGACAGGCCAGTGGCCGTGGGGGCGCGCATGGCGGCAAGCTCTGCCATATTCACGCCGGGCTTGACGGCGATGTCGCTGCCCGTCTCCATCTTCGGGAGCGTCAGAGCGCCAAGGCCGGGCGATTTGAACATCGTGCTGGGCGACATCATGGAGTAACGCTCCATGCCCGACACTTCGCCGCCACCGTCCTTGTGAATGGCGTCCTCGGTCGCCTTCTTGTAATCGACGCTCTTGTAGCCGTGGGTCTCGTCCACCGCCTCGGGGTGATCCTTCTCGACCTCTTGGGCCATGAGGCCGATCTGGGTGCGGGGGTCGCCCTTGAAGTTGTAGCGGTAGATCGGCTGGCCGTCGTTGGTCTCGCCAACCTTCTTGACGTTCTCCTTCAGGCGGCGATCCGACGCCATCGTCGTCGATGTCGTATTGCCCGACAGCGCGCCCGTGCCCTCCGCAATGTTCGCAAGGAACTGCGCGATCTGGAAGGGGTAGCCCTGCTTCTGCATGAACTGATTGTACATGGCCTGAAGGCCGGCCTGCTGCGTCTGCTGCTCGGTCGCGCCCGCGCCCATCTGGGCCTGCGCACCGGCAAGCCCCGCCGCCTGCGCCCCAGATCCAAGATTTGCGAGAGCGGCCGAAGTCCCGGCCCCCATGCCGTAGCCCTGCTGGGCCAACGCGGCGAGCTGCTGGGCAATGCCCGTGCCCTGACCGAATTGCTGCTGCCCAAGGCCCTGAATGGCCTGACCAGTCTGCATATTTTGGCCGTAGATGTCCTTGCCCAGCGCCTGCGCCTGCTGAGAACCGGCGAGGTTCTGGCCGAAGCCAGTCTGCCCTAGCGCCGACAGCGTCTGCGCGCCGGTGATGCCCTGACCATAGATGTCCTTGCCGAGGCCCTGCATTTGCTGGGCGGCGCCCAACTGCTGGCCATAGCCCTGCTGGCCGAGGGCGGCAAGCTGCTGACCCATTTGGGCCTGCGCCGCGCGGTTGGCCTGCGCCGCACCGAGGCCGACGCCCTGCTGCTGCTGGGCCGTCTGGAGGGCCTGATTGTATGCCTGTTGGTACAGGGGAGAAATTGCCTGCGATTCAACCAGAGCCTGTTGCCCACGAAGCATCTGACGCTGGAGACCGGCACGATCGCCACCAAAGGCGCCCGACTTGATGGCCTCGGCCTGCTGCTGGGCGTTCTGCTGGCCGAACTGCTGCTTGAGGGCGTTCTGGGTCGCCTCGACGACGTTCTTCGTGTACGGCGACATGTACTGGTCAGTCTGAAGCTGCCCGGCATTGACCGCCTGCCCGCCAGCCAGAGCGCCGGCCGTGGCGCCGGGCATAAAGGCCTGACCAGCCTGAAGCGCGCCCTGCGTCCCCGAAGTCGCGGCGTTATAGTACGGAGAGGCCGCGCCCTGCGCGCCCATTGCCGACGAGGCCGCCGCTTGATTGAAGGGCTGGGTGTAGTTGAGGGCATTGCCCAATCCGGCAGTCGCCGCGCCGTAATAAGGCTGTGCGGCGCCCTGCGCCTGCCCGTAATACTGCCCGGCCTGAGCGGCATACTGCTGGCCGGTATTCTGGGCCTGACCGAGGTTCCCGTAAGCAGCAGCCATTGCGGGCTGTGCGCCCTGCTGGGCCTGCATCAACTGTTCGGTGGCCGCGCCGTAGTAGGGCTGCGCCGCACCGGCCATGGCGTTCGTATTCTTGATGCCCGCCTGCTGCGTCTGCGTGAGCGGGGCGACAAAGGCGCTGGGGTCTTGGCTGTACGCCTGATAGGGCTGTTGGGCCACCGTCTCGGCGCGTTCATTGACCGCGTTGTATCTCGCCAGAACCTCTGGCGGAATTTGAACGGACGAAACGCTCGATCCACCTTTGCCGCCGCCGCCCATGCTAGTGTCCTTTGCTCAGTCCTGTAGTGGCATTATACAGGAAAAATGCGCCGCTGGGTTTACCAAATTGACGCTCGTATAGACGGATCTTTGCCTCCGTCCGCGTGTTCGACAGGACACCGATAATCAGCGGCATGCCGAGCGAGTCGGCCGTCCGCTTCGAGAACTCGCAGAGTCTGCGAGCCCTGCCGCCCTTTGCGCTGCGGCAGTCGGGGTCCACAAAGATAGCCTTTTCCTCAAGAACGTAGCTATCTGAATACCACATTGTTCCAATCCTGAGAAGGATGGCCCCCTCCAGCTTGCCGCCGTCATCCTGAATGATGCCGACAAGCCCGTGATCAAGGTTGAGTGCGGGCCAAATCTCGGCCAAAAGCTTCTTCGGGTTCGGATCAACAAAGCCATTCTCGGCGCAGGCCTTCATGGCCAGATCCATCATGTCGTGGACATCTTCCGGAGTTCCAATTCGCACATTCAGTTCTTCAAGCATGACTATCCCCTCATGCGGTTAGGAATCAATTCTTCTTCGGTCCGGGCAGCTTCTTGAGCGTATTGATCAGATCCTGCCGCGTGTCCGTGATCCACTTGTCGAGCGCGCGGTGCCCCGCGTCAAGGTCTCCCTTGCCAGCCCACATAACTTCGTCGGGGGTAAGAACATATTCTCCACCGGCGGCGACAATAGGCACAGGCTCCCCAACCCCGCCACCTGCCGCATATGCGCCATGCGGGGATTCCCTGAACATCATCTTCACGGCCCTGAACCCGGCCATGGTGTTGCCCTCGCCAAGAGACGAGACAATATCCGCCGGAATGACATAGGAGCCGGACGGGACGTGCATGGGCAAGTGGTCTGTGCGACCTGCCACCGGGCTGTGGATGGGGCCAATGTGGACTTTGGTTGCATTGCCGCCCTCATCGGGCATGGGGATTTCGCCGCCAGCGGCCCGCCTCTTCGGTGCGGTCTGGTTGTACGGGGCAGACCCCTGACCGTATGGCGTCCCGCCAAACTGGACGGGGGATTGCTGGAACCGCCCGCCGTGCGCCTTGGTCTTGCGCGCAGTGTCCAACGCAATCGCCACCGCCTGCTTCTGCGGGCGGCCGGTGCCGATCAACTCCTCAATATTAGAGCTGATCGCTTTCTGTGAAGAACCTTTTGTCAGCGGCATCTTATCCTCACGGAGAAGGGGTATAGGCAATTGCAGCGTTCATGCCCGCATCTGTTACGACCACAAGTCCCAGAGTATACGGCATCGTGATACTTTCATAGGAATTGAAGGTTGCCGCGTTTGACGGGTCAGACTTATAAATGCAATTTGCTGCGGAAATAGCGCCAGTTGTAGCGCAATCATGGACGGCAACCTGACCAGAACCGCCATGTATAGGAATTGAGATAGAGTGCAAAACGCCAGACCCAACGACAGCAAGACTTGTGGTTGACGCCAAATATGTTGGGCTGTTGGTTTGGGGAACAGCAATCGTTGTGTTGAAGGCGATTTGCTCAAGCTGCGTTAGAATGTTGCCCATGATAACATTAAGAGCAGCAAGATTGGTGCAAAGGCAAGGAAGATCGGCCTCAATTGCCTTGAGAGTCTGATTGAGGCCGTTGATAGCAACAACGCCATTCTTCTGCGTTGTGAGAATGTCCGAAAGGCTGGCGCTCATAGGAATTTCCCGTCTTGCTGGACGCGATAGCGGATATTGCCGAGACGCCACCAAGAGTTGAGAGCATTGCTCTCAATTTTGATTGAGACCAAACGGCCACGGAATCTCGGTGTTATATATTTTGTATCACTTGTCAAAAGATAGGGGCCATATGGTATAGGCGTCTCATTCGGGTAGCTCGTGACATAGAATGTCAGGCGAATGTTGGCGCCCTGAGTGCCGCCATAGTACCCCCACTTCATGTCCGGCCAGACTTGGTCGATGAACATGAGGACGTCGGCCTCAGTCAGCGCGAAGTACCCCGTCTGGAAATACGAGTCCATCGGATCGCCATCGGCGTTCTGCGAGGTCTCGTGCTGGAACAGGTATTGGTTCAAGCCCGCGCCAATTGGCGGCCCGAGAACTGACTCATTGATCCAAGCAGAACGCGCCACATAGGGGTTGGCGTCCGAATTGAAGCCGTAGTCCCACTGGTCGAGGACGTAGTTGTATTTCACATAGCCCTCATTCTCGCCGCCATTGCTGATGGTCGGGAAGTACCATGTGATTTCACCAAATCGAGAGTTGGGCGCAACTCTGATTTTGTCCAGATTATTCGTGTCCAAGTCTTGGAATACAACGTCCCAGACGGGGCACCGGATTGGCTCGACGCCATTTCCGGATAGGCGGTAGAACTGGCTTGGCCCCATCCAGTAAACGATCCCATTGACGGAGCTGGCGGCCTTGCGACCAATCAGGCCGCAGCCGGTGCCGACTTCGCTGAACTGGTAGACGTATGGAGGGCCGACATACTGCATGGCCCAGCACCCAAGATCAGTCCATATCAGGCCCTGCTGCGGACCCTGAATGCACTGGACGATGCGGGAGCCCTTGGGCAAGCGATAGCCGCCGGCCTGATTTGTCAGGCTCGGTATCCATGAGTTGTAATTTTCAACATCGCACCAGCGAATCAGCAATGGGTCTCGGATGCCGTTGTAGGTCGTGCCCCAAGCGATAATTTGCCGCTGCGGCATGGCGATGAAGCAGCCCTCATTTACCGGCGGCGCTTCCGGAATGACATAGGCGGACGGAAGTCCGGACGTAGGAGACCACTGATATATGGCCCCATCCAGCGGGCAGGCGATCAGGATTTCACCCCAATTGTCCAAAGTCCAGTCAACCGCATTGATTGGTGTCCCCGAAGATCCAGACGGGGCTCCCCCAGAGACTGTGCCACCATATCCGGAGAGAGGGCTGGTGCCGCCATATGTTCCAATGCCGTATCCTATCCCGGCAACCACGGGGACGGTGCCTTTGTAATACAGATAATAAGCATCCCCGCCATTTTCGTATGCGGACGCCGTTGATCCGGATGTGCCAGACTCAGTCGCGCGGAAAATAAACTGCCTGTCAGAAATAACGCTCGATACGATATAATTTCCAAAGAGCGTTATGCCGTTGACTTCAGTGCTGATCAAAACAGGAAACGTGTCGCCAGCCGAATATCCATGGTCATTGAAGGTAACAAGTATATTATTTGCAGTGCTTGTACTGGTTGCGTCGTTTGTGAAATAGGGGACGAGGGCAACATCATTTACGGTCCCAGCCGTCGTCATTGCGCCAGTAGTTGCATTGGCATAAGACACGCTGCCCGCCGATGAGGCAGTAACAGTGTACGACCCATTGTAGCCGGCTGGCACAACGCCCGACACGACAACGACTTCGCCAACCACAAATTGATACGGCCCATCATATGTTAGGGTTGCAACAGATCCTGTCCCCGAGGCGGCCGTTGTCGCTGCCGGAAGGGTCGCGTATACGTCGCTGCCGTTCGCTGGATTAGTGGCGTAGATAATATATTGGTCGGGGCTGCTTCCGTAGTCGTAGCATTGATATTGGCCAAAAAGGATAAGGCCACCGACGCTGATCGGGGTCTTGATCCAGACCGCATCGTTGCCGGTTATCCCGCGACTCGTGTCCGTAATCAGAACGGCATTGCTGCCATATGTGGTGCTAACCGAAACCGGGACGGTACTCGCCGTTATGGTTCGGGGGCTAATATCCTTGGGGGAGTTCGTTCCCTGAATATATTGCAGGGAACCACCGCCACCGGCGGCCACACCATCCGCACCGATGGCAAGGTAAGAGTTGTTATTGGTGTCCTCCCACGCCCACAGGGCGCGGACAATCGACCCCATCGGCACTCCCGTGGATTGCGTAGGATATTTGGTCCAGCCGCCAACCTGCTGCACAAGGCCGCCAAGCGTCCTGTCCGGAATAAACCGGATGAGCTGGCCCGTGGAAATGGCCGCCTCATTGAGGGCGGGCGTCTTGTTCTGATCAACGCCGGGCAGCAGCTTGAGGGCATTATGCGGCATGGATTACCCCCTCGTCGGGGTGGCAGTGGTAGACTGAGACTGCGAGGACCAAGCCGCCGCCTCAAACTTCTTGCGATTCTCTTCGCTCATGGCGCCCTTCAGCAGCGCCTGATATTGGCTCTCATAGGTGACGGCCATCTGCGGATCATCATTGGCGCGACCGAAATTTCGTTGATAGGCCGAGATGTAGACCATGGAGGCCATAATCATCACATCCGGCAAATTGAGGCTGATGAACGTGGTCTTGTTGTCGGCAGACAAGCTGGCAGGGCGATAAGTTCCAACGATTTCAACCGTGTAGTTGGCGTCAGGATAAGGCCCAACCAAGAAAGTATAGTCGTCAAACGGCACCCAATACTGCGGCGTTCCCGTGTATCCAGACGAGCCGTAAACGGCGTCAAGAAATTCCTTGGTCGCCGGAAGAAGGGGGGTGCGCGTACCAAGATCCGGATTGCTGATGCCCGCTGGGGTGATGACGTTAATTTGCTCGGGAACCACCAGAGTACCGTAAGGGAACGTCTCGGCGTTCACGTTGATGATGCGGCTTCCCACCGTCATGCTGTATGCAGTCGTCGAGCCGGAAGTGAAGAGAAAATCAAGGTCGCGATACATCCGAAGCTCGGCGTATGCGATCATTTGGGGCAGGATCGTCAGGTATGCGGCGTCAGTCTCTGGCACAACCGCCATAGTAGCGATCTGAGTGACATAGCTGGTGGTGCCAGCTACGGTGCCATCATATGACATAGGGGTGGTCATGCCGGAAACTCCAAGACGCCGAGACTATACCACCGCCAAATCATTTACGCCATACTGGTCGCCTTTTCCTTGACCTCGGCAACGCGCCTGCTCCAGCCCTTGCCGAAGGTGGCGAAGGTTGGCAGGCGCTGAAGAAACTCCAGCCGCATGTCGCAAATTGCGTCGGTCATCTCTTGGGGGTCGCAAGCCAGAATGGCCTCCATGGATTTTGGACCGATGATCCCGTCAGCCGGGACGCCAGCTATTTCCTGAAGGTACTTGGCCGCCCGCCCCACGCCCGAATTGACGGCGAGATCATAGGCGGCGTAGTCCACCCCGGCGGGGAGTTGGTCGCCCTTGATCTTGTCCCAGTACATGGCCTTGTAGAAGGCCTTCACGTCCGGGGGCGTAAGCCTGCGCATTTCCGCCTCGGTCACGCTCCTATTCAGGAATGCTTCCCAAGCTCGCTGCGTCACTCCCAAATTAGTGCGGCCGCCGGGATCGCGGGGATCATTGACGTACCCCCCCTCGTGCGCGAGGACAAGATCAAAGCATTTGTCGAAATTCTCTTTCATATTACTTGTCCTTCGCAGCAAGCATGTCGTTCTTGGCCTTGGAGCCGGCGGATGAGCCGTAGTAGAAATTCACAACGCCCGTCCAAGCCGTGCCAAGCGCGCCCAGCATCATCAGCAGCGCCTCGGTTCCGGTCTGCGGCATGCCCTGCACCAGCATCCAGACAAGGATGCCGAAGAACCCGAGCGTAATGACAATGGCTAGAAGCTTGGGAACCCAGTCCTTGGTCTCCGTCTGCATTTTTCGGGCGCTGTCTCGATCTCCGGCGGCAATCCGCTCAAGATCAATATCCAACTCCTTCATGCTGACCTTGAAATCAGCGTCAATCTTCTTGAGGGCAGCGAGCTGGTCGGGGGAGGCGGAAGCCATTGCGGCCTTCACGTCGTCCTCTGACCCGTTCTCATGGCCAAGCAACACGCCGGACAGGGCTTTGACAGCAACGCCGGCAAGCGGGCCGCCCAACGCCGTGGCGATTGTGGGCGCCACCTGACCAAGCAGTGGGCCAAATGTGTCGAGTAGGCTCATTTGTTTTTCTCCAACAACGTGATGCGCTTATCCAACGCAGCAATCATCTGGGCAGTGTCAAACCTGATTGATGCTCTGGCCGCTGCGGCATCGGCCACCATATCCATGCGGCTCTTCTCAATGGCAGACATGGAGCGTTCGCGGTCGAGGGTCATGGCGGCGCGGGCCAACGCGCTTTCCTTCTCAACCTTTGAGATTTGATCGCTCAAACTTTCGCGGATCTGTGCCATGTCGATAGTTGTGCCTTGCGGCGGAATGGCTTTGTTGTCAGCGTTGACGACGACTGCGATCTTAGACTTTAGTTGAATAATTTCATTGTTTGCGGAGGATAGAGAACTCATGAGATAGACAACGCACGAGAACAGGATCGGAATGCCGGCAAAAACAATTTTCTCGACCAGCGCGCCCTTGCTGGCGCTCGCAGCCATCTCAAGAGCAATCTTTTCCTGTTTTTCTTCGGTTGTCGTCATTTGTCCGCCTTCCCGTCCAGCTTGTCGTAGATCCGCTGGAACATATCTTCAATGTGGGCCATGCGCTTGTCGAGATCGTCCTTCATGGCGTAGGTTTTTGGGAGATCAACCTCAAGCTCATGTAGGTCAGACTTGAGTGACTGAACCGCCTCCCACAGTTGTCTGGCAAACCACCCAGCAATCGTGAGAATGGCCCCGAAGACCAAATTTATGGTTGATTGATCCATGTGGCCGATCCTCGTCATTCTGCTGCCAGTGCGGGTTGAGCGATGTTTTCGCCGTGATAAAATCGCAGATTATTCTGTAGCCGTCCATCGTCCGGCTCAAGATCAATCGCAATCTGACCGTGCTTGATAGCAATCTCTGACATTCCAAGATGGAAAGCAGAAATAGCCGCCAGATCATGTAGACGGTATCCCCAAACGCCCGGATCAGAGGTGTGGATCGGCTCCTTGTGAGTAATCCCAAGGCCAATCAATGCGTTGGAGAAACACTCCGTCCACCTGCCCTGCTGATACATGAACATTGCAAGCTCGCTCCACGATTCGCGAATATGCGGAGCATCAACTGTTGCCTGCCGGAAAGATTTCTCGGCCTCAAAATGATTGCCGAGGGACGTATATGCCCGTCCCAAGGCTCGATGAGCATAGCAACGCTCATGGTCCCAAACAGATCCGGGCAGACTCAAGTACCTTTTGAATGCGTCAACGCACTCTTGATGCCGGGCCTGATACCCAAGTTCACGGGCGTAATAGAACGCATTTCGGTGACAGTCGGGCGTTTCCTGAACGGCAATACCAAGAATGTCCATATACTGGGACCGGCTCTTGCTGTCGTCGGGAAGGTGCCGCATCAAAACCATATCGGAACTGACCTGTGAAGCCGGGACACGGCTGTCCAGAATAAGCAGTTCGTGGCACGGGTGACGCCACATATAGCCGTTCCGGGCATGAATCCTCTCCGGTCGGAAGACAATTCCATTTCCGCAGTCAAATAGGAACCGCATATTTGTTGTAGTTCCGACTTGCCATAGACGTTCTATTTCTTCACGCCAACCCGGCTCCAGAACTTCGTCAATGTCCAAGCTGATGCAGACATCAACATCCCCCGGCACTAATGCCAGAGCGGCGTTGCGAGCAACGTCAAAGCGCCAAGGGCTAACGCTAATGTGATGAACAGTCGCTCCATGCTCTTCTGCCTCCTCGGGCAACCCATCAGTGCTACCCGTGTCTGCAATGAGAATGAGGTCTGCATCCCGAGCAGAGTCGCAGAACCGGCTGACAAACTTCGCTTCGTTCTTGCTGATAGCGTATACGCATATCTTCATGGCAGCACCCCAAACCACTTGCTGTAGTACTGGGGCCGGTTCTCCATGATCCACGGCTTGGCGGCATCATTGAGCGCCGTGTAGTCTCGTCCGATGGTGGCCGACCCAACATGGTGGACGTAGGCTTTTGAAACATAATTGTAGAAGCCTGCGGCAATCAAATCTTCGCACATCACGTCGTCCGAGTACCAATTCAGCGGAGGGAATGGAGCCGCCTGATAAGCTCTCTTGCTGATGTAAGCAAAGATGGGCGAAACGCACTCAAGGTTGCGCATAACTCTGTCATTGTAGCGGATGTTCTGCGCCTGCCTGATCTCGTTGGAGTAGGTAGCCACGAGGCCAAGTTTGTCGCCGTGCCAGTCCTTCAACCCCTGCACATCTTCCATAAACTCCGGAATGGTGGTCGGCGTCAGGACAATATCGTCATTGGCGATGATGATCTCATCATACCGAGAAAACGCATCATCCATGGCGGCGTTGAAACTTTCCCCGAAAGACGCGCCCGTGGACCGATAGCGGAGAATTTGCATCTCTGGCGCGTAGGATTTGATTGAAGCCTCAAGTACGTCGAGGTGCTTATTCGCGTTGCAGCAGACGATGATTGGCAGCATATTTTCCCCCTCTATGCTGGTTGGTGATTTTTACCACACAATGCTTTCGATTGTGTCGCAAACATTCTTGTCGTCGTCCTGCAAGGCAAAGGTAACGGACAACGCCACCCTAGCCTCCAGATCATTTGATTTCGCACGATAAGCCGCGCACTCATCCTTCACAGACTGAGGCACCGGCTTTCCGCCAGACACTTCGCGCTGGACCATCCAGTCTATGCCGGTGGCTGCAATGCACTGCGCGCAGTTGTATCGGATTTCAGCGAGCTTCTGTTCAGCGCAGACAGAGACAAGCCTGTTGTCTTCCTGATGAACGAGAACGCCGTTGTCGTAGAGAGAATAGCGGATATTCTGCATGTTACGGCCTTATCATTATAATGGGAGGCGCACTTGATGAAGCTACCGGCGTTGAGGATGCCGTTGAGGGGAGCGTAGTTCCAGATCCAGCTTCATAAAAATAATATGTGCTTGCATTGGTGCCAAATGAAGTTGCCCCATACATTGAAGAAGATACGGCTGTGGATACAAGGCTAGCTTTAAGAACGCCAGTTGTTGCATCACTAATCATTGCAAGCGCATAAATGCCGGGCGTCAGCGATTGTGAAGTTGTAAGTTCAACAAGTCCGGCTACTGACATTGAGACAGTTCCTGCGTCCAAAACAAGAGTTGTCGCTTTTCCTCCAGACCAATTATAAATACCTAATCTGCAAATTTTCCCTGCTTCAGCAGTAGTGACGTATACGGACATTTTTGTAAAAGTTGTTGTTTCACCAACGGTAAAGGCTGTGTAATAGACTCTTGCGCTAGTTGGAGCGATTGTAGTCGCACTGGACATACCGATGCTGTATCCAAAATAATATGATGTTGGCGAAGATACAAATCCACCATTTGGCTGGCCAGCAGAGCCTCCACTGCCTGTAGCGCCCGTGGGGCCAGTTGCACCCGTTGGGCCAGCAACAGTGGATGTCGCGCCCGTTGCTCCAGTCAGCCCCGTGGGGCCTGTCGGCCCTGTCGAACCGGTCGGGCCAGTGGGGCCGGTGACAGTGGATGTAGCGCCGGTCGAGCCCGTCGGACCAGTAGCGCCCGTAGGACCGGCAACAGTAGATGTGGCGCCAGTTGAGCCCGTTGGGCCCGTGGCGCCAGTGGGACCAGCAACAGTGGATGTGGCGCCCGTCGCACCAGTGGGGCCGGTTGCGCCAGTAGCGCCAGCAGGGCCAGACGCGCCATTGATATTAGTGGTCCAAGAGGCGAACGTGCCAGATCCGAGAACGGACGTGACATTCACTACAAGCGCGCCAGTTCCGGACGTGTAGGACGTAATCGTGCCAATCATGTAATTTGAGGAACTATTGGCGATGATTAGCTGCTGCGCCGCCGTATATGCCAGCCCCGTTTCAACCGTCAGGGATTGCGTTCCAAGCCCAATCGTCAGGCTAGTGGTGCTGGTGGAGTTGTAAATGCCGCCAGACGCGCCGGTCGAACCCGTACCGCCCGTGGCTCCGGTCGGGCCAGTGGGGCCCGTAACACCTATCGGACCCGTTGGGCCAGCAACGGTTGAGGTTGCGCCGGTCGCACCCGTGGGGCCGGTCGAACCTGTCGGACCAGTATCCCCCGTCGGGCCAGTCGGGCCGATGCCAAGAAGGTTGGCAAGCTGGGATGTGGTGGCGCGTCGGGATACGCCAGACTGCACAACCTCAATCTGCTCTTGCCCACTCAGAGAGATGGCAGCAGGAAGATTGGGGATTTGCTGGTTCGCCATGGTGTAACTCCGCTACCCCTATGTGCCACAATTTGAGCGTTGCATCAACATAACCATCAGAACAGCAAAAAGAAGTTGCCGGTGGACGTTGATGGCACACCAGTGAAAATCCACCCAGAGTTGCCACTGACGTTGACAGAGTTCGCGCCAGCGTACCAAGCAGCGCCGCCAGTCGCCGTGCTGTCTTTGATGCTCAGATAGTCTGCCGACACTGTGCCAGACGACTTTGACAGAGATGCTGCCGTGCCTGCTGCTGAACTGACAATGGTAACAAGATTGCCTGCGGTCCCATTGACGTTCCAGTTGGTGATGGTCTGCGTCGTGCTAGCAGTGAAGGTGAAGGTAACGGGCTGGGCGGTGTTGGAGATGGTGGTAATTGTGTTGTTGCCGGTTATAGCAACACTGCCGGATGTCGTAGTGACGGTGCTGATAGTGTTGTTGCCAGATATGGTCAGCAAGCCAGCGCCACCATTAGACACCGTACAGTTGAAGGTGGAGCCGCCGCCTACAAATGTTTTGCCGGTCGCAGCAGTCATATTAATCGTGCCGGTGCCGGTTCCAGCAACTGTACTAAAACCAGTTGGAACAGCATTGTTGAATGAAGTTGTATTAGCGTTAGGACAAACTAGTGTTCCGCCATTAAATGTCAGGACTTTTGTTCCAGTACCAGTTGTATATCGAGTGCCAACGGTCAAATTTTTTCCGTTAAGATCAAGCGTTCCATTGTTATGCGTCAGAGTGCGTGTTGACCCCATCGTCAAATCATCAACAAGTTGCCACTTTCCGTTTACGCCGCTAAAAGTCAGTGCCCTATCTAATGTTAGCCCGTTGGACGTAATTGTGCGCGTAGTTGCAGATGTTGAAGTAAATGTAAGTACGTTAGAAGCCGTAAAGTTGGCCGTAGAGCCAAGGTTTAAATCGCCATAGATGGAAATTCCTGTAGACACAAACGTGCCAGCAAAGCCGGTAAAGTTAAGACTACGAACTCTGGATGAAGCTGCAATAGTAAGAGCATACGTTCCGGCTGTAAAATTGAAAGAGATAGTGTTCGCTTCTGTTACCGTCGCTCCGGTGTCAATCGTCAAAGCGTTTGCAGTAGAATTGGTGATATTAATGTTAGGTGTTGTGCCTGTGGTGAATCCTATGGTGTATGTTGAATCACCAGTATACGCCGTACCGGGAACAGCAGTTGTTAGAGAAATTGTATTTGAACCGAATGACAAATTTCCAGTATAACCAGTCATCGTCAACGTCTGAACGCTAACATCGCTAGTTATGCTAGATGTTCCGCCGCCTGACAATGAGTCAAACACCGCATTGTCGGCTATGTTAATTCCAGCTCCACCAGCCCCATTGGATGATAGAGACCATCTAGCTGCCGTACTCCAGTTGCCCGTGCCGCCAACCCAATACTTGTTGACACCAAAAATCCATCCGGTGTTACCGCTGACATTGGTGGAGTTGACGGCATACCATGTTGCGCCACCAGTAGCTATTGAATTGGTTATGGAGAGATACTGCGCTAAAACAATTCCGCTGGCTTTGGAAAGTGTGTGGGTTGCGGCTGTCGCGCTATTGATGGTGACAAGATTACCAGAAGTTCCTGCAAGATTAAAATTAGTTACCGTCGTCGTTGTTGCAGCAGTGAAAGTGAATGTCGTTGGCTGAACGCCATTTGCAAGAGTGGTGAAGGTGTTGCCACCCGTTATCGTCAACGCGCCAGCGCCGTCATTGGATAGGGTACAGTTGTAGGTAGAACCACCGCCGACAAAACTTTTAGCCGTCGCGCCGGTCATGCTGATCTTGCCAGTACCTGTTCCGGCAAGCGTACTAAAACCTGTTGGCGCTGCGTTGTTGAATGCAGTCGCCGTCACTGCCGGGCAAACAAGTGTCCCGCCGTTGAATGTGAGTACCTTAGTGCCAGCCGCCGTTGTATAAGTCGTGCCAACAGTCAGCGTCTTTCCATTTAGGTCTAATGTTCCAGCCGTATGCGTAAATGCCCTTGATGTGCCCATGAGCAACGCATCAGCAAGCTGCACCGTGCCGCCGCAGTTAATGGTTATCGCTTGGTCATATGTTTTGCCACTGGTGGTGATCGTTTGTGTGCCGGACGACGCACCAAACGTCATTGCGCCACCAGACGCAGTGAATGTCATGCCAGTTGAAAGAGTCAAAGAACCGTAAAGTGTAGCAGCCGCATTATGAGCGGCCCATGTGCCAGTAAACCCTGTAAAATCAACACTCTTGGCTGAGTGCGATGCGGTAGCAAGAAAAACTAGAGAATAGCTGCCGCTTATAAAGTTAAAAGAAATTGCTTGCGCTTCAGTCAAGATGCCGGTAGCTACCGTAGTAGAAAGAACGCCTGTACTAGAAACATTAACTATTGGAGTTCCCGTTACCGTTAAATTAGTAGTAGTTGCTGTAGTCCATACAGTTCCTCCAGCAGTAGCATTAATCGCTATGTTGCCTGTTCCAAAAGCAATGGTACGAGAAGTTGAAGCATTTGAACTGAAGCCCGTACAAGTTAATTTATAACTGACAAGATTAACAGTTCCTAAATTGTTGGAGTTAAATACGCCACCGAAACTGACATCGGAGCCAAGCGTTATGGTGCCAGCCGACTGGTCCACACCCATGCCCGTAGAAACGATGTTTTTTATTGTTGTTGAACCTGCGGAGGCAGATGCGGAAAACCCTGCCGAAACATTGCCGCCTGATATTGTTTTGCTGTTTCCGTCAAGGGTGCCGTTAAGCAGATTGATAGCGTTGCCTGTTCCACCAAAAGTTAAAGCGTCCGCAAGTTGTGTCGTTCCACCAACACCATTAATTGTCAGAGATCCATTAATTACAACACCATTCGTGGTGATTACCTGAGTGCCGGACGTTGCTCCACAAGTTACAAAATATGAACCAGCGACAAGAGTCATAGGCGATGAGAGCGTAATGTTCCCGTAAAGGATGCCGTTGTTTTTGCTCCACGATCCAGTGAAGCCTGAGAATGTTACGTTTTTAGCCGCCTGCCCGGCGGGAAGGCTCAAAAAGGTTAGCGCATAAGAGCCGCCAGTGAAAATAAACGATACGCTATTGGCTTCAGTGGTTGCGCCGGGGGCCACAGTTATGGCCGTAGAACCTGCTGTGATGACATTGATTACAGGCGTTCCGCTAACACTGTACGTCGTATCGCCAGCGAAAATTGCGCCAGTGCTATTCAACGAAATGGTATTGGTGCCATACGCCAATGTGCCGGTGTATCCGGTCATGGTCAGCGTTTGAACGGTAAAACTACTATCCAGTGTGGATGTGCCGCCGCCAGAAGACGAGTTGAAGATAACAGCATCGCCCGTTCCCGGAACAGATGCACCACCAGTTCCGCCAGACGTAGTAGACCAACGGGCGGTGTTGCTCCAGTTGCCCGTGCCACCCACCCAATAACGAGTTGCCATCAGTTACTCCTGTGGCACGTCGATGGGGGGAGCGGTGACGACTGCATACCAGTTGTCATATCGGGCCTGCTTCATGGCGGCGACCTCATCTGGCGTCAAAGCCTCATACTCCGCAGGCATCATCACGAGCGCATCTTTCAACACGAAAGGTTCCGTGCCAATCTCAAACTCATCGGCCAGACGGCCATCTTCCAGATAAACAATGCCCATAGATACCCCCCTCTTAGGCTTGCTGCGAAATAGCTACAATGTCCCAGCACAGTGCGTTGAGATTGTAGATCATCCCGAAATATGTCGTTTTGCTGGCCGTTAGCGTGTAGGTCCAGTCGCTGCCACTAGCAGTCATTGTGACGCCTACTGGCCGGTAACTGTCAGTGCCCGTTCCAGTAAATGTGATGACGTAGCCGGTGCCGTTGTTCAGAATGCGGAGAACGAACCTCTGGCCGTCTGTCGGCGTCCCGCTGTCCAGCGCAATCGTCAGCGCATTGGCAAGAGCGGTGAAAGCATACTCATCATAGTTGTCGGTGTTGGGCGTAAACGGTGATGTCGTCGTAGTGACCGCCGTTGTGCGGGGCGTCACCCGCTTGTTCGTAAGCGTCTGCGTGTCGGTGGTGCCAACCAACGCGCCAGAGGGTGCCGTCAGGGATGTTCCCCAAGCCGATCCTGTCGAAACCGCTACACCAGCGCCGGGGTACGTTGTCGGGCCCGTGGGGCCCGTGCCACCCGTACCGCCCGTTGATCCTGTAGGCCCTGTCGAGCCGGTGCCGCCCGTTGACCCCGTGGCGCCAGTTGGGCCGGTAACTCCTGTGGGGCCCGTGCCGCCGGTGCCGCCCGTAGGCCCCGTGCTGCCGGTTGAGCCCGTCACACCCGTCACACCAGTGGCGCCGGTGGCCCCTGTAGGCCCAGAAGGGCCAGTTGGACCAGATACGCCATTCACAAGAGCGAGAAACAGGGGATGGTTGTTGGCAAATCCGGTTGTGCCGGTGCCGCCAGACGAAATCAGCGTGACGGGGTAGGTCCAGTAACTGTTCGCTGCGCCGGGATTGGTATTTGTTGGCGTCCCAGAAATTGTCCATTTCTGATAGTTGGCACTAGCGTTTTGATCTTGAATTGTAATGACTTCAGTCTGCTGAAGCAATGCCAGAAAAATATCAACGTCTTCGTTGTTGTCAGTCAAGTGGCTGACATTGATGCTGGTGGAACTGGTCTGGGTGGCGTTATTCCATAAAATATCGCCATCGCCCGGATACCCAGACGTAGCCGCAGTATTGGCTTTGTAGAGAAAAAGGTTGGAAGATGTTCCCTGCGCTCCAGTGGCGCCCGTCGGCCCCGTCGCACCCGTAACGCCCGTCGGCCCGGTGGCGCCCGTGACGCCAGTGGGCCCTGTAGAGCCCGTGGAACCCGTCGCGCCGGGGGCGCCAGTCGGGCCAGCAACTGTAGACGTTGCTCCCGTAGAGCCCGTGGCCCCAGTTGCGCCCGTAGGGCCAGTCGGCCCCTGAACAGTAGAGGTAGCGCCAGTTGCTCCGGTTGGGCCAGAAGGGCCGGTCTCACCCGTCGCGCCGGTCGGGCCGGTCGGGCCCGTGACTGTCGAAGACGCTCCAGTGACGCCAGTTGGGCCCGTCACGCCCGTGGGGCCAGTGGGGCCAGTGGGGCCAGACGCGCCAGTCTCTCCCGCCCCCGTGACGCCAGTCGCGCCAATAACGCCCGTGGGTCCAGTGGCCCCTGTCGGGCCAGACGCGCCAGTAGCACCCGCGCCGGTGACGCCGGTGGGGCCCGTGTTTCCTGTCGGCCCAGTGGGGCCCGGATCGCCTTGGGGACCGATAGGTCCAGTAGGCCCAACACCCTGCAAATCCGCAATCTGCTGCGTCGTGGCGCGTTTTGATTCGCCAGCCTGCACAACCTCAACCTGCTCGGTGCCGTTCAACGCAATGACGGCGCCGAGGTTGGGGATTTGGATATTACTGGAGTATCTAGGCATCAGAGCGGTCCAGTGCGCGGGATTTGGTCGAACCCATAGGGCAGGCTCGGATCATTTATAACATACCCGCCGCCGGTGTATGCGCCAACAAAGCTGGAGCCCTGAAGATCAAACTGCGTCTGGTTGATGACCGTGATCGTCCAGCGGCCATTGGCGTTGGTCACGCCCCCAACTTCCTGAATGATCACCCTCTGGCCAGTCTTGAAGCCGGAGGTGACGCTGACCGTGATCCGAATAAACCCGATTCCATTGTTCGTTACCGAGACAATGTTGCGGTAGGTCACGGCATTTGGATCAGTGCCGGGCAACTGATTCGTGCCGCCCGGAGCCTCGCCCGTCTGCTGCGTGACGCGGATGCCGTCGGGCACATCGTTGTCAATTGTCGTCGCGCGCGTGGGACCAGCCTGCACTGGAATGCCGGTCGTCGGGCTCGTCGTGTCGTACCCGGATACCTGACGGCGGTCGATCTCGTCCCACGCATAGGGCTCAACGCGCGGGTTCACAATCGGCACGGGGTCGGCCGGGATGATGATTGCGCGAAGCTGCTGCTGCGGGATGTCGTAGCAGGGAGTGCAGACCAGAAGGCGCTTGTTAATGAGCGAGGCGCCCGCCCAGTCATACTGCCACTTGAGTTGGTCGTGGTTGTACCACATGGCGCAGCGGTCGCAGACGGCAAACGCGCGCGGATTGGTGGCGCTAGTAGTTGCCCGGCCCGATCTTGATGCGTAGCCCATTCATGCCCCCTTACCTGAAATAGCCAGAGATCATGGGAGAAATATAAGTGGCCGCTTGCTCGACGTTCTGCTCGGCCGCAATGGTGTAAGCCTCGTCGGCCATGGGCTTAATCATGGCGACGGCCTGCGGATTCCATATCTGGGCAAGACGCTGCGCGAGCGCGTAGGCGAAAGCCTCAAGCCAGAGATATGGGATTTCGACCGTCTGGCCATTCTGAAGCGCCGAATCCTGAAGCTGCCTGACGCGATAATACTTGAGCGTCGAGGGGCCGTTGTCTACGTTTGGCACGGGCCAGAGCGTGACGGAAGGCCCTGCGGAACCCGTGGAGCGCGACGAACTAATCAGGCGGTCAAACCAATAGACAGTCGGAAACCCCTGCTGCTCCTTGTTCGGATAGCTGGCATATTCCGTGCGGCTGATCGGCAGAATGATGCGGTCAATGTTCTCGCCCGTCTGATCATTCACCACATAGGCGTCGAGAATGGCGACCGTGTTCCCGTCAACGGCATACGTCGTCTGGCCGGTCACGAGCGGCGTCTCGACGAGGTCAACAGCCCAGAGATTTACACCCTGATTCGACCAACGGGAGAGAAGCATATTGGACGCCATTCTGGCGGCCTCCATATGCTCCTGAAGAATCGCAGTCCCACGAACGCCAATCAAATTGTAGGCATAAATGGTCAATTCGCCCATCGACGGATTGAAGGTGTAGGTGTTGCTCGTGGCCATGTTTTATCCCTTAGACAGGGCCAGCCTGAACGATCTTGGCCGTAACCGTGCCAGCATTGGCGGAGACATTCAACGAAATCGCACGGCAGGGGATGATGAGCGCCCCGGCGATGGCGGCCGAACCGGAAGTGAAACCGGGGGCAACATACCACGACGCCGCCGACGCGGAGTAGCCGTCAGCGTTCGGATCATCAAGCGAATACTCGACGGTAAACGTCGCGGTGGAGCTAAGGGAAACGGCAATGCCGATGTTGAACGGCGTCTGAAAGTCGTCAACAACACATATGGTGCTGCGGCCGGTGCCGGTTTTGGTGAGATCTTTGTACTGCATTTTACTTCCCCTTGCTGCGAGCCGCAGCGGCATTGTCTATCAAGTTCGGGTATGGGCGGCCAGCGGCACGGGCGTGGGCCTTGGCGGACTGAACCTGTTTGCGGCTCAGGTGCTTTTCCTTGGCATCCTTCGGGGCGTCCTTTTCCCAGAAAGGTTTGTCAGCCATGTCAGCAATCCCACTTCCTGAGTGACTTGTTTACGCGACTGTTAGGATCGGCGGCCTTTGCAGACCCTGTCAGTTTTCGCTTTAACCCAGTCATTCTAGCACAGAATGAATCCTTGCGTGAACCGCCTTCTGGCTGCGGGCGCTTGATGTCATGCCCCTCGGCCTTGAGCGATGCGCGACCCTTGGCATTCAGCCCGCCCTCGGGGTTCTTGCCTTCCTTGCGCGTCCAAGCACCAGACATTGCAGTCTCCATATGAATGCGGGGGCACAAGGCCCCCGCTGCACCACTAAGTCGGGAGGAGATCTTAGTAATGCGAAGCCTTGCCACGGGGCGAACCGCCAGCGGCAGAGGACAGAACAGCGCCGCCGGACTTGCGGGGCTTGCGGCCAGCGTGAGCCTCAGACATGACGCCATCAGCCTTCATGCCGACCTTGCCGCCCTTTTTGAAGGCGTCAACGGTGTTCATGGACTCGGACGCAACCTTGCTGTTGCCGCCGGAGTATGCCGTGTGCTTCATCGCACCAAGCTTGGGAGCTTTACCCTTCATAGTCGTTCTCCTTGGTTTGATTAGGCGTTTTCGGCCTGAATGTAGCGGACGACAATATCACCGACGCCAGCGCCGGTGTTCGCGGACAGGACATAGATGACGATGTCGGTTGCGCCAGTATTAGACCAAAGGCCCGCGCGGGTAGCATCAGCGCCGGGACCAGCAGACTGCTGGCCAATGGTGCCAAGGCTCTGCCCAACAACAAGCTCAGTCGAGGTCGCGCTGGTTCCAACGCTAACGGTAGCCGCAACGCCGTTCCAAGCCGTTGTCGTCAAGAACTGAATGTTCAAGATGTGACTGTAGGCCGGAATGACGATGGAGGTGGCATAAGCAGTTGCAGTGCCAGCCTGCGTGATGGACGCGGTCTGCGCCATCGCAACAAATCCAACATTCTTGATCGTACCGGCAGTAGTGCCAGTCGTATTAAGAACATTGCCAGCCTTGATGGGGCCGGTGAATGTGGTGATGCCCATAAGAGCCTCCTGCACGATGGGATCACGCTGTCTGTGCAGAGTCCGCTAGGCCGGTCTGCGTGATCGGTTGCCTAGAAAGAAGGGCGGGACCGAAGCCCCGCCCCAATGGCTTAGGTCGGGAAAGCGCCGTAGATGCTGCGGAAATTATAATAGCCGAAGCTGTAACGCTCGTAGCCCTTGACCAACAGGTTGTCGGTCGTGAAATCGACCTGCATGTCGGTTTCGAACTTGATGCGCTCCATGTACGACAAACCGTCGATGTTCGTCAGGAGGAACCAAGCGCGAGTTGAGGTCAAGAAGTCATTGACCATGTAGCCCTCGGGCAGGCCGCCCGAGGTAGACATTATCGCATTGACGTCGTTGTCCGCAGTGCCGGGACGCAGTTCGGTCTTCGTCAGGCGAATCGCCACCGGCTCAAGAGCGGGCGGGATCACAAGGCGACGGCCACGGGCGAAGATCTTCAGACCAGCCTGATCGCGGAAGTTCGTGCGGATTGCGATCATCGCATTCAGCAGCGTGGACTCGTTCAGATCGTTGGTGGTGTAGTTCGACACCGTCGAGCCATCGATGGGATGGTCCGAAGCCACGAGAGCCTTGCCGTCGCCGCCGATAGACGCATTGTACGTCGTGGCGGTGTTCAGCACGTTCGCGCCGTAGATTTCCTTAGTCTGATGGAAAGACTGCGTCAGGCCGAGGTTCGAGGGAGCAAACTGGCTCTTGTAGAGGTTGTCGTCGATGGCCTTGCGAGTGATCGCGTAGCCGAGGCCGATCTCGGTGTGCTCCTGATTGTAGACGTAACGCTCGCCCGCGCCGTTATCAAACGCGGTCTGGCCACCTTCCGTCTTCAACTGAGCGTAGCCAAGGAAGCGCATCTCAGCGGTGCGCTCCAGAGCCATTTTCGAGTCGTGCTTGGTGAAGATCTTGTCGTACTGCGACGGGATCTGTTCGTACTGGCCCTCAACACCCCGGAGACCGGGGAGGAGAAGGTCTTTGATGGCAGAAAGATTAACAGCCATTGATCCTACTCCTTATTAGACGCCCGCGAGGGCCTTGGTGGAAACGTAGTTGAACGCCACAATGGCCTTCTGGTACGCGCCGGTTTCCGTGCCATTCACGCCGGGGGGCGTGGTGACAAGGGAAACCACCTTGAACGGGAAGGTTGTATCCGTGGTGCCGAGGGTCGCAAGATAGGCGCCTGAAATGCCATTGGCAGTGTTGCCGGTGCCGATGTTGAAGCCGACGGCGGCGTTCACATAGCTCTGGTCAACGCTGACGTTGCCAAACTGAGCGATGAACTTCGCATTGGGATCGTTGATGATATAACCGGTCACGACGTTGCCGGAAGCCACATCAGAGCCGGGCCAGTAGTTGGACCAAATGGTGCGCTTCTGCGAAACCGAAAGGTACTGGCAACCAACAAACACGCCAGCAATCTGGGCATTGCCAGACGAGGCAGTCGTCACGCCCACAACCACGTAGCCATTGGTGTCGGGGTTTACGGGGTCGCCGTAGAAGATGGCCGAAGCATTGTAAGCAATCTGGACCGCAACCTGCTCATAGGTCGGGGCCGAGCCAGTGCCACTGTACTGCTGAAAACCGTTATAGGCGGCTGTGTTCGCCATGACGGGTTCTCCTTTTTAAGGGAAGCCCGTTAACTGCGCGCCGGGGCAGTATCACAGGCGGGGTTCGTTAATCCTGCACGCCGGGGCAGGAATGCCGTCAAAGGCAACAGATGCAATATACATTAAAACAATACGCTTGCAAACTGCGTAAAAAAAGGGGCCAGTTACGGCCCCCTCCCAGACTACAGATCCTCGGGGATCGGCATGTCGAAGCTCTTCTTGATATTCGGCCGGACACGCGGATCGTCGCGGGTAAACGTGCCGTCAGGCGCCCCGGCAAGCTGGGCCTCCTTGGTGCGGACCTGATCTCGGGCGCGCTTCTGCTCAATGCGGCGCATCTCGTCCGAAATTTCCTTCGGGCGCTCCATCAGGATCATGCCCTTGCGCTCAATGGTCTGGCCCTCCCAGCCCGAGGGCATCATGGCCTCGTGGTCAATGTCGCGGTGCAGCGGGACTGGATCCCAGCCCTCGCGGCGAAGCTGGACATTGTAGGAGGGGTCTTCTTGATTCCAGATCTTGTGGCGCTTCCACTCATACGTCCAGCCGTCCGGCACGATATTTGGAGGGATGTAGAACTCATCCGTGCCCTCATCCAGTCCGCCGCCGTGCTGGCGGATTTCTGCGGCGCGGGCTGCTGCACGGGCGCGGGGGTCTTCTTCACGCATTTCAGGCCTCATGGGCGGGCGTTCGGGGGACGACATTGCCGACTTCTCAGCAACAACTCTTTGAAATTTGGCACTCATTGCATGCGTCCTTCTTTTTTCAGAAGCATCTTGTTGCGGGCATATTCCTTCTCGGTCATGCCAAGATCGCGGGCGGTTTCAATTTCTTCTTTGGACAGGCGCACCTCATTCGGGCGCGAACCCATCCCCGTTCCTCCCCGAGAAACCGGGGCGGCCGGGGGAGCCGAGCGGCGCTGCGTCACCTTGGCGGCGCTCGACATGGCATCGTCGTCGTCTTGATCAACAGAAACGCGCCTGCCGATCTTCAGCGTGTCCTCAATGAGGCCAAAATAGTCATCGCTGTCGGGCGTGTAGCCGTCGGCAATGGCCAGATTGTGGGCCGCAATCATCTTCTGGAACATGCGCTGGTCGGTCACGCACTGGGGATTGCGGCGCACCCACTCGGCCGATCGGGGAGAAAGCTGCGCGGCAAGCTCCTCCACGGGGTCGGAATTGCGGGGAGGGGCCGGGGGAGCCATCCTCGGAGCGTTTTCCATGTGGGCCCGGCCGCGCTCCAACTCCATGAGCTTGGCCGAGTTCATGGACATGGTTTCCTGCAACTCGGCGGCCTTGTTGTAGTCGCCAACCGACATCGCCTCACTGTAGTTGTACTTGAGGATGTCGTTGTTGCGCTTCACCGTGTCGATGGCGTTGCGAACAAGGTGCAAATTGGTGTCCTGCACCTCATTTTTGGCAGAAACGGCGGTCTCCAAGGCCATGTGGGCATTGCGCTCGGCCTCAATTCTCGCAGTTTTCTCGCGTTCAAGCCGATTTTTCAGCTCTTGGATGCCATCTTCAGCCGCAATGGCCTTTCTGGCTTCTTTTTCAGGCTCATCATCGACTTTTATGACTTCAATATCGTCATCCTTGATGATTTCCGGATCTTTTTCGATTTCTGACATGATTTACTCCTCAGTAAACATTATCGGGATGGGGAATACGCATGCGGACGGCCGTGTCGTCGAACATGCGGCACAAAACTCCGTTAACGGTGACGTTCCAGCCGTCACTCGGGCGAAAAACAACCCAATCCTTCGGCCCCAAACTGAGGCCGGCGAACCATTTCCCGTCGTCATCCACAAATGCTGACGGGCCAGTCTTCAAAATCAGCCCGACTTTCGACTGATAGCGGTCTTCGTCGCGGGACTTGCTCGTCATAATGATGCCGCCCTTAGTCTTCTCGGGGCGGATGTAGACGGCAACAAGAACCTGCGTGTTCATCAGCTCAAACCCGCTGAGATCGCCAACTTCCTTGAGTATGGCACCCATCGGATCGCTCTCGTGCAACATTGCAATGTTGTGGTGTGCGGAGACGTTAGACATTTTACCCCCTCTTCACTGGCCGCGTTCAATGCGGTTACAGATCTTCGTCGCCTCGTCGCACAGGTCGAGAGCCATGCGCAGGCCGGTGATTATTCCTACTTGATGTTTGTATGTTGGGAAATCAATCGTACTAAGCCCGGTGGACAGATTTTCTTTCCTGTCTTCAACCGATCCCTCGATTAATTTCTTCAACTCTCGCTCAAATAGCGTGTTGAACGTAAGCATAGACCCCTCTTTGCTCCCCCTCGATGTGATTGGGACGGCTGGTAGAGGGGGTCAAACCAGCCGTCCCGTATTCGCAGGCGGACCGAACCGCCCGCGAAATTCTTATGCCTTGCGCTTCTGGATCTCAGTCTTTTCCAGACGGCCCATACCGCCGCCAGCGCCAGCGTCCATATCCTTGTAGGTGCGGTACACCTTGCCGCCAGCCTTGCGCGCCATGGGCGGGCCGGGAGGGGCGGGAGGCATCGGCATGGGGGGAGCGCCTGCACCCATCGGGGGAGCGCCGGGGGGCGGGCCCATGGGGACGGGAATGCCGCCCGGAGGCTTGGGGGGCATCGGAGGCATGCCGGGAGGGCCACCGGCGGGCGGCTGGCCGGCATTTGGGTTGATGACGATGTTGATATTCGTCTTGCCCTTTGCCTTGCCGCCGGAGGCCTTGGCATCGCCCATGTTCAGGCCGCTGAGAGCGCCGCCGCCAAACTTTTTGGTGCGGGCCTCGGCCTTCACCATCTTCTTGATGAGCGCCTTGTCCTCGGCCACGTCCTCGTGCTTGGCCATGCCGCCCTTCTTGTAGGGGGTGCCGGGAGCGCCAACGCCGAACTTCAGGAAGCCCTGCTTGTCGTTGGGAGCGCCGCCGTCAGCATAATGGCCAGCCTTGCCGCGCGTGGGCTTGGACAGATCCTGATCGTGCTTCTCGATCTTGATCTGCTCCTTCATGGAGACGCCGGGCTTGCCGCCCACGTTCTCGGCGGGGCCGTAGTTGACCTTGCCGCCAGCCTTGCGGCCCTCAATCTTCTTCTTGAGTTCGGCCTTCTCCTCCTCGGAGGGGCCCTCATTTGCCGGAGGCTTGTAGTTCGGGTCGGTCTTGGGCGAGTAGTCCGGGCTGGGGTTGGGGTTTCCGACACGGCTCATTGTGCCGCCATTGGATTTGCCGACCTTGCCGCCCTTCTTCATGGCGCCCTGCGCCATCATCATGGCCTTCTTGATCGCGTCGGCGGGCATGCCGCCAAGGGCCTTGCCCGCACGGCCGCCGGTCTTCAGGGCGCCGATGTGCTTCTTGCCCTCGCGTTCCTCGTTCGCTTCCTTCTGGTTGCGATTGATGAGGCTGTCGGCAGTGATGGCGCGGCCGCCGGACTTGCGGGGCTTGCGGCCCGCGTGGCAGTCCATCTTCTCGCCCTCGACCTTGCCGCCCTTCTTGTAGGCGCGCTTGGAGATCGGGCGCATGCCCGTCTTTACGTCCGCGTCCAGCGGCGCGGCGGGGGTGAAGTCGGAGCTATCGACCTTGCCGTCCTTCTCGCCAGCAAGGCGCTTGGCCTTGCCCCTCATGGCCTCGCGGGCCTTTTTCGCCATCTCGTACATACGGTTCTCCTAGCTAGGTTTGGGGCGTCCCCCTGCCACATTCACGGTAGTGGCGAACCGT
>CANCHK010000123.1 GCA_947377865.1 Opitutia bacterium | reverse complement strand
CAGATGGATTACGAATTTGCCAAAATCGGAGCGCCAGTAGATCGTTCAGAATGGCACATGTTCCCCCAGACCGTGAATGCCTATTACAACCCAGGTATGAACGAGATTGTTTTCCCTGCTGGGATTTTGCAGCCCCCATTCTTTGATCTAGAGGCTGACGATGCTGCGAACTACGGCGGCATAGGAGCAGTGATTGGTCATGAAATTGGTCATGGCTTTGATGATCAAGGTTCCAAATATGACGGCGATGGAAACCTGACCGATTGGTGGCAGGAAAGTGATCGCCTTGAATTTGAAAAACGTGCCAATAAATTAATTGCACAGTATGAAAAGTTATATCCCGTTGAAACACCAGATGCGCACGTCAATGGAGCTCTCACGGTAGGAGAGAACATTGGAGATCTAGGTGGATTAACAATTGCTCTCAAAGCCTATGAAATCGCCTTAAATGGCGCTTCTGCGCCCGTTTTGGATGGTTTTACAGGCGTGCAACGTCTTTTCCTTGGTTGGGCACAAGTGTGGCGCGGAAAACTTCGTATCGAAGAGTTAAAACGTCGCCTCGCAACCGATCCGCACTCTCCTAGCGAATTTCGTTGCAACCAAATCGTTAAAAATCTGAACGAGTTCTATGAAGCGTTCGGGGTAACCGAAAAAGATGCACTCTTCTTGTCAGAATCGGAGCGAGTCCGGATTTGGTAGGTCGAAACTAAAGATTAGAAAACTTGCTCTAAAGCTTCTTAGCTAAGCGAACTTCGCGGCGAAGTGCTTGTTCAGCTGGGTTTGGAACGGGAACGGCTTCGATCAATCGGCGGGTGTAATCCTTCTGTGGATTCTTGAGGATTGAATCTCGATCACCTTCTTCGACCAGGAAGCCATCCTGCATAACAGCAACTCGGTGCGACAAAATATCGACGACAGCTAAATCGTGACTAATAAACAAACAAGCGAATTTCAACTTCTCTTGAAGTCCTTGAAATAATTCAAGGAACCTGGCCTGCACAGATACATCTAGAGCCGATGTTGGTTCATCTGCAATCAACAAATCGGGAGTCAGGGCAAGAGCTCGAGCAATACCTACCCGCTGACGTTGCCCACCGGAGAGCTCATGCGGATAACGGTTGCGATAACTTCGTGGAAGTTCAACTTGATCTAACAAATCTTCGACCATGTGATTGAGCTTTTCATCTTTGGCTAGCCCAGCGAGGAAAATTGGTTCTCCGATTGATTCACCAATTGGAAGGCGAGGATTTAATGAGGAAGCAGGATCCTGGAAAACAATTCCAGTATGGCGACGAATCGAAGAGAGATCTTTCTGAGTTGCATTACTAATATCTCTTCCTGCAATTGAGAGCTTTCCAGATTTAATTGGCAACAACCCGATTGCAGCTCTGCCAACTGTTGTCTTTCCAGAACCGGATTCACCGACAAGCCCAACAATTTCACCTGGATAAATTTCTAAACTGAAATCTTTAACTGCGGTAAATGCAGGTATACGTCCCCGCTTCGGGTATTCGATGGTGACATCGCTCAGGACCAATACTGGTGCTGGTTTTACGATCGTGTCGAACTTCAGTTCTCGCTTAGCGCTGTGGCCTAGTTTTGGAACTGCAGCAAGAAGTTCTTGAGTGTAAGGATGTGTAGGGTGATTAAAGATTGCATCAGCTGTGCCAGCTTCAACCACTCTTCCATCTTTCATCACCAAAATATCGTCGGCCATGTCAGCAACAACACCCATCGCATGGGTGATGAGCAAAATTGCGGAGTTGAGGCGAGTCTTAAGCCCACGCATCAGGTCAAGAATTTCTGCTTGAACGGTTACATCGAGGGCAGTTGTTGGTTCGTCAGCCACGAGAAGAGCTGGATCGCAAGCGAGAGCTTGGGCAATCATTGCTCGTTGACGTTGGCCACCTGAAAGCTGGTGCGGGTACTTTTCAAAGGACTTTTCCGGATCTGGTATTTCCACCATCCCAAGTAATTCAATTGCTCGAATGCGAGCTTCTTTTGGACCTAAGTCAAAATGCGTTCGGATAGTTTCAACAATTTGAAATCCAATTGTGTAGACAGGATTGAGAGCAGTCATAGGCTCTTGGAAGATGTAAGCGACTTCTTTGCCACGATATTTTCGCAATACGGAAGTGGGGGCACCGACCATCTCTTCGCCCTTTATTTGAACACTTCCCTGCATGCGTGCATTTGAAGCCAGCAAATTCATGAGACCCATGGCGGTTGTTGATTTGCCACTTCCGGATTCACCAACAATCGCTGTGACTTTTCCGGCTGCTACGTCAAAATTCATACCTATCGCTGCGGGGTACCAAACCCCATCGACCCAGAACTCAACAGTGAAATTCTTAACGCTAAGTACTGGCTCAGACATGAGAACCTCCTCTGTGTGGAAGAATTCCTACGTGAGAAACCCTGAAGTCTTTAGAACCAAATCCAGCACTGTAAGCGCTGGCATAGTCTTGGTTTTGATTTGTGGATTGAATATTCAAACTTGGTTTAACGGCTCTTTCAGAAGCAGCGTAGTCACTCTGGTTTGGTCGATTTTCTTCTGCAGCATCATTTATCTCGTCATTTATAAACCAAAGATTCTCATCTTCGATGAGGGCATAACCATTACGAACCCCATCAAGGAATTCAACGTCGGCTGGGATCAGGTCGATGAAGTCGAAGCCAAGTACAGCATGTCCATCCTCACTCTTGATGGTCGTGAAATCTTTGCTTGGGCTGCTCCAGCCCCCGGCCGTTACCACGCCAGAAGGATTCATCCCAGCGAGGTTCGCGGAATGAAGTTGGGTGAGATCATGCGCCCCGGAGAATCTCCGCGCTCCGACTCCGGAGTTGCGAAGCACTTGGTAAATGTGCGCCTGGAAAAGTTTCGTGCTGGCAGGGTCGTAGCTATTGAAAGTAGCGTCATTAATAGATTTGCGGGAATCTCCGTAACCGCAGTGAGCTTCGTCGTAGGAATAATCCTTCACCTGATTAACTTTTAACATCATGCGTCAGCCTTTGGTGAGCCACCACGGCGACGTTCCTTCAAGGAAATTCTGCGGCGCTGACGCGGATCGAAAGCGTCACGTAATCCATCTCCAATAAAGTTGATGCTCAAAGCGATAATGATAATCAACAGCCCTGGCCACCAGAACAGATATGGACGCGTTGTAAATGAATCTTGGTATTGGCTAATCAGCAACCCGAGTGAAACATCCGGAGGGGTAACGCCAAATCCTAAGTAGGACAAGGCCGTTTCCAGCAGAATTGCGCCAGACATCAAAAGCGTAATCGAAACGATAATGACACCAACTGCATTTGGCAGGATATGTTTAAAGATGATGCGTCGATTCGATGCCCCGGCTACACGAGCTGCATCCACAAACTCAAGTTCTCGCAACTTTAAAAACTCACCGCGGACAAGTCGCGATAGCCCAGTCCATGAAAATAGTCCTAAATACAGCGCGAGGAAGAGCGCGCCAAGATTTCCAAAATGAAAACCGATGACTGAACCAATAATGATTGATGGGATAGTAATCAGGAAATCCACGAAACGCATTAGGGCGTTATCGATTCGGCCGCCGAAGAATCCTGCAATTGATCCAATAACTGTGCCGATCGTTCCCGCGATAAAACCGATGATAAACGTCACCATTAAGGAACGCTGGGCTCCGCGCAGGACTAATGCAAAATAATCATGCCCAATATCATCTTGGCCAAATGGATGCTCCCCGATAGTTATGCCGTGGCCACCAAGGAATTTTGGCCACAAGGACATCGTCGGACAACCAAGTGATCCATTCCCGCATTGAGTTAGAGGTGGAGTGTCATTAATTCCATATTTCCACCAGCCCGGGTAATGAATCGGCCCGAAGCTAAATGCGCCACCGCTGAATACGCCAATAATCACAAACCCTAAAACAACCATAGAAATCACAGCTGCTCGGTGGTGCAAGAATCTTTTGAGAACTATCTCACGTTGAGTCAGTCCAGCCACTTCGCGGTTTGCAATTGCATTCTCTGCTGCATCCATCGAGGTCAGCTCAACTTTTGTTGATTTTCTAAAAATAGACATTACTTGCCCCCAATACGTACGCGAGGATCAAGGGCGGAGTACAACAAATCTGCAAGCAAGTTCGCGATCACCGAGAGAGATGCAGTGATAAAGAAAACTCCCATCAATAGATTTAAGTCAAAACTATTGATGGCCTTATTAAAAAGCGTACCCATCCCAGACCAACCAAAGACGCGTTCAGTGATGATTGCGCCACCGATAATTCCGGCTAAATCAACAACGATAATTGTTGTAAGTGGAATCATCGTATTTCTAAAAGCATGTCGCATAATGACAGTGCGTTCAGTCAAGCCTTTAGCTCGTGCAGTACGGATGTAATCCTGATTTAGAACCTCGAGGAGGGTGCCTCGAGAAAATCGGATATATCCAGCGAACGAAATTAAGGTGAGAGCGATAGTTGGAAGCACGAGGTGAACTCCGCGATCTAATGTTCCTACCCAGAAATTGGTATCTGAAAGCAATGGATCGATTTGCCCCACCGTTGGAATTGGTCGTCCATTGACGCCATCCATCTCGAAATACGGTGACCAGGTTTGCATCAATCTATCGATAAAGACGATTAATGAGGCGCCAAGGGCAGTGAGTACCGAAGCTCGCATCACAGGCCCGCGATCAATTTTTGCGAAAAGGGCTCCTACTAATGCACCAGTCGCAAGTGAGATAGCAAAGAGAGCGCCGAGGACCAATGGGGATGAATATTTATCAAATACCCATTGCAATGGGTAATAAAGCAGAACTGTGATTCCAACCATTGTTAGCGAAGCACGAATCGCTGGTTTATTTTCAAGGCCGATGGAGAGCATGGTCATGGCGAAAGCAATTCCGACTGAAATAATTCCCACTCCAAATATTCCAAGTCCTGGATATCTAAACCACTTTGTTGCACTCAAAATGGCAAGCGCGCCGAGAGTCAGAGCGAAGACTATTCCTGCATTTCTAATAACTTGCTTGCGCGTTCCCCCAAGTATTCCAACCCAAAAAATGGCGGAAAAGGTTGCGAAAACCAGCATCCAACCGGGAGGTATCACTGCGGAAGCCAGAAAATCGTTAAATCGAATTGCTAAGAATTGTTTAAGGAGAACTGCGACCCAAAAAATAGGAAGTGAAAACATAAGAAATGAAAAAAAGGTAACGACGTAATCGAATCTGCTGTATTGACGGAGTGCGGTGATGATTCCAAGGGTGATGCCCAAAATTATGGCAGAGAGCGTTGCGACAGTGATGAGTCGAAGGGTTGTTGGGATTGCTGCAGAGAGGCGATGAATAACCGCTTCATTATCTCGAGTCATTCCAAAATCTGGATTTCCAACAAAAGTACTTAGTACACCTTTGAGCCACTTGAAATACCGCAGAGGTGGGGGTGTATTTAAATCTAGCTGTTTGATTAATGCGCGTAGAGCCGCTCGCGATCGCTCGTCAGTCTGAAATTTGTATTGCTCTGTAGGATCTCCGGAAATAGCCGTGAGGTTGTACAGGATAAAACTAGAGCCGAAGAGGATGACGACAAGCGTGCCCAGGCGGCGACCTATGAAGGCAAACATCCATCACTCCTCAATATTTTTCATGTTCTTTGAAAGATAAATACATTTACTTTTAATCAGAACCAAAGGCGCAAGTTCGATTGAACTCGCGCCCCCGGTACTTAATTACTGATTACATTACTGATTACTAACTTCTAATAAGCGGTTACTTAGATATTAGTAGTTCCACTCCCAATAATTCCAAACCAAGTTTGGAGTAATTGGTGATGGCTTTACGCCATTGAGAGCGGAGTTAATAGCAGTCACACCAGGCCATTGGAATAATGGAAGTGTGTATGCCTCAGATGCAAGAGCCTTTTCCATGAGGAGCCAGTACTTGTCACGGTTTGAATTGGACAGAGCTCCAGCTTCAAGTGACTTACAAGCTGCATCAATCGTCTTGTTCTTCCAGCCCCATGTGGCATTTGATGAAGCTGATTCTTCTTGTGGGCAATCGCCTACCTGGACAGGAAGGTTTGCTCCCCACGCGAAGATCGCTGCATCGTAATCAAGGTTCTTTGTATTTGAAGACCAGTTAGGGATACCAGGTCCTACAACCTGGAAACCAACCTTTGCCCATGATGCTGCGAACAAGTCGTATTGAGCTGTACGTCGAGCATTGTTACGGAACAAAAGGTGAACCTTAATTGGGTTCTTCAAGTAGTTAGCGCCTTGGTAACGCTTTACCAACTTAGTAGCTTCGGCCATACGTGCAGCATAAGAAGCTGAATAAGTAGATGAACCGTTATTTGCGATGAAGTTGGTATATGGAGCTCCGTCTGAAGGCATGTATCCACGTGCCTTCAAGATAACTGCGCCTGGATCTGTTGGCTTGATAATTTTTTCAATCAAGTCCTCGCGAGGTACAGCTAGGAGGAATGCACGACGCAGATCCTTCGCCTTTTGGCTTTCGCCAGCGAATGGTCCTGTGTACTTGCCTTCGCCATTTGGTCCAGCCGTGCGGATATCTAGGTGCTCGTATGTTGACTGTGGAGCTGATGTAAGAGTAATCCCCTTAACAGCCTTTAGTTGTGCAACACCGTCAGCAGTGACTTGACCTGAGTAAAGGTCGATTTCCTTGTTAGCAAGTGCCTGTGGAGCAGATGTATCTGCTACATCGAAGCGGAAGACGATCTTGTCAATGCCAGTTGTCTTTGGACCAGACTTACCGTTTGTCGCGGTGTCAAGAACCAAAGTACAGCTAGTTTGATCTACGCAAGAGTCGATCTTGAAGTCACCATTGCCAACGAGCAACAGTGGGTTTGTTGAGTCATTCACTGTTGTGATGTTGTAGGCGGTTGACCAAATCTTGCCCATATCCTTGAGGTTTGCTGTGTTCTTGGAAGTGAAGTCCTTCAAGAATGCTGCTTTTGCAGCTGCATTCTCTGAAGCGCTACCAAGCTTTTTCTTGCCATCAGCCATAAGTTCAAGTGTGTGTACAGGGAATACTCCCGGCGCATTTTGATCCCAGTCTGGAATAACTGCGTCGTACTTCAGAGTTACCGACATGTGATCACTGCTAAGAACTGGTTCGCCAACAATGTGGGAATCGTATGTTCCTGCATAACCGAGTGAATCGAAGGCACCGACTACGCCAGCTGCTTGAGGATCACCAAGGCCAGCTGCCTTTGAGTAAGCGCTGCTTGAAATGATGTGTGAAAGTAGCAAATCAACGCCGTCGATAGGTGTTCCATCGTTCCAGAGCTGGCCTGGGTTGATTGTGTACTTAACCTGGAAGTCAGTCTTAGATTTCTTGATGACTTTCCATGATCCAAACTTTGTGTTTGGAACAAGCTGCTTCTGATTGTTTGCATAGTAGAAGCCGAAACCTGTTGGATAAACAACTTCGCTGTTTGTCGCAAGGTTCATCTCCGTCACAGTGGTATTCAAACCAGTGAGTGGAGTTGGCTCTGTAACTACAACTGTTGTACGCCCCGCAGAATGTGCAGGGGCCATAACGCCTACTGCCAAAGATGCGACGGCAACGGTTGCAACCAAAGCACGTGATGAGATACGTAACTTCATATGTTCTCCGTATTCTTTTATGAACTACATTGAGGGTTAACCAAAAGTTCACGCTGTCCTAGCTAGTGACCGCGCATTCTGGTGGGTAGTAAAGGGAATCTTGCCCTATTTGTCGGATTTATGAAAGGGCTTCCAGCGCGCTAGATTGAGATATGACCACGCCTGGCTTCTCTTTTAAAGAGACCCATCAAATACGTGGCTTCCTGGGAAGAGCCGGTGAAATTTCCACCCCTCACGGCGTT
>CANCHK010000122.1 GCA_947377865.1 Opitutia bacterium | reverse complement strand
TTCCGCACCCTGTTACATCAACATAATTATCGCCGCTTGACCTTCGATAAAAACCTTTGTTATCGATTCCTCGAAAGTGCAGCGTCGGTCCGCTTGGGCCGCCTTCGGCAGTGTGGTTGTAAACGACATCGAGCAGAACTTCAATACCTGCCTCGTGCAGCGCAGTCACCGCTGTTTGTAATTCCTTTATAGGATCTTCTGTCGCGGCATATGCACGGTGAGGGGCGGAGAATGCAATGGCGTTATATCCCCAAAGATTTTGGCGACCGCGAGCTTCAATGGAAGGTTCAGTCATATATTGATGAATGGGAAGAAGCTCGATTGCAGTTATGCCGAGTTTCTTCAAATATTCAATGGTGCTTGGGTGTCCAAGTGCTTTGTACGTTCCACGTTCTTCTTCTGGAATTGCTTCGTTGAAAATCGTCAATCCACGGACGTGAGCTTCATAGATAACTGTCTTGGTCCATGGTTTGTTCATATGTTTGACGTGGCGCTTCTCCATATCAACGATGACGGAGTACGGAACAAAACCTGCAGAGTCGCGCGTATCAATCACATTGATATCGCCGTTACCTTCTCCATCGGTAGCAACATGGCCGTAAATTTCAGGGACATAATGCACTTCTCCTTCGAGTAAGTGCGCGTAAGGATCAATCAAAAGTTTGTTGGGATTAAAACGCCATCCATCTTCAGGGCGCCACGGACCATAAACTCGAAAACCGTATCGTTGTCCAGCGCGGACCCCAGCTAGGTAGCCATGGAATATCGGGCCATCACGGTGGGAGAGGGCAAAGCGAGTTTCAAGAAGTTTGCCATTGACCTCGTTAAATAGGCAGATTTCAACGGCATCGGCAGCTGCCGCCCATATGGCGAAGTTGGCGCCTCCCTCGGTGAGAGTTGCCCCGAGATATCGTGGATCTGCTGGTTTCACCCAATCACACTATCGGTTTTGTGTTACAAACTCTCTACATACATGTATCAATTCAAGAAACATGAGGATGAGTGCTACGGGAAGAAGGTCGACCGATCGCTTCATAAACCAGGGAAGACCATTTCGTACAAGCCATGCGATGCGAACCGATTTACTTGCGCAGCTTTGCTCCATTATTTGCGGCAACGCCAGATTCCATCCTCGACTTCGAAGACTCACGGCCATCTCTCGAGCTAACATTTGATGTCCAAATGGACCTGGATGCATTCGATCAATATGCCAATTTTTAAGATTGTGGACGTCCGGAATTTCACGTGTGCGGATCAAAATCACATCTAAGTCTGCAGCTACACGTTCATAGACCCGATTCACCGAATCAACCCTCCGTCGAAGAACGCGCTTCAGCAGACGAGGGATTCGAAGCAACTCACCTGGGTCATGAAGCTGCACCATAAGGATTTCACTGCCATGCGAAAGGAGCCAAGCGCACGTTGACGTTAGATTTTGGTAAAGAAGATCTGGATCAAATCCATTTCTGAGTAGATCATTACCGCCGACAATAACTGCGCATATATCTGGGTCCACATCAAGAGCCATCGGAAGCTGAACATTCTTCACCTCAGTTGATTTTGCTCCCGGGCGTGAAAAATTGAAATAATTAATGTCCTCGCGGAAATTTTCCTTTAGATAGTGAGCCCAACCTCGTGGCTTTCCAAACTCGTCGGTATCACCAGTGCCATATGCAGCGCTATCTCCAATGACCGCAAAAGTTAACTTTGGCGGCATGAACATTAGGCAACTCGCAGATGCGAATGGTTCTTGAGGGGAGGTAAGTCCGGCTGGACTTCAAGAGCGCCGTGCAACATCAGCATATTTCGCACTGTGACGTTCCACGGCATGGTTTCTGCCACCTCGCGAGCCACTTCACGGAGTTTTGGTCGCTTTAACAAATGTTGAATGGAGTGAGCAAAGGAGAAACGATTGTCTGAAGAGACCGCGCCAGCAGGATGTTGATTCTCAAAACGAAGGAACTCACCGACTGCGCTACTTTGCGAAGCGACTACAGGAGTGCCACTTGCAAGTGATTCAAGTGCCGCTAAACAGAAGGTTTCAAGAGGACCTGGCGCCATTGATATATCCGCACTTGCCAGAATTTTGGCTACGCGATGACGATCTGCAATGTATCCAAGAAATTCCACGGGCAAGCCTTCAGCTCGCTTCCTCAATTTGTGCCACAGAGGTCCGGTTCCGACGTACACAAGTCGCGCTCTAATTCCTTTACGCAACAAAATTTCAAGGACTTCGATGCTTCGTTGAGGCTCCTTCTCGCGGGACATTCTTCCGCAGTGAACAATTAATACCTGCTCGCCTTTGAGAAGTTCCTGACGCAATTCCTCTGATCTATGTGAAGGGTGGAAAGTCGTTAGGTCAACGCCGAGAGAAATCTTGATGAGATTGTGAATCTGAAGTGAGATAAATTCCTTCGAAGCAAATTCTGTTGTTGCCACGACATAGTCGAAACTACCTGCCAATTTCCGATTGTGCCAATTAACTATTCGTCTTTTTGCCATAGATGGAAGGAAAGGCAGATAGCGATCCACGAGACCACGAAGGGTTTCGTGGCTGAAGACCACACAAGGGATGCCCTTTTCCTTGGCCCACTGACCTAACGAAGTCAAGGTAAATCGATCTGAAACTTCAAGTCTGTCTGGAGCTAATCGGGTAAGAAGTTTCTTAAGTTCGAAATTATCTCTGATGATTCGATAGCCCCCGCTTTGCGGAAGTGTTACTCCTGGCAAAGTAATCTTGCGTCCAAATGGCGTGATCTCTTCAACAAAATTCACGCCGGGAACGATGTAAATAAACTCATGCCCATACTCGATATATCCTCGGCCGAGCTCATGCAAAGTGGTTTTTATACCACCAGAGTTGGGACCATAAAAATTTGCAACGTGAACGATTCTCATGCAGCGCTACCTTCCGTGGCACGTGAGTGTGATTCGACGGCTTCTGAGTAGTGGTTAATGAGTTGGGCGTTGACGTTCGACCACGTTCTGCTTTCAACTGAAGAACGCGCCAAGGATTTCATTTCAGCTTTGTCAGTTCGGTTAAAAAAGTGATCCACTGCTGCAAGGACTGATTCGGCTCTATCTGTGTGGAGCACATATCCGGTTTCATTTGTGGTAACTAAATCTGCAGGACCACCCGTTGTCGGCACAATGCACGGAACTCCTGATGCAAGAGCTTCTTGGACAGCTTGGCAAAAAGTTTCATTTGGTCCAGGATGAATAAAGAGATCAAAGGATGCATAGTGTTGTGCAAGATGTGCACCGTTTTGAAATCCCGTGAAAATTGCGTGTGGAAGTTGCCGTTCAAGTTTGGAGCGCGCAGGGCCTTCGCCAACAATGACAAGTTGAATTCGGGAGTCGTTGTCGAGTACTTGTAAGTCTGAAATTCTTTTTTCATTTGCTAATCGGCCAACGTATCCAACAACTAATTTTCCTTTAGCTTCCCATGAGCTACGTAAAATTTCTGAACGCGCCGATGGAGTAAATAGAACAGTATTTACTCCTCGCCTCCAGAGATGGACGTTTTCAACTCCAAGGTCGTTCAATTCACGGACCGCTGATGTTGATGGCGCTAACGTGCGATTGGTTGAGGAGTGAATCTTTCCCACCAGTTTTCGCAAGGAGCCATGGGCCGCGTTCATTCCATAATGTCGTGCAAAACCAGCGATATCCGTCTGATAAATTGAAACGGTAGGAATCGCCAATTTCTTAGCAACACGAGCGGTGTATCCACCGAGAACCAAAGGCGATGCCAGATGCAAAACATCGGGTGCAAACCCATCGAGGAGATATTCAAGTCTTTTAGTGGGTAGCCCAAAGGGCATGCCAACCGGCAGGATGGATTGAATAGGAATTGCTGGGACTCGCTTTACTTTAAATCCGCGGTATTCCCGAATACCGCCTTCACTTTCAGGTGCGATCACGATCGCTTGATGTCCCTCGGATTCTAAATATTCGAGTACTCGAAGTACGGAATTCGTGACGCCATTTACCTGAGGCAAGAACGACTCAGTAACGATTCCGATTCTCATACGGTCAGGGTCTGGTAAAGATGCGACCTAAAGGCGAGGTTGAAGTTACGTGTTTCTTAAGGTCGGGTGAACAAGTGAATTGATACTTGCAAAAAGGTTACTGGCCGGTAGCATTCGGTTTATGAAGATTGCAGTGTGTGTAAAGCAGGTTCCAGA
This sequence comes from Opitutia bacterium, assembly GCA_947377865.1. GTDB lineage: Bacteria > Verrucomicrobiota > Verrucomicrobiia > Opitutales > UBA953 > UBA953. The sequence continues at coordinate 281 of CANCHK010000122.1, read as the reverse complement.
CTCCTGGGCAGAGAAGAAGATGGGCGCTGATGGTTTGCTTGATCGAGCCAACGTAGATGCCGTTCTCAACGATTTAGATGAGTATGCGGTCGAAGAAGCGCTCAAATTGGTTGAAGCACATTCGCCTACAAGCGAAGCTGGCGAAGGAAGCGGGCACTCAATCACGCTGATCTGTATGGGGCCAGAACGTGCAACTGAAGCAGTCCGCAAAGCACTTTCCATGGGTGCTGATGATGCAATCATCGTTACCGATCCAGCGTTGGCAGGAAGCGATGCGCTCG
>CANCHK010000121.1 GCA_947377865.1 Opitutia bacterium | reverse complement strand
CGGACCGGCTACCCGATCGTCGACGCCGGGATGCGTCAGCTCTGGCAGACTGGCTGGCAGCATAACCGCGTGCGCATGATCGCCGCCTCCGTGCTCGTGAAGCACCTCCTCCAACCGTGGAACGAAGGCGCCAAGTGGTATTGGGACACGCTCGTCGACGCCGACCTCGGTGCGAACACCATGGGTTGGCAGTGGGCCGGTGGCTGTGGAGCCGACGCCGCTCCGTATTTCCGCGTCTTCAATCCCGTCCTCCAAGGACTCAAGTTCGACCCCGATGGCGACTACGTGCGCCGCTGGGTGCCCGAGCTCGCCAAGCTCCCCGCCGAGTGGATCCACAAGCCCTGGGAAGCCCCCATGCACGTCCTCGCCGAAGCCGGCATCAAGCTCGGTAAAGATTATCCCGTGCCGCTGATTGGACTCACGGAAGGAAGAGATCGAGCGCTGAAGGCACTCAAGGGCATGCGCCCTTGAGAGGGGACACGTGGGCAAGGTGACACGGGGACAAGGGGAGCAACAAGTTGACCGGTTGACCAGTTAGCACGTTGACAAGGGATGCAATGGGTAGGGGCGCGACTGCGTCGCGTCCGTTCGCAGCGCAAGACAAGTAAGCCGGGCAGAATTCTTGGGCCTTCCGATGTCCGTCCGCCCACGGACGCCACGCAGTGGCGCCCCTACCCAATGCCCCAAGCATCCTATCCGGTTGTCCAGTCTAGCCCTGAGCCTTTCCCCGTGCCCACTTGCCCACTTGTCACCGTGCCCCCCTCGAAGGCTCCGCCTTCGCCTAGGGTCTCTTCCCTCTTGATACCGCATTACGGCAATACAGCATAACGGCATGACCTACACCCTGCCCATCAGCAAGCGTGGCACGTTGACCCTGCCGCCTGAACTCCGCCGTCGCCTGAAGCTCGATCAGGTCGCGTCACCCCTCGTCATCGTCGAAGAACGAGACGGCGGACTCTTCCTACAGTCGGCAGTGGCCATGCCCATCCGCGACATCCCTAAAGCGACCATTCGTCAGTGGGTACTCAACGACGAGGCCGACGCCAAAGAGCTCAAAGCCTTCCGCCGGAAGAAGTGAGGCTGTTCTTAGATTCGAGCGTATTACTGGCCGCAGCCGGTTCTACGTCAGGCGCATCGCGTCTGCTGATATCGTCAGCACGACGCGAGAGATGGACCCTGCTGACCTCTGCTTACTGCTTGCGTGAAGCCGAGCATAACCTTCCGAAGCTCAGCCCGAATGCCACAGTCGACTGGCACCGGCTCATCAAACCTAGACTGACCGTGGTCGGGACGCATCTAGTCTTAGACCGGCCGCTCATCTATCGGGCCGTCAAGGATAGGCCCGTTGTCATCACTGCGCTGAGCCTGAAGTCAGACGTACTCCTAACCCTCGACCGCGATGATTTCCACGACCTCCTCGGCTCGTCTGTCTACGGCCTGTCCATCCGAACCCCAGGAGAGTTCCTGAAGGGTGTCCGCAGGTAGGGACGGCTCTCCGAGCCGTCCGTTCGCCGTAGGAAATCCGAACCTCATCTGGTTCAACGGCTGGCTCGGAGAGCCCGCCCTACCGAATGCCCACGCAACCTATCCGGTTTCCGGTCTCCCCTTGAGCGGCCTGGCCTCTGGTGCTCTTTGCCATCTCCCCGTGTCCACTTGTCACCGTGCCCACGTGTCCCCTTGCATAGCTCCCCCCTTCCGCCGATTCTCGCCGCCATGAGCACCCCCTCTGGCTCCACGACCCTACCCAACCGCCTCGTCTCACTCGATGCCTTTCGTGGGCTCACGATGTTGTTCATGGCGTCGTCGGGTTTCGGGATCACGCAGATCGCGAAGGCTTTTCCGGATTCGGCTTTCTGGGAACTGCTCCGCTACAACACCTCGCATGCCGCGTGGATTGGCGGCGGGGCGTGGGACATGATCCAGCCCTCGTTCATGTTCATGGTCGGCATGGCGCTCGCGTTCTCCTCGTCGCGTCGCAACGCCGAAGGCCAGGACCAGCGAAAGCTTTTCCTGCACACCCTCTGGCGGGCGTTCGTGCTCGTCGCCCTCGGCGTCTTCCTGACCACCGGCACCGGCAAGCAGCCCGTATTCGGCTTCCACAACGTCCTCGCCCAGATCGGCCTCGGCTACGTCTTCCTCACCCTGCTCGTCGGACGCGGCTGGAAGGTCCAGCTCGGCACCATCGGCGTCATCGCCGTCGCGACCTGGGCGGCGTTCGCGCTCACGCCCATCGCCGGACCCGCCACGGATTACAAAGCCCTCGGCGTGACCGACCCGACGCAGACTCTCGCGGGCTTCTGGGCACACTGGAACATGAACGCCAACTTTGCGGCCACCTGCGACCAGTGGTTCCTGAACCTCTTCCCGCGGGAGACCCCCTTCGTCTTCGATAAGGGTGGCTACCAGACCCTCAACTTCGTCCCCTCGCTCATCACCATGATCCTCGGGCTCATGGCCGGCGAGAACCTGCGCTCCGACAAGACCTCTGGCGAGAAGCTCAGCTGGCTGCTCAAGGCCGGGGCGCTCTGCCTCGTCCTCGCGCTCGCCACCGGCACCACCATTTGTCCCGTCATCAAGAAGCTCTGGACCCCCTCATGGGCCTTTTACAGCGGCGCCGTCGTCCTCTGGGTCTTCGCCCTCTTCTACTGGTTCATCGACATCAAAGGACACAAAGCGTGGACCTTCCCGCTTGTCGTCGTCGGCATGAACTCCATCGCCATCTACCTCGCGTATCAGCTCACCAAAGGCTAGATCATCGCCATCGGCCGCACCTGGCTCGGCAACGGCCTCTTCGATGGCACTTACGGCCCCCTCGCCCAAAGCCTCCTCGTCCTCGCCGTCCTCTGGACCTTCTGCTGGTGGCTGTGGAAGCGTAAGGTGTTTGTCCGGATTTGATGACAAGAACAGCACGCCCTAAGCACGGGGTCAGGCCGTACCTTTTAGGAGCTGAACCAAAAATGACATGAAATCTTTAGTTTTAGGTTCAGGCATAGTCAGGGTACGGCCTGACCCCG
>CANCHK010000120.1 GCA_947377865.1 Opitutia bacterium | reverse complement strand
TCGAAGCCGCCGGCGGTGATGAGCACGCCCTTGAAATCCTTGCGGAGCTCCTTGGGGCCGACGCCGCTGGTCGCACCGTGCGCGATATCCTGGGCAGTCACGCGCGTGACGTGCGCGTAGGCGAGCTCGAGCTTGGAGAGTTCGCGGAGAAGGTAACCGAATGTCTCGGTCGGGTTGGCGTCGGACATGTCATTGAACACGCCACCGGGCGAAAGGCGGATACCCACGCGATCGGAGCCCCAGATGGAGATGCACGCATTGACGACCTCGAGCGTCAGGCGGGCGCGCGCGGCGAGGGAATTGCCGTAGCCGTCGGTGCGCGTGTTGGTGCCGCTACGGAGGAACTGGTCGAGCAGGTAGCCGTTGGCGTTATGGATCTCGACGCCGTCGAAGCCGGCTTCCTTGGCGAGGCGGGCGCCCTTGACGTATTCGGCGACGATGCCGGGGATCTCTTCGATGTGCAGGGCGCGGGGGACGACGTAGTCGGCCATCTCCGTGCCGGTCCAGAGCTGGCCCTTCGGCTTGATAGCGGACGGGGCGACCGGGAGTTCGCCGTTCGGCTGGTAAGCCGGGTGCGAGATGCGGCCGACGTGCCAGAGCTGCAGGAAGATGCGGCCGCCCTTGGCGTGCACGGCGGAGGTAACCTTCTTCCAACCGGCGACTTGCTCGTCGGTGTAGATGCCCGGGGTGTTCGGGTAGCCATGGCCGCGGGGCGAGACCGTGGTGGCCTCAGCGATGATCAGGCCGGCACTGGCGCGCTGGGCGTAGTATTCGGCCATCAGGTCCGTCGGGACGTTGGCGCCTTCGGCCCGGCAACGGGTCAGCGGAGCCATCAGGACGCGGTTAGGCAGCGTGAGGGCACCGACCTTGAGAGGAGAGAAGAGGGAGGACATTTGAGTGAAGAGAAGGGAGAGGGGTAGGGATAGGGGTGGGGGCAGGAAAGGCAAGGAGGCGAAGGAGGTGGGTGCGGATTGCGGTTAACGGTTGGCGGATGGGAAGAGACAGCGAGGCAACTTCCGGGTGACGGGTGACGGCCATCAGGGCATCAGCCATTCAGGGGTCGGCATTCCGGCCATCAGCAGCCGGCAGCCGGAGGCCAGCAGCCGAAACCCGAACGGCCGAAACCTGGAGGGCAGACTCCCGTGGCTGTCACCCGTCACCCGAGAGATGCCTGCCGACCGGTTTCACAAAGGTTCAATTAGGTTCATTGCCCAACCGCTACCCGCCAACCGCCATCCGCTGTCACCTAAGCCATCTGCCATCCCGCCTTCGCCCCATTAATCTTCCCTCCCCAGCATCCCGCCCTTAAAAGTGCCCTACGCCTCCCGCGTCGTCGTCATGTCGTCCGTCCCTCCTCCCCTTCCCTTGGCCCGTTCCGCCCAACCGACGTATATCATCGGCCACAAGAACCCCGACTCCGACTCGATCTGCTCCGCCCTCGCCTACGCCGCCTTCAAGGAAGCCTCCGGTCAGTCCGGCTTCAAACCCGCCCGTTGCGGCAACTCCAACGCGCGCATCGACGCGATTCTGAACCGCTTTGGCGCTTCGCTCCCGGAATTCGTCGGCGACGTCATCCCGCGCATCGAGGATATCATGCACCGCGACCCTTATAAGGTCAGCGTCGACGACACGTGCGCCCGCGCGCTCGAGCTCCTCGATCTGCATGACGTGCGCGCGCTGCCGGTCGTCGGCAAGGACGGCCGTCTCGAAGGCTACGTCTCCATCTTCAGCCTCGGCGACTACTTCATCCCGAAGCCCAAGCGCGCCACGTCGATGCGCAAGGTCACCAGCTCGATTAACGCGATCATCCGCTCCATCGGCGGCACCGAAGTCATCGCCTACGACGCCACGACCGTCGACGACATGTACGTACGCGTCGCCGCCATGGAACTCGAATCCTTCGGCAAGTCCGCCACCATGGAAGGCATCCCGAACAACAAGAGCGTCATCGTCGTCGGCGACCGTTCCGACGTGCACCTGCGCGCCATCGAGATGGGCGTGCGCATCATCATCGTCACCGGCGGCCACCGCATGAAGGCCGACGTCCTTGAGCGCGCCAAGGCCGCCAAGGTCTCCGTCGCCTACGCCGACACCGACAGCGCCACGACCGCCTGGGCAGTGCGTGCCGCCACGCTGGTCGGCGGCCTCGTCCAGCGCGACGCCTTCACCTTCAAGCCACAGGAAAAGCTCTCCGTGGCCCGCCGTCGCATCGTCCAGAACCCGGCCCTCATCTGTAACGTCGTCGACGAAGACGGCTACCTGCTCGGCGTTTTCACCAAGACTGACATCATCAACCCGCCGCGCGCCAAGCTCGTGCTCGTCGACCACAACGAACTCTCGCAGGCCGTGGACGGCGCCTCCGAAGTCGAGATCACCGAGGTCGTCGACCACCACCGCCTCGGCAACGCGCCGACGCATCAGCCCATCCTCTTCATCAACCGCCCGCTCGGCTCCACCTGCTCGATTGTCGCGGACATGTTCCGTACCGCCGACCTGAAGCCCTCGCCGCAGATCGCCGGCCTGATGATGTGCGGTATCATCTCGGACACCCTGCTCCTGCAGAGCCCGACCACCACGCCGCTCGACTCCGACCTACTCCAGTGGCTCTCCCGCCTGGCCGACGCCGACGCGCGTTCGCTCGCCGACATGATCTTCAACGCCGGCTCGGTGCTGTCCACCCTCAGCCCCGCCGCCGCGGTGCGCGCCGACTGCAAACTCTACAAGGAAGGCGAACGCCGCTTCTCGGTCTCGCAGGTCGAGGAACTCGGGTTCACCAACTTCTGGAAGTGCGAGGACGCGCTCCTCGAATCCCTCGAGAAATACCGCATGGAGAACGGCCTCAACTTCTCCTGCCTGCTCGTGACCGACATCGACACCCAGAGCTCGCTCTTCTTGATCCGCGGCGACGCCGAAGTCGTGCAGGCCATCACCTACCCGCAGAAGCGGCCGCCGGACATCTTCGACCTCCCGGGCATCGTCAGCCGTAAGAAGCAGCTCATGCCCTACCTGGGCAGCCTGCTCGGAGGCGCGAACGAAAGCGCA
>CANCHK010000119.1 GCA_947377865.1 Opitutia bacterium | reverse complement strand
CTTCGTTGTGGCCGACCGGATGATGCGGCCGTTCCGTTGTGGAGCGGCGACGCGGTTTGTCGGACCCTTGGTGACGGAGGACGAACCTCCTTGGGGTGCCGAAATGACCCGGGAGAGACTCCCGGAAAGAATGTGAATAATTATCCCCTCCCGCTTAACAACAAGAAAGTCCCTCAGCGGGCCTCTTCAGTGAACCTTTGTTCACGAATCAGCACAATTTTGACCGTTCCTTGATAGGAAAGCGTTTCTTCCACCTTAAGTCGGAGGCGGCGGGCGAGCTCAGTGGCGCCGAAGTCGTCCACCTTGCCCGGGTCTACGATGACCCGGAGTTCGCGGCCCGACTGGAAGGCGTAGGCCTCCTTGACGCCATCAAAAGAGAGGGCGACTTCTTCCAGACCACGGACGCGCTGGGCGTAGGATTCAAGGGTGGAGGAGCGGGCGCCTGGCCGAGAGCCTGAGGCGGCGTCGGCGATCATCACCAAGGGCGCGTAGAGGCTTTCGGCTTCGACCTCGCGGTGGTGGGCGGCGACCGCGTTGACTACGCGGGCGTCTTCGCCGAGGCGGCGGAGTAGGGCGGCGCCGGCGAGAGCGTGGCTGCTGCCGGCTTCGGCTTCGATGGCCTTGCCGAGGTCATGCAGGAGGCCGGCGCGTTTGGCCGGAATCGGGTCGATGCCAATCTCCGCGGCGAGCATCGCACAGAGTTGCGCAACCTCAATAGAGTGGGAGAGCGTATTCTGATTGGCGGAGAGACGGAAGTGCAGTCGGCCCAGGAGTTCCTCGACCGACGCGTCCATCGGCGGAAGCCCGAGGTCTCGGATGGCGTCGCGGCCAAGGCGGCGGGCGTGTTTCACCACTTCGTCGGACGCGATGCGGACGCTGTCCTCGATGAGGCCTGGCGAAATGCGGCCATCCTTGACGATACGTTCGAGCGCGATGCGCGCAATCTCGCGTCGGACCGGGTCGAAGCAGGAAACCATAGCTAAACCAGGGGTTTCGTCGATGAGTAGCGTTGCGCCGGTCGACTGTTCGAATGTGCGGATGTTGCGGCCTTCGCGGCCGATGAGGCGGCCCTTCATGTCCTCGTTGGGGAGCGAGACCGAGATGGCCGTCGCATCCTGGGTCGTGGACGTCGTTAGGCGTTGCATCGCCGAGAGTAGGGTGCGACGTGCTTCGTCATCGATGTCCTGTTCGACCTGATCGAGTAGGCCGCGGCGGAGGTGCTGGGCCTCTTCGCCGTACTCTTCGCGCAGATGGTCGAGAAGCAGTTCGCGTGCCTCTTCGGGGGTGACCTTGGCGAGGCGCTGTAGTTCGCGGAGAAGGTGTTCGCGTTGTCGAGCGTTCTCGCGGGAGAGTTCGCCGGCGGCCAGCGCATCGGCTTCGGCGGCAGCCTTCAGTCTGGTCGCATCGCTTTTCTCGATTTCAGCTTGGGCGTGCAGTTCGGCGGCCTCGACGGTGGCTTCGCGGCGGGCGAGTTCGACTTCGGAGCGCAGGCGGGCGTCTCGTATGGCGCCCAGAGTGTTTTCCCGCCACTTGGCGACCGCATAGGCCACGATGGCACCCGAGGAGAACGCCACGGCGGCGAGGATGCTTTGGTCGGCTGCCACAGGCATGTTCGTCGCGAAAACCGGAGGTCCGGGGGGGATACCCTTGCGGGCGAAGCCCCTTCCGCAAGCCCTTTCGGGAGGTTCGCCTTGCCTCCGGGGGTTAATCGAGGTTGCCTCCGGCATGTCCCAACACCTTGACGATGAGCGGTCTCCGGCCGCGGTCTGGTGGGATAATTTCGCTAATTTCGCCTGGCGGACGGACTGGACCCAAGTGGTCATCATCCTCTTCCTGAGCGGCCTCGGAATCGTGGCGATCCAATCGGCCGGAAGTGCCCGCGAGTCCACCTTCTACCGTTCCCAAATCATCTTCGTGCTCATCGGTTGGCTGGCGTATTGGGCGGTCTCGGCCTTGGATTACAGACAGATCCAGAGGTACTCCCGCAGAATCTACCTGATATGCGTGGCGATTCTCCTGCCGGTCTCGCTGTGCGCTATCCTGCACCGCGACCTCGGCTCGTTTATCCGGAGTATCAACGGGGCGCGGCGGTGGATGGACTTCGGCCCGTTTTCGATTCAGCCGTCCGAGTTCGCGAAGATGGGCGTACTCATCTTCCTCGCCGCTATGCTGGCTAGATCTCCGATCGGCTCATTCAGGGCGACATGGCGGACGGTCTTCTTGTGCTTAGGGGCCGCGGCGGTCCCGTTTGTCTTGATTTTTGTGCAGCCAGACCTAGGTTCTGCCCTCATCTACCTGCCGCTCTCATTCATCCTGCTTTTCGTCGCCGGCCTGACCTTCAGGTTCTTTCTGGTGGTCGGTGCGGCCGCCTTCTTGCTGGTGGGGGTCGTCGCTTTGGATATGCGCGAATATGCGGCTAAGGTCGCCCAGTATGCCAAGGCTAATCCCGACGCCAAGGATCCGGTCCGTGCGGTCCGCGGGGAGCATGAAGCCGAGGCTTGGTTCTTCTTGCTTAAGGATTATCAGCGCGAGCGCATCATGTCGTTCGTCGCCCCTGAGGTGATCGACCCCAAGGGCCTCGGCGTCACTTGGAACGTCAACCAGGCCGTCATCGCAGTCGGCCGCGGCGGTTTCCGCGGACAAGGCATTGGCAATGGCACGCAGGCCCGCTTCGGTTACCTGCCGGAGGCCGCCGCCCATAACGATTTCCTTTTTTCCGGGATGGCCGAGGAGATCGGCTTCACCGGCGGACTCTTGGTGATAGGCGCATTTGTCCTGTTGTTCTGGCGCGTCGTGCGAACGGCGGCCCGGGCGGCGGACCGTTTTGGTTCTTTGCTCGCGATTGGCGCAGCGGTCGTGCTCGGCACGCACGTCGTGGTCAATATCGGCATGAATATTAACCTGATGCCCGTCACTGGGGTCCCCCTTCCTTTCCTTAGCTACGGAGGGTCTTTCGTTCTCAGCTGTTTCCTGCTCCTTGGACTAGTCCAGAGCGTTCACCGGCATTCGGCCGGTGGCGGCGAAGGCGGAGGCTCTCCGGCAACCGGCTTAACCGCCTGACCGA
>CANCHK010000118.1 GCA_947377865.1 Opitutia bacterium | reverse complement strand
CCCCCGTTCCCGCTGGTCCGCCCACGCCCTCGCCGACGGTGCCCGCATCCTCGTGATCCGCGCCGCGCAAGGCGGCTGAACCCCCTCTCATGTTCAAATTCATCAAAGGACTCTTTGTCAGCGAGCCGGAAGCCACGGCCCCGGAGAACCTCGTCCTGTTCACGCCCAACGATGGAAGTTGGGATACCAAGCAGATTCGCCGCCTCTTCGACGCCGGCCTCGGCCGCCTGCACGTCCAGGTCCGCAAGGATTGGAATCGCCGCCACTACGAGCAGTTCCTCCGCGCGGTACCTGAAGCCTTCTGGCCCCGCATCGTCCTCGGCGAAGAGCCGGAATTGGTCGAAGCTAACAAGCTCGGCGGTTTCCAGATGCACCCCGGCGAACGCATCCCGCGTCGCTGGCCCAAGCACGCCCCGGTCAGTGCCAAGTGTCATGATTACGAGGAGCTCCGCTCGACCGATAAGGCCTGCGGTTATGTCTTTCTGACGCCGATCTTCGAGTCCGTCTCGAAGAAGGACCATCGTCCTCGCCGCACGCTCCGCGAATACGAGGTCATCCTCCAGCGCTGGAAGGCCGAAGGCGGCGCCCCGGTGCACGCGCTCGGCGGCATCACCCCGAAGAACGCTGGGCAGGCCCGCGAGATGGGCTTCGATGGTATCGCTTTCATCGGCTCGGTCTGGAAGCAGCCCGACCCCGTCCGCGCATTCCTTGACCTCGAGCGCGCCTGGTATGGCAAGGAAGCGCGCAAACTGAAGCGCAAGTACTAGGCCGTGTTCCCGCGCCTGCAGTTCCTGACGCTCGACGCTTCGCCGCTCACGCATCGGGCGCAGGCCCTCGTGGCCCTCGAAGGCGGCGTGCGCTGGATCCAGCTCCGCGCGAAGCATCTCTCCGAGGATGTCTGGGTCGCCGAAGCCGCTGCAATCGCCGAACTCTGCCGCGACTACGGTGCGACGTTCATCGTCAACGACTCTCCGCAGGTGGCGCTTCGCGCCGAAGCCGATGGCGTGCATCTCGGTGGTGACGACGCTTCGCCCGCCGCCGCCCGCGCCTTGCTCGGCGACTTCGCCCTCGTGGGCGTGACGCTCAATGAGCCCGCGCATGTCGCCCGCTTCGCCGGCGTGCGCGTCGACTACGCCGGCGTCGGCCCTTTCCGTCACACCGCCAGCAAGCAGAAGCTCGCCGCGATCCACACCGCGGAATCTCTTGCTGCCCTCATCGCCTCCGCTGCGCCGCTCCCGTGCTACGCGATCGGTGGCGTGACCGCCGCGGACTGGCCGGCGTTGCGAGCGCTTGGCGCCCATGGCATCGCGGTCAGCTCCGCCATTGCCTTGGCGACCGACCCCGTTTCGGCCGCGAAATCGTTGGTCGAAGCGGTGTCCACCTAGGTTTCGGAGGCGAGGGCTGGACAAGTCCGCCTCCGTTCGGATTGTGCAAGCAACGATGTCCTCGCTCCGTATCGCCGACCGTACCTTCGCCTCGCGCCTCTTCACGGGCACGGGCAAGTACGCTTCCGCCGCGCAGCTTCGCGCCGTGCTCGATGCCTGCGGCGCCGAGGTGGTGACGATGGCCATCAAACGCGTGCGCTTCGGCGCCCAGGATGACGGCATCCTGTCGGCGCTCGATCCGAAGAAGCACCTCATCTTGCCGAACACGTCCGGCGTGCGCACGGCCAAGGAGGCGATCTTCGCCGCCGAACTCGCCCGCGAAGCCCTCGGCACTTCCTGGCTGAAACTCGAAATCCACCCGGACCCGAAGTATCTGATGCCTGATCCGATCGAGACCCTTGAGGCCTGTCGCGAACTGGTGAAGAAGGGCTTTACGGTACTCCCTTACATCCACGCGGACCCGGTCCTCGCGAAGCGCCTTGAAGAAGTCGGCGCTGCCGCGGTCATGCCACTCGGCGCACCGATTGGCTCCAATCGCGGACTACTGTCGCGCGACTTCCTGCGCATCATCATCGAACAGGCCCGCGTGCCAGTCATCGTCGACGCCGGACTGGGCGCGCCTTCGCACGCCGCCGAAGCCCTCGAGATGGGCGCGGATGCCGTCTTGGTGAACACCGCGATCGCTTCCTCGGGCGATCCTATCGCAATGGCCCGCGCCTTCCGCCTCGCGGTCGAAGCCGGCCGCGCCGCCCGTGAGGCCGGCCTGGGCATCGGTTCCGATAAGGCCGAACCGACCTCGCCCCTCACGGGCTTCCTCGACTGACCGATGGCCGCGAAGCCCGGCAGGATGCGTGCGGACGAATTGCTGCTGAAGCTTTCGCTCGCCCCGTCCCGTTCGGTTGCCCAAGCGCTCATCCTCGCCGGCAAGGTCCGCTCCGGCCCTGACGCCGTCGTTAACAAGCCCTCGCAGTCTTTCCCTGAAGATACGGTGCTCATCGTCGATCAGCCTCCGCGCTTCGTCTCGCGCGGTGGCGAGAAGCTCGAAGGTGCGCTCGACCATTTTAAGATCCCCGTCGAAGGCCTCCACGGGCTCGACGTCGGCGCGTCGACCGGTGGATTCACCGATTGTCTGCTGCAGCGTGGCGTCGTCAGCATGACGTGCGTCGACGTCGGCACGGCTCAACTCCATTCGAAGCTCCGCAATGACCCGCGCATTAAGAACCTCGAGAAGTTCAACGCGCGGGAAATCAACACGGTCGAGCTACCGCACCGGGCCTACGGCATAGTGGTCATGGATCTCTCATTCATCTCTTTGAGGCTGGTGCTGCCGGCCGCCTGGGAGCGGACGGGGAAGGGCGGGCATTTGATTGCGCTCATCAAGCCGCAGTTCGAGGCGACGCGGGCTGAGGCCGACAAGGCGCAGGGAATCATCAAGGACCCGGTCATCCATGCCCGCGTGGTCGATGGCCTGACTGCCTCTATTCAGTCGCTTCCCGGCGCTCAGGTGCTCGGCGTGATTCCCTCCCCGATTGAAGGCCGGGATGGGAATAAAGAGTTCCTGATCGCCGTCAAAAGGGCCTAAGAAGGGCTAGGGCCAGGGAGAGGGCTAGGGCTAGGTTATTTTAGAAAAGAGGCAAATTGCGGCTATTTCCTTCATTTCTACCCCTGCCCCTATCCTT
>CANCHK010000117.1 GCA_947377865.1 Opitutia bacterium | reverse complement strand
GTTTCCCAAGCGCCATGGCTGTCGGCGCGGGCGGTCGTCGAGGCGACCGGCTGAGCGGCGGAGAGGCCCGTCAGGTCGAACGTGAAGCTGGCTTCGCCGGGGAAGAGGACCGCAACGCGTTCGCTTTCCTTGCCGTCGACGGAGTTGATGAATACCACCGAGACCTTGTGGCCTGTCTTGGAGCGAATCTTCCAGCCCGTGATGCCGGCGGGGACGGTGGTCTTCCACTTGCCGCGGGACACGACCGCGTCGGTCATCGCGAGGAGGGGTTTGCCGGTCTCGGCGACGAAGTCCCAGGTGAAGTCGGGCTGGATGTTGCCGAGGGGTTCGAAGGTGAATTCGATTGAGTCGGTGATGAACTGCTTGGTCCGGGCGATCATCGCATCCTTCTTTGCCTGGGGGGTGAGCATGAACGTCTTGAACTCCAATGAAGGGGCTTCGGCCGGGCTGGGCTCCCAGTCGCGGGGGTCGATTTCGATGGATAATTCCATCTCTCCGCCTGATTTAAATTCAGCTCGGACGGGGATTTCCGGGATCGAATGCGCCAGGAGTGGGGCCGAAATAAGCCCGAAAAGGACGAGAAACAGGCTTTTAGACAGGTTTAGGCGCCGGGGCATGCTTCCAAGATGAGACTGGGGCAGGGGTATTCAACCTAGATTGTGGTTTGCCTTCTGTAACTTTTGCAGGGTATTGGTGTTCTCTCCCCGTAATACTATGAAGAACATCCTCAGCATCCTCACCGTTCTTGCTCTCGCTGCCGCCGCTCAGGCTGGTTGCGGCAAGACCGCCACCTCCGAAGGCACCCTCAAGTCCTTCGACTCCGAAAAGAAGGAGCTCGTCGTTACCGTCAAGGGTAAGGACAGCACCATCGCCGTCACCCCTGAAACCAAGGGTGCCGAAGGTCTCAAGGACCTCGTCGGTAAGGCCGTGAAGGTCGAAGCCTCTGTCCATGACAAGGCCAAGGCCCTCTCCGTCGCCGCTGGCGCCGCCGAAGCCCCTAAGGGCGACGAGCCTAAGAAGGAAAAGAAGAAGAAGAAGAACGCCTAATCGGCTTTCTCTTCTGGTGCCGGGTAACCGGGACCAATCGACCTGCCACGAGAGTGGCGGGTTTTTTTGTGCCGTCCAAAAATCCATGGTGACGGGTGACGGGCGCGGGAGTCGGTGGCTCAGGAGCCAGCTATCCGGGCATCGGGGGCTGGCTCCCGGGTTCCGGCGGCCGATGGCTGAACGGCTGGATCCCGAAAGGCTGACCACCGTGGCTGTCACCCGACACCTGGGCATGAGAGGCATCTCGGTTTAATATTCTTATGACTCGGCCTCTTGGCATCAGCCGCGCTGATGATAGGCTGTTTAGCCTAGTCGCGAACAAAGGGGTGCGGAGGCCTGTCGAAAGGATACATTCACAACCATGAACTACTCATCACTGGTCCCGGTGCTGAAGATAGTATTGATCACGGTGCTGGCGCTGATCGAGGTGGCGCCAGCCCGCACCGGTGAAAAACCGGTGAGCCAGGAGCGTCTCGAGCGGAAGGAATTAAAGCTCGGAGCCGGAAATATCGAAAGTCGCGGCGTCGGCCGTGCGCCCAAGGTCAAGCTTCTCGTGTCGAGCCGTGACCTCGGCGAGCACGGGTATTCTTCGAAGCTGCATTTGAATTCGGAATGAGCGTGCGACGAAGTCGCACGAGGGGACACGTGGGCAAGGTGACATGTGGACACGGGGAGATGACACCGTTTCGGGTGCCGGGTGGCGGTCCCGGGTGGCTGGTGGCGGGATTTTCTATTCAGTCATCGATGCAGTCCTCTGCCATCGATTCAGTCATCAGTGGGTCAGCCCGCGCAAGCGACCCCAGCGAGATATCCTGTGGTCCAAGCGTTCTGGAAATTGAAGCCGCCGGTGACGCCATCGATGTCGAGGACTTCGCCGGCGAAGTGCAGCCCCGGGATTTTCCGGCTTTCCATCGTCTTGAAGTCGACCTCCGAAAGTTTCACGCCGCCGCAGGTGACGAACTCGTCCTTGAACATGCTCTTGCCGTCGACCCGGAACTCCGCGGCGGTGAGCTGGGTGGCGAGGGCTTGCAGTGATGGGTTGCTGACATGCGCCCAGGGGGTGGTGGTGGGGATGCCGGCGGCGATCACGAAGCGTTCCCAGAGGCGTTGGGGCATGGCGACCGGGCTGAATGTCGTGACCTGCTTGCGGGCGTTCTGTTCGCGGACGACCGAGAGGGCCTTGATCAGGGTGTCGCGGGTATGGGGTGGGACCCAATTGAGGGCGATCGGGAAGGCGTAGTGCTGCTCCGCGAAGTCACGGGCGCCCCACGCGGAGAGCTTGAGGATGCCCGGACCGCTGAGGCCAGCATGGGTGATGAGGACGGGGCCGTCGGTCTTGAGCTTCGTGCCGGGCGCGGTGACGACCGCGTTCTCGACCGAAATACCCGCGAGTTCGGCCAGGCGGGGGTCGGTGATGTGGAAGGTGAAGAGCGACGGGACCGGCGGGACGATCGAGTGGCCGAAGGATTCCGCGATGGCCAGGCCGCCCGAGGATTTATTACCGCCGGTGGCGATGATGACGCGGTCGAACTCTTCGATTGACCCAGTGCCGAGGGTGAGGCGGAACGTATCAGCCTCCTTGATGATCGAACGGACGGCGGTGGAGAGGCGGATGTTCACGTCAGCGCGGGCGGCGGCGGACATGAGGCAGTCAACGATCGTCGCGGAGTCATCAGTGACCGGGAACATGCGTCCATCTTCCTCGGTCTTCGTGGCCACGCCGCGCCCAGCGAACCATTCGATCGTGTCGCGGGGCTGGAAGCGGTGGAAGGCGCCGAGGAGCTCACGCCCGCCGCGCGGGTATTTCTTCACCAGCTCGGCCGGCTCGAAGCAGGAGTGCGTGACGTTGCAGCGGCCGCCGCCGGAGATACGGACTTTCGCCAGGAGATGCGGGGTCGCTTCGAAGAGCGTGACCGCGCCGGATTTACCGAGTGCCTCCGCGCACGTGATCGCTGCGAAGAAGCCAGCGGCTCCTCCGCCGAGGACGGCGATGCGGGGGTGGGAGGGCATGGGAACGAAAGATGATAGATGCAGATAAGGGATGAAAGATGAAGGAGGGATTCTGATTAGGGGTAGGGGTGGGGGTAG
>CANCHK010000116.1 GCA_947377865.1 Opitutia bacterium | reverse complement strand
AGCCCGGGAGGAGGTTTTCTTTACTGCCTTTGCCCGACCATTTTCGGCCGCTGGCATAGAGTCGCCAAGACTGGCTGGGCTCGTCGTAAAAATAGCCGGTGTAGGTATCGTACGGCACTCCGGGATCGATGCGTAAGGCGAGCGCGGCGCTCGCCACCTTTCTTCCCTCGTAGGGATTCCAGTCGCGTGGTTTGACGCCGGTCCCTTCGTGTCCGAAGCCGCCGAATGTCGCCTGAGGGCTGCCTACGGCCAGCAGATGCGAGAGCTGAGCGATGGGCGGTTCGGCTTTTCCTCTCGCATAGGACCACATCGAAAAATTGATCCCACCGCAGGTGCCGTCGGGGTTGAACGTCGAGCCGAAGTAGCCGAAGGGCGTCGTGATCGGGCTATAAAAACTCTTTTCGCTGGGCACTGGGCGTACCTCCATGACCCAAAGGCGGCTGTTTTCTTTGCCGAGCGTAGAGGCGGTGAAGCCAGCATGGATCGCGGCTGGCCGCCAGCGTGCGCGGAGCAAGCGACCATCTCGCAAGCCAGGGCCACTGAGCTCGATACGTTCGAGCGAGCCCCGGAAGGTTTCCGGCGAGACGGAAAGCTCGGTCTGACCGATGCCCGAATTTTGAATCGTGAAAGAGGCCGCGTTGGAGGAGATGTTCACCGTCGTCTGCTGCGAGCCGAGCTTTACGATCAGGCGCCCGGCGCCACGGGCGATGACCTTGCCGGTGATGGCTCCGGGGGTCTTGAGCAGCATGGGCCAGACGACCCGCTGGTCGGGATCTTCCAGCCCTTCGATGACATCGTAGGTGTTGCCTCCGTTCAGCTGTCCGGGGTCGTCGGCCTTGGCGGCGCCGGATAGCTTGAGGGACTTTTTGGATTCCCCGGAAAAGAAGCAGGTATCGGGAAGCAGCTTGGAGCCATCGGGCTTCAAAGGCTCGAAGAGGAATACATGTTCGACTCCCTTGACGACGCCGGCGACCTCCGTGCTGACCGTTGGAGCCGCATTCATTCTATTCGCCCCAAGAACGAAAAGCGTGGCGAAACAGAGTAAAGAGGAGACTTTCATCATCAGGGGTGTGGGCTTTCAGGAAGATATTTCCGAGCTCACCGAAGTCGACCGTTATGAAGACGTGTTGCCCAATTAGGGGATTCGGGATGCCTCTATGTCGCGTGCGCCGACGCGTCCCTGCCTCGATGCAAAATGCTCGCGTAGCTGGGCGGCGCGGTCGCGCCAGGCGGAGATCACTTCGTCGGGCTTGGCGGCGAGCTGGGCGCAGTCGGCCGCGTAGTCGGCACAGTCGGCAGCCAGACCGAGGGCGAAGGCGTATTGGGCGAAGGTGTCCGAGGCCAGGGTCATGGCATTGAATTCTTCTTCGGCGTGATGAGATGCCCTAATGTAACCGGAAAGGCGGTGCGTCGCCCTGGCTCCCAGGAGCGGGTGTGCGCCGTAGGCGACGAGTTGGAGGCGTCGAAGCGGGTTCAGGAAGTTAAGATCCTTGGGGTACTTCTGGTACTCGGTCTCAAGGGTTCGGATGGCTTCCAAGATCGGGTGGCCTTGTAGCGTCAGCCATTCCTGCTCTTGCACGGAGGCCTTGCGGGTACGTAACTCCGGCAAAGACTGCTCCGCCGGCAGGTCCTGGAACTCGTAATCTTGGTAGAGGAAGTAATGCATCATCATGTCGGGCGTGTTCCTTCCATGATATCAGGCGTGTCTAATGGCGGCGAAGCAGGGTCGAGGAGCGGACGCGTCGGCGACGCGTCCCTACCCAAGGCAGAGGGAGCTGCGGATACGGGATATGCCCAGAAACTGTACCTGGGGCCGATAACCCGAACCAGACACCCGGCGGCTGAGCCCCGAGCCCCGGGGCTTCATTCACCCGATGTAAACATTCTATTAGAAACATATTGTACTGGGGTGGAGCTCCGCCTAGGGTGGGGGCATGGAAAACACTTCGAAAGTCACCTACTGGGCCTGCTGGTGGAAAGCCACCTGGGTCATCTATCTTATCGTCTGCGTCATGGGCTTTCTGAGCAGCGGAGAAGCCGGCCTGGCCTATGCGGTCGGCGGCGGCCTGATCACGGCGCCTCTCTCCGGGCTTTTCTGGGGCTGGATCGTCTGGCTGATCAAGAAATAAGGCGATGATTCCGATTCCCGCCGGGTGCGCCCGGTTCCTCTGTTATGGCTGGATCATCACGGGCGTCTGCTTCGTGCTGGGCCTACACAAAGGCGGGGAGAACCTGACCGGGGCCGGCCTGATGGCCATCGGGCTTGGGGTCCTCGGACTCTA
Source organism: Opitutia bacterium (assembly GCA_947377865.1). Taxonomy (GTDB): domain Bacteria; phylum Verrucomicrobiota; class Verrucomicrobiia; order Opitutales; family UBA953; genus UBA953. The sequence goes on along the minus strand of CANCHK010000116.1, from coordinate 988 downwards.
CGTCACCCGCCCGCGCAAGGACTGACATGGCTGCAGATCTTTCGGAAGAGTTAACAGACTTGGTCGTGAAGCTCTATCCTACGCAGCTCATGCGCTCTGCGGATGAGGGCGGCGGCGTGCGGTTGAGTTTCATCACGAACAACCGCTTGTATCAGCTGGAGGTTCAGACGGAAGACTCCCCGACGGAATTCACGCTCTCATCCGGCACGGAGAATCCGTACCTGGAGGTGACTCACGGAGTCATGCAGGCGTTCCTCGCCGCGATGCGTACGCGATTCCCGTCGGCAAATTATAGTCCGCGAGGACCCCATGGCGCCGACTTCGGAGCCAGCGCGCAAGGCACGAAGCTCGCCGGCCTTCCGCTTGAGGCGGAGTTTCTCCGCTGCAAGCAAGGGGTCGACTTGTGCTTAGATGGGCAGTCGGCGGTCATCCGGGCCCAGGACGGAGACGACTGAGCTATGTCAGACTATGACAAGTCGGTCGGTGGACGGCCTGTTTCTCTTGGGTAAATTTATGCTACTATGAGTTACGACCGACGCGAGTTCCTGAAATCTCTCACCCTGGGCGGCATCTCCCTATTCACCGCTGACTGGTTCAAGCTGGTCGACGAGACGAAGGCAGCTTCAGGTGGCAAGCTGCTGCCGGCCCTCCCGGGCGAGAAGGTCAGCGACGAAGGCGACCAGCTTCGCGCCTTCTGGGCGAGCGATCACTTCGAGCTTTGCCTCAACGGCACGATCTACGACGAGGTGCCGGACTTCGAGGACGAGGACGCCGAAGAGTTCGACGATTCGGAGTTCGAGCAGGATGAGGAAGAGTCCGACAAGGAGTTTGAAGAACGGGTCCAAGAGGCCCGCGATGAATGGGAGAGTGAGCAACGCTCTGAGCGCGAAAGCCGCCGCGAAGACCACGAGTTGGACTGGTATCGCCAGAGCTGCCCAGGCGCCCAGGCGGTCCCTTATCTGCGCGAGGTGTTCGACGAACTGGAGCT
>CANCHK010000115.1 GCA_947377865.1 Opitutia bacterium | reverse complement strand
GCGCGGTCGAGGCGGTCGAGGAAGGCGGCCAGGTCGAGCAGCTTATACCGCGCGTCCATGAAATGCAGGTCGGCCACCTGCTCGCGGGTGCGGGCGGGGGCGCCGGGATGGGGTTGGGGGGTCGACATGGGGAAGGCACGCCTGCGCGTACTAGGGTGAGACACCAAAGTGCGACAGAGGTCCCCGCTGGTCAAGCCACCCCGCCCGAAGGCGACCGGCTTACTTCTTGGCCGGAGCTTCCTTGGCTTCCTTCTCGTACTCGGCCGCAGTCCAAGGGGTCTTGCGATCGGCGTACTTCTTCTTGATGGCGGTCACTTCGGCTTCCGTGACGGTCGGGCCGGTGTTACCGAAGGAATTGTTCACGTAGGTCACGACGTCGGCGATGTCCTTGTCGGTGAGGCCAGCGACCGGGGGCATCATACTATTGTAGGTCATGCCCTTGACGGTGACTGGGCCCTGCATGCCGTTGGTGATATTACGAACCGCAATCGAGGAGCTCTTGGCGATCCACTCCGAGCCGGCGAGGGGCGGGAAGACGGGAGGGATGCCCATGCCCGTCGGCTGGTGGCAAGCAATGCAGGTGCGAGAATAGACGGCTTGGCCGCGCTTCATGGTGTCGGCGTCAGGGGCGGCCACGGCGGCGGCGGCAAGGAAGCAGAGGGCGAAGGACTTAAGGGAGGTCATGGTGGGTCGGTGGCAGGTAGAGGTGCGGGTAATAGGGAAGACCTCAAAACGAAAAGGCAGTTCCCTGCAGGAAGAGGGAGGTAATTAGCCTAGGGACGGCCGGGCATTAGGCTGACCTACCAAGGCTTAATGCGACAAATGACCTTCCGTTCAGCGGACGGCCACATGGGCGTTGTACCCTATTAAAATCGGGTGGAAACCTGCCAAAAGCCCCCTAGCCTACTTGGTATGAAAACGCCAGACACCCGCTCGGACTGGATGCGCGGTACCCGTCCGGAAAGCCTGCGGAGCGTCTTCGACCACCTCCCGGGGGTGATGTTCTTCGCCAAGGACCTGGCGGGGCGCTTCACGATGGCCAACCTCGCCTTTGCCCAGCGCTGCGGCTTCCCCGACGAGGCGAGCCTGCTCGGCAAATCCGACGAGGATATCTTTCCGCCGGAACTGGCCGCGGCCTTCAAAAAGAAGGATCTCCAGATCTGCCAGACAGGTCAGCCGCTCCCCCGTATCATCGAGCTCTTCCCGAACGCCGACGGCGAACATGTCTGGTACGAGACGACGAAGGTCCCGCTCTTCGACGAGGCTGGCCGGGCCTGCGGGGTCTGCGGTACGGTCCGCAGTTACGAAGGCACGAAGGCGCTCCTCGAGCCGTTCCTGCAGGTCGAAGCCGCCGCCGAGTTCATCAAGGATAACCTCACGACCGCCCTTAACATCGCCAAGCTGGCCAAGCTCACGGGGATGTCGGTCCGCCAGTTTGAACGTAAATTCCACAAGGCCTACCAGGTCAGCCCCCGCGGCTACCTGGTCCGCATGCGGGTGGCCGCCGCCACGGACCTCCTCCGCCATAGTGACCTCCGCCCCTCGGAAATCGCCCATCAGACGGGGTTTTACGATGCCAGCGATTTCTCCCGCCAGTTCCGCCGGGCGATGAAGGTCAGCCCGACCGAGTTCCGCCGTCACCTAAAGGCCTGACCCCAAGGCCTAGGGAGGGGTCTTCCCCCTACTTGCCTACTCGACAGAGGGGAGGTTATTAGTTTTATTCACATACGTACCCCCTCCCTACCTCAAACTATGAGCACCGAAACTACGGTTCCTAATGCGAAGCGCCTACTCTGGGCCGGCTTCATGGCTATCCTCGCGGCCGGCGTCGGCTTCGCCCTCCGTGGCGGCATCTTTGGCGACTGGAAAACTGCCTTCGGCTTCACCGACGGGCAGCTCGGCGCCATCGGTGGCGCTGGTTTCTCCGGCTTCTGCTTCGGTATCATCATCGGTGGCGTCCTGGTCGACAAGATCGGCTACGGCAAGCTCGTCGCCGTCGCCCTCGCCGGCCACATCCTCTCGGCCTTCGTCACCTTCGGTGCCTCCACCCCGCAGAACGCTTACGACTTCCTCTATTGGGGCATGTTCATCTTCGCCTTCGCGAACGGAACCCTCGAAGCCGTGGCCAACCCGCTCGTCGCCACGATCTTCCCCCAGAACCGCACGCACTACCTCAACATCCTGCACGCCTCCTGGCCTCTCGGCATGATGGTAGGTGTTGTCGCCTCCGGCCTGCTCGGCGGTGGCATCTTCGGCATCACCGGCCTCGGCCTCAGCTGGAAGATTCAGCTCGGCTTCTACCTCGTCCCGACCATCGCCTACGCGGTGATGTTCATGGGCCAGACCTTCCCGAAGTCGGAAGCTGCCGAAAAGGGCGCCTCCTTCTCCGAGATGTTCAAGGACGTCGGCATCCTGGGCTCGCTCGTCGCCTGCTACCTACTCTCGATCTTCCTGGGTAACGTCCTCGGTCCGGTCATCCACATCAACCATCTCGGCCTCTACCTCGCCGGCATCCTCCTGATTGCCGTCGGCGTCATCACGCGCTTCTCGTTCGGCTCGCTCCTGCTCTTCGTCCTCTTCCTCACCCACGCCCTCGTCGGCGCGGTCGAACTCGGCACGGATTCCTGGATCGAAAATATCACGGGCAACCTCTTCACCCCGGCTGAAGGTAAGCTGCTCTTCTTCTACACGTCGTTCATCATGTTCTCGCTCCGCTTCTGCGCCGAGTTCATCGAGAAGAAGATCGGCCTCTCGCCGATCGGCCTACTGGTCACGGCCTCGCTCATCGCCTTTGGCGGTCTCACCCTCGCCAGCAGCATGACCACCACGACCGCGGCACTCATCGCCCTTGGTATCTACGCCCTCGGCAAGACGTTCTTCTGGCCAACGATGCTCGCCGTCGTCGGCGACCGCTTCCCGCGCTCTGGCGCCGTCGCGATGTCCATCATGGGCGGCATCGGCATGCTCTCCGCCGGCCTGATCGGCGGCCCCGGCCTCGGCTACGCCAAGGACCGCTTTACCGCCGAATCCCTCCAGAAGGAAGCCCCGGCCGTCTACGCCTCTTCCAAGGCTTCTTCGGAGACGAAGTTCCTCTTCCTCGCCCCGGCCACCGCCGTCGCGGGTGATAAGGTCGAAGCCGCCAAGAAGGCCGGAGCCAACGCCACGGCCGACCAGAAGGCCATCGTCGCCGCCAACCAAGCCGGTGACCGCGCCACGCTGAAGGCTGACTCCTACGTCCCGCTCGCGATGGCCGCGATCTACCTGCTCTTGCTCTTCTACTTCAAGAGCCTCGGCGGTTATCGCGCCCTGAAGATCGAAGAGCAGGTCTAAGCGACCCGCCCTTCCCCACCGAAGGCCGCCCACTGGGCGGCCTTCTTGTTTGGTAGGTTTGCGAACGGGCCCCGTCGGTTCCGTCCTAGCAAATCGGCTTCCGTCCGCGGGCGAGTTTGGGCTGAATCAAACCACACCCCCATGAGCACTCCGAAGATTCGCATCGCGCTGGCCGGCCTCGGCTTCGGCGCCGAATTCATCCCGATCTACCAGGCCCACCCGAACGCGGAGATCGTCGCGATCTGCCAGCGCAACCCGGAGAAGCTCAAGGCGATCGGCGACCGCTA
>CANCHK010000114.1 GCA_947377865.1 Opitutia bacterium | reverse complement strand
CTTGCTCAGGAGGTACTCGAGCAGGACCAGGTTGGTGGTCTGCGGGTAGACGTAGTCGGAGCCCAGGAGGTAGAACTTCTTCACGCCCTGCGCCAGGAGGTAGTCGACCGCAGGCGTGGCCTGCTGGTTGACGGCCTCGGCGGTGTAGGCGACGTTCTTGGATTCTTCTTCACCTTCGTACTGGACGGGGTAGAAGAGGAGGCCGTTATTCTTCTCATAGACTGGAAGGACGGACTTGCGGGACACGGAGGTCCAGCAACCGAAGGTCACCGAGACCTTGTCCTGTTCCAGCAGCTGCTTCGCCTTTTCGGCGAAGAGCGGCCAGTTCGAGGCGCCGTCCACGACGACCGGCTCGATCTTCTTACCGAGCACGCCACCCTTGGCGTTGATCTCGTCGAAGGTGAAGAGCAGGACGTCGCGGAGGGAGGTCTCCGAAATCGCCATCGTTCCCGACAGCGAGTGGAGCACACCTACCTTGACGGTTTCTTCCGCCCGGGCGGGCGAAACGAGGGAGGCCAGGGCAAGAGCCCCGACAGAGAACAGACTGGTGATGCGCGTGGGTGACATGGTGGGAAGCTGGGTGGTTAAGTCCTCCGATTAGAACTTAAAGATGGTCTGCGCTGCGAAGTACGTCGAAGACTTCGTGGCTCCGTACGACGGGATGTACGACACTTCGGCGCGGGCGATGAAGTGGTCATTGATCGTGTAGCTCGGAGACAGGGTGTACTTCGTGTTAGAGGCCCCAGAGGCGGGAGAATCGCCACTGACGCGAGAGGTGAGGGACCACTTGTCGGTCAGGCCCTTGGTGTAGGCGACGAGCCAGTAGACATCGGCGCTCTCGACCTTGACGACTTCGGCACCCAGGGTGTCGGTCTTGTTCAGGGCGTAGGAGACCCAGAGGTCGTAGAAGGCGGTCTTGGTCTCGACTTCGTCAGCGGCGCCGAACCAGATGGTGGTGTCCTTGATGCCCTTGTAAGAGTAGTAGGCTTCGAGGCCGGGCTTCTTCAGGTCGCCGTCGCCCTTGTAGATGGTGCCCGTACCGAAGAGGGAGTCCACGACGGCAACGCCGGTCGAGTAGGTGGCGGCGGCGTAGTCAAACTTGATGCCGGTATGGTAGGCCGGAATCGTATTGATGGCCTGCGCGTAGGAGATCTGAGCCATGTTCGGCACGTCGAAGGCTTCGTAGCCCATGTAAGAGAGGAACTTGCCCACGGTGATGGAGAGACCGCTGCCAGCGTCCACGGTGGCGTAGGCGTCGAGCAAGTCGGTCTTGGTACCATCATAGTAGAGGCTGGCGTAGCCAGTGACCTTGCCAAACTTTCCGGTCGCGCCGAACTTAGCGGCAGACAGGTCAAGTGTGCTGGTGCTGGGCGTGGCGTTGACGGAGGAACCGGTGACGACCGCATAACCATCGAAGGTCACCGCGGGAGCGGGAGCGTCGGCGGCCTGGGCGGCGATCGAGGAAGCAGCGGCGAGGAAGGCTACTGCGAGTTTGGTGTGGGTCTTCATGGTGGTGTTTGTGGTTGGTGCTTGGGTGCGACACCGATTGAGCATCGGCCGTGCCAAAGTGTTTTTTCGCGTCGGCGCAGCGGAAAACGTGTCACGAATTCGTCACGCCTGCTGAAAGTCGACGGGCGGTGTTTTCGATTGTGAGCAAGTTGCGAAAAATTGGTCAGCGCGGCGGGTCGTGCTCCGTTTTTTACCGCTGGCTAAAAAGACGCATGCCCGCTTGATTATATCCATGCACCTAGCCGACCCCGCTCGCTACGCCCACCCATCGTTCCAAGCGCGTTGCGGTAAGTCCGGCCTCCACCTGCCCAGGGTCTCGCTGGGCCTCTGGCATAACTTCGGGAGCGTCGATGACTTCGCCAACGCCCGCTCCATCGCCCTGCGGGCCTTCGACCTCGGCGTCACGCACTTCGACCTCGCGAACAACTACGGCCCCCTCCCCGGCTCCGCGGAAGAAACCTTCGGCCGCATCCTCCGCGAAGACCTCGCCGCCTATCGCGACGAGCTGATCATCTCGACCAAGGCGGGCTACACCATGTGGCCAGGTCCCCATGGCGACTTCGGGTCCCGCAAATACCTCCTGGCCTCCCTGGACCAGTCGCTGAAGCGAATGGGGCTCCCCTACGTCGACATCTTCTATAGCCATCGCCGGGACCCGAACACCCCGATGGAGGAAACGATGGGCGCGCTCGCCCACGCCGTCCGCTCAGGTAAGGCCCTTTACGCCGCGATCTCTAACTATAACCCAGCCGACACCGCCCGGGCTTGCGCCATCCTCCGCGACCTCGGCACGCCCTGCGTGGTGCACCAACCTAAATACAGTATGTTCGAGCGCACCCCGGAAGCGGGCCTCCTCGATACGGTCGAGAAGGAAGGCATCGGCTGTGCGGTCTTCTCTCCGCTCGCCCAAGGGATGCTGACCGACCGATACCTTAAAGGCATCCCGGCGGACGCTCGGGCCGGAAAGGTTCACGGCTTCCTGCGCCCCGAACAGGTCGACGCCATCCGCATGGAAAAAGTCCGCGGTCTCGCCACGGTCGCCGAAGAACGCGGCCAGCCCCTCGCCTCGATGGCTTTAGCCTGGGTGCTCCGCGACAAGCGCGTGACCACGGCAATCATCGGCGCGAGCAAGGTGGCCCAGCTCGAACAGTGCGTGGCCGCCGCCCATTCCGCTCCGTTCGCCTCCGAGGAACTGAAGCGGATCGACACCATCTTGGCCGGCTAAAGAGCACTCCGGGGTTGTGCCATTGAAGCCCACCCGCAAGGTGGAGTCCATGTCCGCCGGTGCCCCCCTTCCCTTCAAGATCAGCGTCCTCGTCTTCATGCATGACGAGGCCGGACGGCTCCTGCTTATCCAGCGCACCAAGGCCCCCAACATCGGCTGCTGGAGCCCCATCGGTGGCAAACTCGAGATGGCCACGGGCGAATCCCCTTTCGAATGCGCTGTACGCGAAACCGAAGAAGAGACGGGCACAAAGGTGACGACCAACGACCTCCATCTCTTCGGGATGATCTCCGAGAAAGGCTACGAAGGCCAGTCGCACTGGCTGATGTTCCTCTTTGATTGCCGCAAGCCGCTGCAGGGCCTCCCGCAGACGATCGACGAAGGAAAGTTTGGTTTCTTCACCCGCGAAGATCTGGCCCGCACCGCGATCCCGGAGACTGACCGCACCCTGCTCTGGCCGGTCTACGACGAACACCGCCGCGGCTTCATGGCCTATCGTGCCGAGTGCCATCCAGGACAGCCACTGCAGATGATTGTGGAAGAGACGCGCGATCGGCCTAATCTCGACTGACGATGGACTCCGCCGGATCTGAAGCCGAATTCAAGCGGACCAACCGCAAGCCGGCCTATCCGATCGGAGCCGAGCTGCGTGCGTACCTCTCGCGTGAAGGCCGCGAAGTCCCCCTGCCGGTCACGTACGCCGAGCTCCGCGATTTCACCGCGGCGATGCCTTTGCTTGAGCGCGGCAAGGACACGCTCTGGGAAACCGTCGCGTATCCACCCGAAGTCATGAGCCACCTTTCCCAAGGCCTGCTCGAGACCTACGCCCTACTCCGTGGCGAGGGCGGCATGAAGGTCTTCAGCCACGTCTACGTCGATCGCGTCGACTTCTGCTCCTTCGGCAATTCCCAGCCATTCCGCGTGCGCATCGTCAACGCGTACAACGAGAACCACGACTACTTCTACGTGAAGGTCGGCGATGCTTCGCGCG
>CANCHK010000113.1 GCA_947377865.1 Opitutia bacterium | reverse complement strand
GAGAAGAGCTTATCAAACGACTCAAGTTCCCAGGCGTCGGGATTGGTCTTCTGCGAGAAGAAGTCGTAGTAGATGATGTCGGGCGCGGCGGAGACCTTGGACGCGAGCTGCCAGAAGTCGCCGACATGCAGGTCCCAGCTGAGGCCGGGATACTGACGTGACTGCCAGGTGCCACGTGCCAGCACGGCGTCGGGACCGGAGTGACGCAGGTACTCGAAGCGGTTCTTGTGCGTCATGGCCAGCTTGAGCGAATCCATGTCGTTCTCGAAGCTGATGACCTTCATATTACGCACGGGGCCCTTGGCGGCTTCGGCCTCGTAACAAAGGATTGATGCCATGGCGTTGGCGGCGGCGCCAAGTCCGAGATCCCAGATGACGATCGGAGCGGCGGTCTCGGGGGTCTGGCCTTCGGGCAGCTTCAGGCGCTCGGAGAGCTTAGCCTGATCGATGTACAGCGCCTTGGCTTCATCCATGGGCGCGCGACGGAGGTGCATGATCTCACCCGACGAAATCTGACGGATATTCGCGAAGCCCTCGACCTCGTGGATATGGATCTCGTAATCACCGAGGGTGCGCGGACGACGCTCCTTGCCGACCTTCGGCGGGACGGCGGGATTATCCATGTCCTCGACCTGCAGGACCTGACGGCGGTCGTGATAATACGCCAAGAACGAATCCTCGAGGATGCTCTGGCGGATCTCCCGCATCATCTGGTGATAGAAAAAAATGTTGTGCTGACCAAGGAGCGTCCAGCCGAGCGGCTCCTGGGTCTTGGTGAGGTGGTGCAGGTACCCGCGCGAATACTTGGCGCAGACCGGGCACTTGCACAGGGCATCGATCTTCTCTTCGGAGAACTTATAGATCGAACGGCGCAGCTGCAGAATACCTCGCGAGGTGTAGGCGGTGCCGAACTGGGCGACTTTGTTCGGGATGATGCAGTCGAACATGTCGACGCCGCGGTGCACGGCTTCGAGGAGGTCGAGCGGGGTGCCGACGCCCATCAGGTAACGCGGCTTGTCGGCCGGGAGCATCGCCGCGGCGATCTCGCACGTGTCTTCGCGCTGGGCCTTGCCTTCGCCGACCGCGAGGCCGCCGATGGCGAAACCGTCGAAGGGCAGTTGGGTCAGGCCGTCGGCGCTGATCTTGCGGAGGTCTGGGTAGAGGGCGCCCTGGACGATCGCGAACATCGACTGCGGCGAGTCACCACGAGCCTTGAGGCTGCGGAGGGCCCAGCGGTGCGTGATCTCGAGTGCTTCCTTGGCGGTGGCGCGGTCGGCGGTCGAAGGGATGCACTGGTCGAGCACCATCATAATGTCGCTGCCGATGGCGACCTGCGTGCCGATGCTGGTCTCGGGGCTGAGCAGATGAATCGCGCCGTCGACGTAGCTGCGGAACTCGGCGCCTTCTTCCTTCATATTGCGGGCATGCGGCAGCGAGAAGATCTGGAAGCCGCCGGAATCGGTGAGGAAGGATTTCTCCCAGCCGGTGAACTGATGGATGCCGCCAAAACTCTTGAAGACCTCGGGACCCGGACGCAGGAGCAGGTGGTAGGTGTTCGCCAGCAGGATCTGGGAGCCGGAATCGAGCAGGGTGTCGAACGTCTGCGCTTTGACCGTCGCCTGGGTGCCCACGGGCATGAACAGCGGTGTCTTCACCTCGTTATGGAGCGTGCGGAATGTGCCAGCCCTGGCGCGCGAGCCGGTAGCCGTCGCCTCGAGTTTGAAATTCAGCCGGCTGGTGGACATAGAGAGGGGAAGGGGTAGGGGTAGGCGAGCCAAAGGTGTATCGAGGTAGGGACAGGACCACGTACTGTCCTATTCATTATCAGGTGGCATTGCATCGGGTAGGGATGCGATGACATCGCATCCGCTGTCTTGGGTAGGGTCGAGCATCCGTGCTCGACCGCGGCCGGCCAAGGATGGCCAGCCCTACCCGCCACCCGCCACCCGCCACCCGCCACCTGGGGCCGCCACCTGCCAGCCGAAACAGTGTGACCCCTTGTCCCCATGTCACCTTGCCCACATGTCCCCTCGTGGCTTGCCATCTTCCTACCCCAACCCCTATCCCTACCCCTACCCCTAAAACACCATGCGCTCCCTCCTCCCCCTCCTCCTCGTCGCCACCGCTTTCGCGGCCGACGCTCCTAAACTCCCGGCGATCCCTGCCGACTCCATCGCCAAGAAGGGCGAACTGCTCTTCGCCGACGATTTCTCCGGCACCCCGGACAAGCGCTGGGTCCGCGTGGTCGACACCTTCAAGGTCGCTGACGGCGCCCTCCTGGGCACCCAGACCCGCGTCAAGGACGTCCTCGCCAAGGACGGCAAGACCGTCGCGATCAAGGCCCACGCCGCCGTCTACGGCCTCGAAGTCCCGAACAAGGACTCCGTCGTGGAATGTCGCATCAAGCTCGACGGCGCCTCGATGGTGGATGTCGAACTCGACGACCGTAATTTCACCGGCTGCCACTACGGCCACATCTGTCGCGCCCAGGTGCGTTATGACGCCAAGACCAAGAAGGGTTCCGTTGTGATCATTGACGAAAAGGACGGCGGCATGCGCAATGACATCTACGAAATGAAGAACGACCCGGCCAAGAAGGCTGAAGTCGCCAAGCTCCTCGCTGGTCGCTCCGCCACGTTCCCGGCTGACGTCAAGGTCGGCGAATGGCAGACCCTCGTCGTCGAGATCGTCGACGACCAGATTCGCGTCGTCCTCGACGGCAAGGCCGTCGGTTACCTCAAGTCCTCCGGCATCGCCCACGCCACCAAGACCCGCTACGAATTCGGCGTCGCCGGCCAGAGCGGTGTCTTCGACGACCTCAAGGTCTACAGCGCCTCCGCTAAATAAGCGCAATGGGGTCTGACTTCGTTCGGAATGCTGAACGTGTCTGACCCCGTTTGCGTGCTGTCCTAATCTCCCATCAGCCTCCTTCGCCGGAGGCTGTTTTATTTGGGTAGGGGCAGCACCGCGTGCTGCCCTAGCTGCCTCGGGGTAGGGATGCGATGACATCGCATCCGCCGCATCCCTGTGTTCCCAACCGCCAACCGCTAACCGCTATCACCTCGCGGCTCCGCCGCGCAGGGTAGGGTCGGGACCGCGTCACGACATAGCTGTATCTCTAAATTTCAGGTGACGGGTGACGGCCACGGTGGTCAGCCTCTCGGGAATCAGCCGTTCAGCCTTCAGCCGCCGGAACCCGGGTGCCAGCTCCCGATGGCCGAAATGCCGACCCCTGAACTCCCGATGCCCGTGCCCGTCACCCGTCACCATGAATCGTGGCAGCTTTTCTGTTCAACCAAGCCTCTGGGCCTCCGAGCCTCTAACTTGTATCGCTGTATCCCTTGCCCACATGTCAACTTGTCAATCTGCCAGCTAGTGGTGGTCTGGCCAACTGGCCCACTGATCAACCGGTCAACTAGTCTGCTTCTGTCTCCCACTTTTGCACCTTTGCACAGGAGCTCCGCTCCGATTTGCACTTTTGCACTGCCTCCCTCTGCCTCTCCGGCCCTCTCACTTCCCGTCCCCATCTCCCTCCCTGGCCTTGATCTTGGCAAGCAGCTCGGTGCCTTTGCCTTCTTCGAGGTCGTGGGTGAGTTTCATCCATTCGGCCAAAAAACCGCGGTGACGTTCGATCTCTTTCGTTAGGCTGGCATCCGCGATGAGGTTCTTCAGCTCATGCGGGTCGTTCTCGAGGTCGAACAGCTGCTCGCGGTTCTCGCCGAGCGCATAGCGGACATATTTATAACGGGAGGTCCGGATCAGGCG
>CANCHK010000112.1 GCA_947377865.1 Opitutia bacterium | reverse complement strand
GATGCTGCGCGGCGTCATGCAAGGCGCCGGCTTCCATGAGCTCCGGGCGCTTTGCGAGCGCGCCTTTGACGAGCTCGTCCAGTTTGCGGCGACCATCGACCAAGGTGAGGGGCAATGGGCGGTCGTCTGCGGGCATGAGGTTCTCAGTGATCTTGAGACGCAGCAACTGCGCTAAGCGGGCGGCATCGGCGCGACGCTGGTCTTGCGCCTGACGCAGGCGTAGCTCTAAACGGCTGACCTGCGCGAACGCGCGGAGCTCGTCGCCCTTGAAGGCGAGCCCGAGCTGCACAGCCTTGCCGAGCTGGACATGGTAGTCCTTGGAAGTCTTCACGGACTCCTCGAGGAGCGAGACGGCTTGGTGGGACTTGGTGAGGTCGAAATAGGCGAGGGTGGCCTGCGCGACGGTCTGCTGACGCTGCGCGGCGAGCCCATGCTCGGCGGCTTGGGCGGTCTGCTTGGCGGCCAGTCGGCGATACACGGCTTCACCGAGATCAAGGGACAGGAACAAGGTCGCTCCGGCGGCCACGGACTCCTTGCCGACCTCCGAGACGGGTCCGGCGAAGCTCTGGGCCTGGCCGGTGTGATTGCGATAGCCGATACCGGGCGAGATGGTCGGAAAGAGCGCCCAGGTACTGCTGTCAGCGGCCGCACGGGCTTCGCGTAACTTGGCTTCAGCGATTTCGACGTCGATGCCCTGTGCACCGGCGAGCTTGAGCACGGTGGGGAGGTCGATGGGTTCTCCGCGCATGGCTTCCTGTGCGACGCCAGCTAGGGTCGTCGCCAGCAAGGCGAACAATAGGCTGCGGGCTCGCATCACTTGGCGAGGGTGACGGCCTGTCCGTCGGTGAGGGTGGCAGTGCCGGCTACGATGATATCTTCGTCGGGCTTGACGCCTTCGAGGACTTCGAGGTTCGTGCCGTCGTTAAAGCCGGCCTTGAGCACGCGACGACGGGCCTTGCCGCCTTCGTAAACATAGGCGGTGGCGACAGCCTTCTCCATGATGATGGCGGTCAAGGGGAGCAGCGGGGTCGCCTTGTGCGACTCGATACCGAGTTTCACGTTGGCGCACATGCCGGGCTTGAGCACGCCGCCCACGGTGGCGAGTGCGGCTTCGATCAGCATGGTCTTGCTGGGGTTGTCGAGTACTCCGGACACGCGGGTGAGCTTGGCTTCGAAGGGTTTGGCGCCCGCGGCTTCGGCGAGCACGGCGACGTTCTGGCCGACAGCCACGAGACCGGCATCGGTCTCAGGCAAGGCGGCCTGGATGCGCACGGTCGCGGCGTCGGTCAAGACGAAGAGCGCGGCCTGGCCGACGCCTCCACCGGTCGCGGCGGGCACGAATGCACCTTTGTCCACGGAGCGTCGGCTGACGGTGCCCGCGAAGGGTGCCTTAATCTTGGCGAAGCCGAGGAGGGTCTCGTTGCGCTCCTGCTGGGCCTTGGCGACCGCGAGCTTGGCCTGGGCGCTGTCGACCTGCTGGCGGGGTACGAGGTCCGGCGCCTGCTTGAAGGCATCCTGGGTGCGTTTGAATTCGAGTTCGGCGAGCACGAGCTCGGCGCGCGTCCGGGCTTCGTCGGCGACGATCTCAGGGACTTCGAGCTCAGCCAGCACGGCGCCGGCTTCGACGTGGTCGCCGATGTCGGCATGCAAGGCCTTCACGTAACCGCCGACCTTGGCGTACAGCGCGACCTGCTGGTTGGGGCGGACTTCGCCGAGCAGCTGGACGCTGCGCGTGATGTCACCGGTCTTGAGCCGGACGACGGGGAAGTCGGCGGCCTGCAGGGTGAGGGCGCTCAGGAAGAGCGCGAGGAGCTTAGGAGACGGCATGGTCTTTGTGGTAATGGGTGCTTTGGGTATCGTCGGGGTCGACGGAATGGGAGGCGCGGCCGACGTCGGCCATGATCCAGGCGTACAGCGCAGGGATGAAGGTCAGCGTGGCGACGGTGCCGAAGAGAAGTCCGCCCATGACCGCGCGGGCCAACGGAGCGGTCTGGCTGCCGGCCTCGGACCAGCCGAGCGCCATGGGCACCATGCCGGCGAGCATGGCGAACGAGGTCATGAGGATCGCACGCAGGCGAGTCTGGCCGGCCTGGCGTGCGGCGCTCACGGCATCGGCTCCGCCGAGGCGGGCCTGTTCGGCGGCGGTGATGAGGAGGATGGAATTAGCGACGGCGACGCCGACGGCCATGATGGCGCCGATATAACTCTCGATGTTGAGCGTCGAGAAGGTGACCAAGAGTCCAAGGATGACGCCGGTGAGGACGAGCGGGAGCGCGGCGATGACGGTGCCAGCGAGGCGGACGCTCTGGAAGTTCGCGGTAAGGAGGAGTGCGATGATGACGAATGCGATGAGGAGCCCGCGTCCGAGGCCGGCGAAGAGCTCTCGCAGCGGTGTGACCTGTCCGCGCTGGTCGACCTTGACCTTGGCGGGCGGCTTACCGGCGGCGGCGATGGCGTCATCAATCCGCGCGGAAAGATGGCCAAGGTCGGTGCCGGCGTAATTCGCGGTGAGGGTCGCAAGGCGCTGCATGTTGTAGCGGTCATACTGCGCGACGGTGACGCCTTCCTTGAGCGTCGCGATAGAACGCAGGAGAACCGGCTGCTGGCCGGAGTTGCCGACGGGCAGGTTGCGCAGGTCTTCGACGCTCTTGGTCGCGGCACCAGGAATCTGTACCTGCACCTGGAAGGCGACGCCGGTCTTGGGGTCGGCCCAGTAGTTGGCCAAGATGAAGCGGCTGGAACCGGTGGCTTCGACGACCGAACGGGCGGCGTCGTTGAGCTTGATGCCCATGAGTCCGGCCTTCTCGCGATTGATGTTCACCTCGAGCGCCGGTGCATCAAGGGTCTGGGCGAACTGGATGTCGCGGAGCTCAGGAATCTTGACCAGCTCGGCGCGAATCGCTTCGGCGTGAGCCCGATTATCAGCCATGGCGGGACCGCTCACGGCAATCTCGATCGGGGTCGGCGCTCCGAAGCTCATGACGCGGCTCACGATGTCGGCGGGTTCGAACGAAAGACGGACGTCCGGCATCGCGACGCCAAGCTTGCGACGGAGGTTCTCCTTGGCGGCGTCGAGGTCGACCTTGGCGCCGGCCTTGAGCTGGACCTGCAAGGTGGCTTCGTCGGTACCGCTATTCCAGGCGTGGATCAAATTGACGGGGTAGTTGGGCGCATGCACGCCGACGAGTCCGAGCGTGGTGCCGACATTTTCGGCGCCGAGTTCGGCTTTGATGAGTCCAAGGGCCTGCAGGGCGATCTGCTCCGTCTTGTCGAGTTTGGTGCCGGCGGGCGCACGCAGGCGCACCTGCAGCTGGCCGTTATTGGCGCTGGGGAAGATTTCGCGGCCAAGGCGGGGTCCGAGCAGGGCAACGAGCGCGAGCCCACCGACGAGTCCGGCGAGGACGATGGTCTTCTTGCGCGCCAGTACGCCGTCTATGAGCCCGGCATAGCGGGCCTTGAGTCCGTCAAAGAAGCTGGCCTGATGCGTGGAGCCGTCCTTGAGCAACCAGATAGCGAGAACGGGCAGTAGGGTCGAAGAAAGCACATACGAGGCGATCATGCTGAATCCGACGGCGAGTGAAAGGGGCAGGAAGAGCGCTCGGGCCGATCCTTCCATGAACAGCGAGGGCACGAAGACGGCCACGACGCACGCCATGGCGAGGAAGCGTGGCCCGGCGGTCGCCCGTATGGCGTCGCGCACGGCGAGGGCGACGGGACGGCCTTTTTCACGTTCCTGCTGGATGGCTTCGATGGCCACGGTGGCTTCGTCGACGAGGATGCCGACGGCCAAGGCGAGCCCGCCCAAGGTCATGAGGTTGATGGTCTGGCCACACAGCCAGAGGCCGAGCACGGCGGTCAGCA
>CANCHK010000111.1 GCA_947377865.1 Opitutia bacterium | reverse complement strand
CGATCTCGGTCGACGTCGGCGCGGCGTTGCTCGTCACCACGCCAAGCGCGAGCCGGCTGTTCCGCATGACCGAGGGCGGCCATGCGACCGGCCGCCAGCATTTCGCCGTCGCGCGAGACGCCACGCTCGAGGTCTTCCCCGAGCCGATTGTCCCGCACCGCGGCTCGACCTACTTCCAAGAGACCACCATCGACGCAGCGGAAGGCTCGACGCTACTCTTCATCGACCAATTGATGCCGGGACGTCTCGCCCACGGCGAGGCCTGGTCCTGGGATCGCCTCGTGCTTGGCCTGACCGTGCGCCGTGCGGGTGAACTCATCCTGCGCGAACGCTTCGACCAGACCGGAGCCTCGCTTCGTTCGCTGGCGGAATTCTCGGGCACGGGCGCTGGCTCTTGCTTCGCCAATATCGTCTTCTTGCCGCCGACGATGGAAATAGACCCGAGCTGGCGCGCCGATATCGCTGCCTTGCATCGCGACGGGGTCTGGCTGGGAGTTAGCCGCCTCCGCCAGATCGGCTGGAGCATCCGCATCGTTTCTCCTGATCCGATTCGCCTACGGGACACCTTGGCGAACCTCCGGGCGACACTTAGACTGTATTATCCGCGACTGGGCTGTGGGTTGCGGAGGCCTTGAGCTTTCGTTGGGTCGCAGAGAAGAAACGGAAAGCACCCCAAACGAGCAGCGCCACAGCGGCCAAGGTGAGCAGCGTCGCACCTGGGTGGCGGGCGAGATGATCAGCCGTCCAGACGAACTCGTCGCCGTCATGTCCGCCTTCGTGGCCCGGGTGGGCTTGAGCGGTGAGGCTCGTGAGGACGCAGGCCAAGATGACGATCCAGAATCGGAGCATCGGGAGGATGGTCGGCAGGTTTGTACCCATGCCTAATCTCAGCAATTCGCATGCCGAGAGGCCTTATTCAGGGCGCTTGCATAAAAACAGGCTCAGGCGTCCATCCCTTGTCCGAATCTGTCCAAGTTTAGGCATCGGCTTGCGGTTAAGGGACAAACGAGGTGCATTAAAGATCCCCGAATGCCCGAACTCGCCGAAGTCGAATATTTCCGCCGACGCTGGAATCCTGGCATTGGCCACAAGGTCGTAAAGGTCTTCTTGAATCCTAAGGCTCGGATCGGACGTGGCGTCGACGTGAAGGCGATGACCAAGGCGCTCACGGGCGCGAAGCTGATCGAGTCTTTCGCTGCGGCGAAGCAGATGGCGTTCCGTTTTTCTGGCAACGTCTGGATTGGCGTACATCTCGGGATGACCGGCCGACTCGAAGCCGGAGATGCCGATCGTGAGCCGACTCCCTACGATCACTTCAAGCTGACGATGACCGGCGGCAAGGAACTCGCCTTCGTCGACCCTCGGCAGTTCGGCCGCATCCTGTTCTGGCAAGGCGAAGGCGTGCCGCCTTGGTGGGAGAAGATCCCGCCCGCGATTCTCTCGTCCGAATTCACCGTCGGCGTGGTCGAGGTCTTCCTGCGGCGCCGAGCTCGCACATCGATCAAGGCTGTGCTCCTGATGCAGGAGCGCTTCCCTGGTATCGGCAATTGGATGGCGGACGAAGTCCTTTGGCGTGCCGGTTTCCATCCTCAGGCCAAGGCCGGCTCGTTCGGGCCGAAGTCCGTGCGCAAACTGCACGCGACCTTACGCGAGGTCTGCGCGGAGGCGATGGAGGTCATCGGCAAGGATTGGTCCGATCCGCCGGACAGCTGGCTCTTCAACCATCGCTGGAAAGACGGCGGCCGCTGCCCGCGTTCGAAGAAGCCACTGGTCCGCGAAGACGTCGGCGGTCGCACCACGTGCTGGTCGCCCGAGCGCCAGGTGCTGGGCGCCGAACGCCGTTGACCTTCCGCGCGTCCGCGCGACTTTGAATCCATGCGCGTCACCGGCGGCATCGCACGAGGCATCCAGCTCCGAGTTCCCACGCAGGGAGGCGTGCGCCCGGCCACGGATTACATCCGCGAGGCAGTCTTCAACTCGCTCGCGGCGTTCGTCCCCGGCACCGCGGTGCTCGACCTCTTCGCCGGCACCGGCGCCTACGGACTCGAATCACTGAGCCGCGGCGCCCTGCGCGCGACGTGTGTGGATGAGCGCATCGCTGCCGAGCTCACGGCCAACGCCGCCGCGGTCGCGAAGTCGATGGGCCAGTCCGAACTTCCTTTCACCAAGATCACCGGCGACGCGACCAAGCCCGGCGTGGCCGATGGCCGATTCGATCTGGTCTTCGCCGATCCACCTTGGGAGCTGTGGCAGACGAAGGGCGCGGAGATCGCCGCGACAGCAGTGGGCTATGCCGAAGAAGGCGCCCATGTGCGCGTGATCCTCGAGGCCCCTGGCGGTTACGAAGTCCCAGTGCCCGAAGGTTGGAAGCTGCGCAAGGTCATCGGCAAAGGCAAAGGCCAGCCCGCCGCGTCGGTCCTCGTCCGTAAGTCCGCGGAGTGATCAACCGCCGAGCAACCGGTGCTTTTCCCAGACGCGCAGCTGCGCAAGCATCAACGCCCCGCCGACCAGCGCGGCGGCTTCTACGCGCAGGATGCGGTCACCGAGGTGCGCGAAAGCGAAACCAGCCGCACGTAACGCCGCCCGCTCTTCGTCGGCGAAGCCACGCTCAGGTCCGATCGCGAGTACGGCGGCTTTCGCTGGTGCGGAAATTTCCGGAGCGCCCGTCGCTTCATACGGATCGAGCGCGAGCTTCCATGCGTTCGCGTCGAGGCCGACGAGGGCTTCGGCCAGCGAACCAACGCGCGTCACTTCGGGCACGAGCGTCGAGCAGGCCTGCTCGGTTCCCTTGAGGACATGCTCGCGCCACTCGCCGTCTTTCCAGAGCGAGCTCGTGAGATAACCCGGGTCGCCTTTCGCGGATTCGAAGAAGAGGATGCGCGCGGCGCCGAGGCTCGCGAGGTCGTGCAGGACTTTTTTCGCGGTCTGCGGACGCGGCAGGCCGATGAGCACGGTCAGCGGTAGACGCGCTTGCGGAGATTTTTCCCAGGCGACAGTGAAGGTGAGCTGCGGTGCGATCGACGTGATCGTGGCGATTCCGCGCGGTCCGTTCTCGACGCCGACGTGGAACGTCCCGCCGACCGCGAGTCCGACCGTCTCGCGCAGGTGTCGGGCGCGGGCGTCATCGGGGGAGAGCCCGGTCTTGGCTTCGTCGGCGGTTATGAGCACCAGATTCACCTCTTCTAAGGTGGGAGGCCGGTCTGGGCTGGCGAGAGGGAAGGGTGCTAACGCTTGCAGGTCGGGCCTCCCTATTTAATATCTCGGTATGGACCTTTCGGAATTCCGTAAAGAGTACGCGGCGCACGGCATCGACCGGCATGAGCTGCTCGATCAGCCGTTGGCCCAATTCAAGGCGTGGTTCGAACAGGCTAAGACCGCCGGGGTGATCGAGCCCAATGCCATGGTCCTCTCGACCCTTGGCCTCGATGGGTTCCCCTCCTCCCGGACCGTCCTGCTCAAGGCCGCCGATGAGCGCGGGTTCTCCTTCTTTACCAACTACGATAGTAAGAAGGGGGAGGAGATTGCCGCTAACCCCAAGGTGACCCTCCTTTTCCCGTGGTTTTCTCTGGAGCGTCAGATTCACATAACTGGTTCATTAATAAGGACTTCCGAGGAAGAGTCCGTGACCTATTTCGCGCGTAGACCCTACGGCAGCCAGCTGGGGGCCTTGGCTTCCGACCAGAGTGATATTATCGCCGATCGTGGGGTCCTAGAGGCCCGATTGGCTGAACTCAAAGCCAAGTACCCGGAGGGCCAGGTCCCGAAGCCCCCCCATTGGGGCGGGTACCGTCTGGTCCCGACCAGCTTCGAATTCTGGCAGGGGCGCACCAATCGGCTCCATGATCGCTTCCATTACTCCCTAAATAAGGGCGTTT
>CANCHK010000110.1 GCA_947377865.1 Opitutia bacterium | reverse complement strand
AGCGTGGTGGCGAAGACCATCGGGCGGGCGGCGTCGGAGTCCGGCGACTGGAAGCCGAGGTCATACACGTGGAAGCCCAGGTGCATGAACTTGCGGTCCATGTGCAGGAACGGGGCGGAACCGTCGAAAGGCAGGGTCGGGGCGAGCTTCACGACGCCGACGAGCATCAGCGGAGCGACCTCCCCTGCCCCACGGGCCATGGCGAGGATAACACCGGTCAGGATGCCCGGGGCGGAGGCCGGCAGGAGGATGTCGCGGATTGTCTGCCACTTGGAGGCGCCCGTGGCCAAGGAAGCCTCGCGCATACCACGAGGCACGGCCGCCAGCGCTTCCTCGGTCGCGACGATGACCACCGGGAGCGTCATGAGAGCGAGCGTGAGCGAGCACCACAGCAGGCCACCCGTACCGAAGACCGGCGTATTATTGTTATACTTCAGCTGGTCGGCGAAGAAGAGCTGGTCGATCGAGCCGCCGAGCACGTAGACGAAGAAACCCAGGCCGAAGACGCCGAAGACGATGGAGGGCACCCCGGCGAGGTTGTTGACGCTGATACGGACGATGCGCAGGACGGCCCCCTGCTGAGCGTATTCGCGAAGGTAGATGGCGGTGATGACGCCGAAGGGCGTAACCATCAAGCTCATGAAGACCGTCATGACCAGCGTACCGAAGATCGCCGGCATCAGGCCGCCTTCGGTGTTGGCCTCGCGGGGCTCGTCGAAGACGAACTCTCCGAGACGAGAGAAGAAGAGTTTTACGCGGCCCCAGGTATCAAGGCGATTGGGGAACCAAGCGCGGATGACCTGGGTGAGCGGGACGACGACCTCGCGGTTCGAAGCATCTTTGGAGACGAGAGAGGCCACCGCCCCACCCTCCACGACCTTCTTAGCCTCAGCCTGCAAGGTGGCGAAACGTTCTTCGAGACCAGCAATCTGACGGCGAAGGGAGGAGATTTCATCGGCGAAGTTCAGGTCTTCGGCGCGACGGAGGGCCACGCGGGCCTTGTCCATCTCGCCGTTCACGTCGCCGATGCGATGACGGGTAATCTCGATCAGCTTCTCACGGACCACCGCGGCGGCGGCGACTTCTGCCTGGAAGGCACCCTCGAAGGCGGGATCTGTCACCGGGATCACCATGCCGTCGGACTTACGCAGGGTCTGAGGGCGGACGAAGGCCGGGCCGTTCTCGACGCGCTCCAGGCCGAGGACATCGGCGGGGAAACTCTCAGACTTGATTTTGGCTTCGTCGACCCAGAGGTAGGAATTTCCGTTCAGTTCACGTAGACCGACCTGATACTGGAGTTCATAGCGTGGGTTATCAGCAGGAGAACCGGCACGGACGCGACGTTGTGCCAGCTGACCGATAAGGGTGCGGCCGTCATCGACCTGGGCGACCGGCACCTGAGGCGCCCAGAAGACCGTGATGCCGTTGACGATGACCAAGGAAAGTAGGCCGATGACCATGCCTAAGCCGATAATGAGGCCGAGACCCGTGAACCAGACGAAGGCTTCGCCGCGAGGCGTGCTGCTATCAGTAGAGGAGGCCATGGTCAGACGACTTTGTAGCGCTCACGCAGGCGCTGGCGGAGGACTTCCGCGAGGGTGTTGATCACAAACGTGAGCAGGAAGAGACAGCAGGCGCCGAGGAAGAGCGCGCGGTAGTGGGTGTGGCCGGCGGCGGCTTCGGGAAGCTCGACCGCGATGTTGGCGGAGAGCGTACGCATGCCGCTGAAGGGATTGGACTCCATCACCGCGGTATTACCTGTGGCCATCACCACAATCATCGTCTCGCCGATGGCTCGGCCGAAGCCAATCATGATACCCGAGACGATACCCGAGATGGCGGTCGGCACCACCACGCTCCAGACCGTCTGCCAGCGACTTGCGCCGAGGGCGAGGGAGCCGGAGACTAAGGAGTTCGGGACGTTGGAAAGCGCGTCTTCGGCGATCGTGAAGACGATCGGGATGACCGCGAAGCCCATCACGAAACCGACGACGAGCGAATTGCGCGAATCATAGGTCGCACCGGTCGTCTGGCGCCACCACTCACGGAAGTCGGCGATCGGCAGGCCGCTCGCGGTGTCCTTGACGGTGAAGAAGGCGGCCTCGACGGCCGGACCGGACTTCCATGCGGCGAAGGCGCAAAGGGCGAGGAACGGCAGGAGCCAGAGGAATTCCATGCCCGGCTTGACCTGACGGCGGACCGGCTGGGGCAGCGCCGACCAGAGGAAGCCGGCGAACAAGGCCGCGGGGGCGAGGATGCCGACAGCGCAGAAGAGCGAGATCAGGCGGGGGTCGACGAGCGGAGCGAGCCACAGGCCGGCCAGGAAGCCCAGCACGACAGAAGGCAGCGAAGCCATGATTTCCATGACCGGCTTCACGACCTGACGGTATTCCGGACGCAGGAACTGCGAAACGTATATCGCGGCGGTCAAGGCAATCGGCAGGGCGAACAGCAGCGCGTAGAAGGTGCCCTTCACGGTGCCGTAAAAGAGAGGGACGAGCGAATACTTCGCTTCGAACTCATCGGAGCCGGCGCTCGACTGCCAAGTGTAGTCCGGACCAGTGGCACCTTCATACCAAATCTTGCCGAAGAAGGCGCCCCAGGAGGATTCCGGGTGATGGTCGACGATGCTCCAGCGATGGAGTTTTCCGTCGGCGGAGAGCGCGGTGAAACGGTCGTAGTTGCCGGCGAAGGCCAGCTGGCGGATTGAGCCGGACGGCGCATCGCCTTCCCAGCGAAGCGAACCGGTGGTCATGTTGCGGATCTGCAGCTTGCCCCCTGCGACCGCGAGAAAGCACTTGTTGCCCTCGGCGGCGTAGACGCCTTCGCCGGCTCCGGCGAGCGCTTCGCCGTCATGGATCTTGCCCCAGCGACGCAGGCTCTTGCCGTCCGGCTGGACCTGCGGATACATCGACCAGACTTGCTGTTCGCCGGAACGGCCGACGAAGACCACCGAGACATTGCCGAAGATCATCCCAGCGGAGGCCACCGCCGTATCCTTCGAGTCCTTGAAGGGCACGAAAGATTGCAGGAAAGTGAAAGCCGCTCCGTCGTCGGCGTAGGTGCGCACTTCGCCGGACTTGCCGACGACAATGAGAGACTCCGCCGTCGAAGGCAGCAGGACCTTTTCGATTGAAGCGGCGTCCGCTGCGACGACGAAGGGAGCGCTGGCGGTCACGCGAGCCTTGCCGCCGAGGCCCTTACGTTCAGTAAGACGGACCGCGGTGAGCAGTGGCTTGCCGGCGGCTTCCTGGCGGACGACCATCAAGCGAGACTGCGAGCCCTTGGCGTTCCAGACTTCGAGGCAAGGCACGCCCGGCTTGCCGATCTCGACCGGAGCCAGCGCCGTGACGATCGGTTCGATGGCGCGTTTGCCGGCACCATCAAAGGTCGAGCGATAAGCGACGTGCAATTCCTGCACGGAACCGTCGGAGAGACCGAGGAAGATTAGGCCCGTGCGCGGGTAGCTACGAACCGCGGTGACGCGAAGGTCGCCCAGCGAAGGAGCCCACTCGTGCGCCTTGGCGCCGTCAGCCGCCCGCTGGAAGACGACCTTACCGTCCGCGAGGACGACGTAAGGGTAGTCGCCGTACTCGTCTTCACCGAAGGCGACGGCGTTCGCGGGAACCGAGAGCGAGCCGACCGCCGTGACCTTGGCGCCGGTGAACAGCGGGAAGACCTGGAAGATCAGGAAGGCCAACATCCCAAAGACCGCGAGCACCACGCCGACTCCGCCGAAGCGGATCAGGCGCCCCATCCACCGGTCGGCGGCCAGGGTCATGGGACTTACCGTAAAACGCGACTCCGGCGCAGGCGCAGGAGCGGGCTTTTTGTCGGAAGTGTCCATCGGGTTACGGTCAGGTGTCTTTGGCTCTAATAAAGGGTAAGGCGGGGAGACCCCGCCTTGGGAGGACCCGAGACCGT
>CANCHK010000109.1 GCA_947377865.1 Opitutia bacterium | reverse complement strand
TTCATGTAGCCCTGGCCGATGGAGCGCAGCTTGTTCAGGGCGCTGTTCTTCTTGGCGGAGCGCATGACGCCCTGCACGCCAGGGAAGAGCACGGCGGCCAGGATGCCGATGATCGCGATCACCGTCAGGAGTTCGATGAGCGTGAAGCCCTTACGGTTACGGGTGGAGGTATTCATAGATTTGGTGGGGTATAGATGAGAATAGGAGGATTTGTTCCCTTGGAAAGGGAAAAACAGGGTTCTTAAGATTAATAAGGAAGGGGGAAACGGCTGGTCAAGGAGGCCACGATACCCTGCGCCTGTTCGATTTTGGCAGGATTCTGCGGATCGGACAGGACGATGGAGATGGCTTGGGCGATTTCACGCATCTCGGACTCCTTCATGCCACGGGAAGTCACCGCCGGGGTGCCGACGCGGATACCGCTGGCCTGGAAGGGACTACGGGTCTCGTCCGGGACGGTGTTCTTATTAGTGGTAATGTGCGCGGCGTCCAAGGCGAGCTGGGCATCCTTGCCAGAGACGTTCGGGTGGCTCTTGCGGAGATCCAGCAGGCTGAGGTGGTTGTCGGTGCCGCCGCTAATCAGGCCGAAGCCGAGCTTCACGAGCTCGTCGGCGAGGGCGCGGGAATTGGCGACGACCTGCTTGGCGTATTCCTTGAACTCAGGGGTGGCGCACTGCGCGAAGCAAACCGCCTTGGCGGCGATGACGTGCTCGAGCGGGCCGCCTTGGGCGCCAGGGAAGACGGAGGAGTCGATGGCCTTGGCGTGCTCGGCCTTGCAGAGAATCAGGCCGCCGCGCGGTCCGCGCAGAGTCTTGTGCGTGGTGGTGGTGACGAAGTCGGCGTACGGGACGGGCGACGGGTGCACGCCCGCGGCAACGAGGCCGGCGATGTGCGCGATGTCGGCGAGCAGCAGCGCACCATTCTCCTTGGCGATCTTGCCGAAGCGGGCGAAGTCGATCTCACGGGCGTAAGCGGACGCGCCGACGGTGATCATCTTGGGCTTCTCGCGCTTGGCCATCTCCTCGACTTCGTCGTAGTTGATACGGCCGTCGGCACCCACGCCGTAGTGGACGACGGTATAGAGCTTGCCGGAGAAGTTAGCGGCATTGCCGTGCGTAAGGTGACCACCATGAGACAGGTTCATGGTCAGGATTTTGTCACCGGGCTTGATGGTCGCAAAATAGACGGCGGCGTTGGCCTGACTGCCGGAGTGCGGCTGGACGTTGGCATGGTCTGCGCCGAAGAGGGACTTGGCGCGGTCGATGGCCAGCTGCTCGATCTGGTCGACGTTCTCGCAACCGCCGTACCAGCGCTTACCGGGATAACCTTCGGCGTACTTGTTCGTGAGGATGCTACCCTGAGCTTCCATGATGGCGGGGAGCGTGAAGTTCTCGGAAGCGATCAACTCGATGTGCGTCTGCTGGCGCTTGAGCTCGGCCTTAATCAGGCGGTCGATCTCCGGGTCAAGCTGGGCGAGAGGGATGCGGCGAATAGCGGTCATGGGTGGAATAGAGAAAGGGCAAATCGTGCAAGGAAACGTGGCAACGGCAAATCGGCGGGGTTATCCACATGGGGACTCCATCTTGTCCACGCGGCGGGTATGCCGACCGGCCTCAAATTCGGCAGCCAGGAAGGCCTCGACGCACGCCAAGGCGGTCGGGAGGTCGACGTATTTGGCTCCAAAACAGAGAACATTGGCGTCGTTATGTCGGCGACTCAGGCCGGCGGCGTCGGCGCTCTGGACCAGGGCGGCGCGGATGCCATGCACCTTGTTGGCAGCGATCGAGATGCCGATGCCGGTCGTGCAGACGAGGATACCGAACTTGGCACGACCGCTGACAACGTCGGCACCCACGGCCTGAGCATAGTCAGGATAATCGCAGGAGGCCTCGGTCTCAGTGCCACGGTCAAGGATGACATGGCCTTTGGCCTTCAGCGCTTCAATCAGCCCGCGGCGCAAGGCGAGACCGCCGTGATCACTGCCAAAAGAAAGCGTTAGCGGGTGGGTCATTGCGAAAGATTCTGGCGCAGAAAATCGACCAGAGCAGGCACGGCTTCAACCATGGAATCGCGGCACTCCTCGTAATCGCGATACCCGCCGCCGAATGGGTCGGGAATATCCCGCGGGACGTCGGTCGGCAGAACATCGCGCAGGAGGAGTACGAAATCAGGCAGGACGTCGAAACGGGAATGGAGGGCGGCGAGGTGCGACTCGGTCATGCCGAAGATGACTACACTGCGGTCGACGTCTGCTTGGGTCAGAAGGCGACTGCGATGAGCAGAGACGTCCAAGCCGATGCGCTGCATGGCCTTGACGGAGTTGGTGGAGGGCGGAAGTCCGTCCTCCGCGGCGAGACCGAACGAGGCTACCTTCAACTTCTCAAGCCCCTGCCCTCTCTTCACCAGCGTCGCCCGAAGCAATGCCTCCGCCATCGGACTGCGACAGGTGTTACCCGTGCAGACAAACGTGACGGTGTCTCGTTCGACGGCCATGCGGCACAAGATGAGGGATTAGTCCCTCGACTCAAGTGTTCAAAGCACCCCGTCGCGACGGAGCTGACGATAACCGATGTCCCGGCGATAATGGCAGCCTTCGAACTTAATCTGGGGGACGACGGCATAGGCCCGAAGGGCGGCCTCCTGGAGGGTCGGGCCATGGGCCACGACGCCGAGGACGCGTCCGCCGGTGGTGACTACCCGCCCGTCCGGGAGGCGCTTGGTGCCGCCATGGACGATATCGACACCCTCCGGCAGACTGGCGGGTAAGGTGATTGGGTCGCCTTTACGGATCTCACCGGGGTAACCGCCGGCAGCAAGGACGACGATGATCGTCGCGCCCGGGCGCAGCTTCACGGCCGACGGACGGAATCGACCATGCGCGATGTCTTCCATGATTTGCACGGGGTCGGTCTCAAGCGAAGGCATGAGGACCTGACACTCAGGGTCGCCGAAGCGGACGTTGAACTCGACAACCTTGGGGCCGGTCGCGGTGACCATGATCCCAACGTAGAGCGTGCCGCGATAATCGATGCCGTCGGCCTTGAGGCCGCGCAACGTGGGCGCGATGATCTCCTCGCGGAGGCGGCGATCGACCTCGGGCGTGACGACGGTGGTGGGAGCATAGGCTCCCATGCCGCCAGTATTGAGACCGGTATCGCCTTCGCCGACGCGCTTATGATCCTGGCTCGGCGGGAGCATGAGGTATTCGTCGCGGCACACCATGAGCATAATCGACGCCTCTTCGCCCTGCATGAATTCCTCGATGACGACCTCGTCGCCGGACGCGCCGAAGACCTTCGTCTCCATCATGTCGCGCAGCGCGGCTTCGGCTTCGGCGTGCGAAGTCGCGATGACGACGCCCTTCCCCGCCGCCAGGCCCGAGGCCTTGATGACGATGGGGACGGGCTGCTTACGCACGTACTCAAGGGCCGGCGCGAGTGCGCGAAAAGTCTCCGAAGCGGCGGTGGGCACCTTATGGCGCACCATGAAATCTTTGCTAAAGGCTTTGCTCGCCTCAAGGCGAGCGCCAGAGGCAAGGGGACCGTAGGCCGGGATGCCCGCGGCTTCGAGGGCGTCGACCACGCCGGCGGCGAGTGGAACCTCGGGGCCGACGATCACGAAGGTGGAGTGCGTGCGACGGACAAGTTCCAGGACGGCGGCAGGGTTAGCGGCGTCGACCTCGAGGCATTCGGCTTCGAGGGCCATACCGCCATTACCGGGGGCCACGCGGACCTTGGCCACGCGGGGACTGCGGAGACAGGCCTTGAGCAAGGAGTGCTCCCGGCCGCCGGAGCCGAGGATGAGGACGTCGAGTTTTCCCTGCGTTGCCATGTCTCTACTACTGCGGGGTGTCGGGTTTGATGTGAACCAAAAACAGGGCCGGCCCGTTTCCGGACCGACCCAGCCTAAATTGGTGCTCAGGCCGGGACTTGAACCCGGACACCTTGCGGCACATGCACCTCAAGCATGCGTGTCTGCCATTC
>CANCHK010000108.1 GCA_947377865.1 Opitutia bacterium | reverse complement strand
CGAATGGAAGGCCGCCGTCGCGAAGAGCAAATTCAAGAACAAGAAGGATTTCGGCCCTGGCCATGGTAAACTGATGCTCACCGAGCACGGCGATCCCTGCTGGTTCAAGAACCTCACCGTCACCGAACTCTGAGCCGTCTCAGAGGCGGGAAAAAAAGGGCGCCCGTCGGGCGCCCTTTTTCGTGCCGTCCTATTCGCCGAGCTTGATGCGCAAACCGTCGTAGCAGAGCCCGACCTTCGGGTGCGTCTTGTGCAGCTGCGCCGTGTAGGTCTCGTAATTAATCTGAAACGTCATGTGCGTGATCAACGCGCGCTTGGCGCGCAGGTCATGCGCCGCCTGGCAGGCCTCGTCCACCGTCATGTGGGTCGGATGCGGATTCGGGCGCAGGCCATCGAGAATCGCGAGGTCGGCATGGTCGCCGAGTTCGAGGGACTTCTCGGTCATCGCGCGGCAATCGGTATAATAGGCGAACTTCATGCCCGTCGAAGGCTCCTCGAAGACCAGTCCGAGCGTGGATTCGTTGCCATGCGGCAAGAGCGTCGAACGAATGATACCACCTCCGGGAAGCTCGAGCTTTGACGGCATGAGCTCCAGCGCCAGCGAGACGTAACCCGAAGCCTGCGGCTTACCGACCGCATACGGGAAGATTGCCTTGATACGCGAGAGGCCGACCTCGGTCGAGAAGACGGGGATAGCCGCCCCGCCCTTGTTCGTGCAGAACTGGCGCAGGTCATCCATGCCGAGAACGTGATCGGCGTGGCCATGGGTCAGGATGAAGGTATCGACCTCGCGGACATCGTATTTTAGGCACTGTGTCCGGAATTCAGGGGAAGCATCGACTTGGACGTGATGGCCCTCGATGACCACGTGGACGCTCGTGCGGGCGCGCCAGTTACGCGGGTCCTTCAGATCCAGCCCCGGGTTGTCATGGGCGGGCAACGGACAGCCCTGCGAAGTGCCGCAGCCCATGATGAGGATTTCCATGAGGCGAAGAAGACGGGAAACCGGATGAAAGGCAAGAGGCGGGCTTCGCCGAGTATCGAGTATGGAGTATAGAGTATAGGGTTAATGCCAGGGGTATAAGGGGGTGACTCCCTTCAGGGAATAGCCGACGAGGCCGCAAGTGACGGCTCGCCGCCAAACCTTTCACTCGTGGGGATGAAACCTTCCACACCCCTCGGCCCGGTTAAGACTTATCGCGACCTTCTCGTCTGGCAAAAAGCCAAGCTGATGGCCGTCTCGATCTATCGCCTCTGCGAGACACCAGGCCTTTCGCGAAAATACACGCTTTGCGACCAGATGACCCGTGCGGCCATTTCCATCGCATCGAATATCGCCGAGGGCGACGAACGGAGCACCAACAAGGAATCACTGCGCTTCATCGTCATCGCGCGGGCGTCCCTGGCGGAACTCGAGACCCAGGTTGAGATCGCCCATGAAATCGGCGCGGTCAGCCAAGAGGATGTCGGGCGCTTTCGCGCCTTGGCCGAAGAACTGGGACGACTCATAGGGGGCGTTATCCGCATGAGGCAGGACCGGGAAAGGCTTTCCGCCGACCGTTCGTAGTCAGCCATGGCAGAAGGCGGCGTTTGGGGCGGGGGAAGCCCTTTTTACGCTACTCTATACTCGATACTCCATACCCGACCGCCTTTACTCCCTCCCCTTCGGTAGTCCCCCGAGACTCCATACTCGATACTCCATACTCTCAGTCCCCGACTTCCGTGTTCGCCAACCTCACCGACAAACTTACCAAGGCCCTCCGCGACCTCCGGGGGCTCTCGAAGCTCTCCGAAGAGAACATCGCCCCGGCGCTGAACGAGGTGCGCTCGGCGCTAATGTCCGCCGACGTCAACTTCAAGGTCGCCAAGGACTTCACCGAACGCGTCAAGGTCGCCTGCCTCGGCCAGGCCGTCATCGAATCCGTCAACCCCGGCCAGATGGCGGTCAAGATCGTGTCCGACGAGCTCACGAAGCTCCTCGGCGAAGGTGAACGCCCGATCGACCCCCGCCGCCCGCTGCGCGTGCTCCTCGTCGGCCTCCAGGGCTCCGGTAAGACCACCAGCGCCGCCAAGCTCGCGAAGCACCTCGTGAAGAAGGAGGGCATCCGTAAGCCTTCCCTCGTCGCCGCCGACTTGCGTCGTCCGGCGGCCATCGACCAGCTCGAGACCCTCGCCAAGAACGAAGGCTTCGATTTCCGCTCCGACCGCGCCGCGACCGACGTCGCCGCGATGGTAGGCCGCCTCGTCAAGGAAGCCGAAGCCGCCGCCGCGGACCTCGTCAACGTCGACACCGCCGGCCGCCTCCAGATCGACGGCGACCTGATGGAAGAAGTCCGCCGCGTGCGCGACGCCTTCCAGCCGCACGAGGTCTTCCTCGTCGCCGACGCCGCCCTCGGCCAGCAGGCCGTCGACGTGGCCGCCAAGTTCCACGAATCCACGCCCCTCACTGGCATCATCCTGACCAAGCTGGACGGCGATGCCCGCGGTGGCGCCGCGCTGTCGATGAAGTCCGTCACGGGCGTCCCGATCCGCTACATGGGCACGGGCGAGAAGTCCTCGGACTTCGACACATTCCACCCCGACCGCATGGCCCAGCGCATCCTGGGCATGGGCGACGTCGTCTCCCTCGTCGAGAAGGCCCAGGAGGTCGTCGACCACAAGGAAGCCGAACGCCTGGCCGAGAAGATGAAGAAGGCCGACTTCGACCTCGAAGACTTCCTCTCGCAGATGCAGCAGATGAAGAAGATGGGGCCGCTCGGCGACATCATGAAGATGATGCCGGGCATGGGTAACGTCCAGGTCGGCGCCAAGGAAGAGAAGCAACTTTCCAAGACCGAAGCCATCGTGCTCTCGATGACCAAAAAGGAGCGTCGGAATCCCGACATCCTCAACGGCTCCCGTCGTCTCCGCATCGCCAAAGGCTCCGGCACCCAGGTCAGCGACGTCAACGGGCTGATCAAGCAGTTCTCCCAGATGCGCGACATGATGCGCATGATGAAGGGCGGCAAGGGTAAGGAACTCATGCGGCGCATGGGCCAGATGGGCGGCGGCCGTGGCGGCATGCCTGGTGGCGGCTTCCCCGGCGGCGGTTTCCCCGGAATGCGCTGATTGCCATGTCCCAGATGATTCCCTTCGACCCGGCCCTCCTCTCCCGTCCGGGCTGGATCTTCGACTGCGACGGCACCCTCGCGGCCTCCATGTGGATCCACCACCGCAGCTGGACCCACATCGTGGGCAAGCAGATCGGCCGCCCGTTCGACTTTCCATGGCCCCTCTTCTGCTCGATGGGCGGCATGTCCGCCGTCGATACCTGCAAGCGCCTCAAGGCCGACTACGGCTTCGACCTGAACGTCGAGCAGCTGCTCGCCGACGGCCATGAGTTCCTCGAGGAGCACCTCGCCAAGGACGTCAGCGCCCGCGAGGAGGTCGTCGCCGTCGTCCACCATGTCCGCGGCCTCGGCCACAAGACCGCCGTCGCCTCGGCCGGCCGTCGCGACCACGTGTTCACGACCCTCAAGCGGATCGATATCACGCACCTCTTCGACGCAGTCATCACCGCCGAGGACGCCGCGCGCTCCAAGCCCCACCCCGACCTCTTCCTCGCCGCGGCGGACCGCCTCGGCCTGAAGCCCGCCGACTGCGTCGTCATCGAAGACAGCCCGCGCGGCAAGGAAGCCGCCGACGCCGCCGGGATGCCCTGCATCCTCGTGGAGCCGGCATAATCATAGGGGACACGTGGGCACGGTGACACGTGGACATGGGGGATGTTAGCAAAGGAATCCCTTAGCGCAGGATAGGGATTCAGCGTGCGCTGAAAGCGGTGCGTTGAACTTGTGACGCGGACAACATCGGCGGCGATGAATACCCCCAAGCCGCTCGGAAAGGTTAATTCCTACCGCGACCTCGTCGTCTGGCAGAAATCGCGCTCACTAGCGACCGAAGCCTATCGCCTATGCATGACCCCATCATTCGAAAGACATCGTGGGCTATCGGACCAGATCATGCGTTCAGCGGTCTCCATCCCCTCAAACATAGCCGAAGGCGACGAGCGAGGGACTAA
>CANCHK010000107.1 GCA_947377865.1 Opitutia bacterium | reverse complement strand
GGGCAGGGGTAGGGGTAGACACGCAACTTCAGCACCTATAACCGAGTGCCCACACCTAGGAATCGTTGGCTGAGACCTGAGACCCGAAATTCGGAATGTTTTCCTACCCCTGCCCCAACCCCAACCCCTACCCCTCAACAAAACACCTTCGCACTTTTGCACGCGGCTCCGCCGCATTTGCACCTTTGCACGGCAACGGCCCGCCTCTCTCTTGCCCTCTGCTCTCTTCCTTGCCTAATGGAGGCATGGATCTCGTCCGCGAACTGATCGATTACGTGAAGCACCCGAGCGTGTCCACCGACCCGGCCTTCAAGGCGGGTATGGACGGCGCGCGTGAACATATCTGCGGGTTGCTCAAGCAGGCGGGCCTCGAGGTCGAAGTCATCCCGACGCCCCTCCACCCGATTGTGCTCGGCCGTCGCCGCGGCCCGAAGGAATGGCCGCACATCGTCCTCTACGGCCACTACGACGTGCAGCCGGCCGATCCGCTGAATCTCTGGACTACCCCGGCCTTCGAGCCGGTCGTGCGTGACGGAAAAATCTGGGGCCGCGGCACCGCCGACAACAAGGGCCCGCACCTGGTCGCGGTCGTTGCGCTCGCCCGCCTGCTCAAGCGCTGCCCCAATCTGCCGCTGCGCATCACCTTCCTGATCGAAGGCGAAGAGGAGATCGGCTCCCCGAGTTTCCCGGAATTCCTGCACAACCATAAGGCCGAGCTCACCGAGGCCGATTGCGTCATCCTTTCCGACACTGCTTCGCCGTCGTCCGACCAGATCGTCATCACGACGGCCCTGCGCGGCATCATCGGACTCGAGGTCGGCCTGACGGGCCCGAAGTCCGACCTGCACTCCGGCCTTCACGGCGGTGCGGTCTATAATCCCATCCAGGCGCTGGCCGAACTCTGCTCTTCGCTCCACGACGCTGATAACGCCGTAACGGTCGAAGGCTTCTACGACGGCGTCGAGCAGCCGACCCGATGGGAACGCGAAGAACTGCGCAAGCTGCCGCTCAGCGAAGACGGCTATCGTCGCGCCCTTGGCGTCGACGAGCTCCATCCCGCTCCCGGCCTCGACGGCCTCGAAGCCGTGCGCTTCGCCCCTACGCTTGAGTTCAATGGCATCGGCGGCGGTTACCAAGGGAAGGGCTCCAAGACTGTCATCCCGTCGAAGGTCTTCGCCAAGATTACCTGTCGCCTTGTTCCGGGTCAGGATCCCGCCGACGTGCATCGTAAGGTCGCCGCGGCTATCCATGCCCGCGCCCCGAAAGGCGTGCGCGTCGACCTCATCGAGATGCAGGGGAATGCGGCTTACTACGTCTGTCCGCCCGATCGGCCGAACACCCCAGACGGTCAGAATCCCGTCCTCGCCAAGGCCTTCCGCGAGGCCGACAAGGCCATCGGCGAAGCCTTTGGCAAGCGCCCCCTCTACCTCCGCGAAGGCGGTAGCGTGCCCATTATCGGCGACATCCGCCGCGAGACCGGCCTCGATTCTGTCATGATCGGCTTGTTCACGCCCGAGTCGCACCTGCACGCCCCGAACGAGAACTTCGAGCTCGTCATGGCCGAGCGCGCCGTGAACGCCTACGAGAAACTCCTGGAGCGTCTCGCCGGCACCGACCGCGGCCCGCGCTAAGCCGGCGACCTCGGGTTAAACGCCACTTTCCTTCGGTTTTCGAGGGTTATGGGGCAGGTTTACCCTTTCGCTTTCGCGGAGAACGCTTCAATCTTCGGGCATTCACCATGGCCGTCTTTCGCAAGCGCACGCACACCCCGACTCCTAAGAAGAAGGATATCCCGGCGGGTCTCTGGACCAAGTGTCCCCTCGACGGCGAGATGGTCTACACCAAGGACCTCGAGGCCAATTGGAACGTCTTCCCGGTCAGCGGCTACCACGAGCGCCTGTCCACCAAGCGCCGCATCGCCCTCCTGATCGACGACGGCTCCTGGAAGGAGACCGACAGCAAACTGGTCTCCAAGGACCCGCTTAAGTTTACCGCCGGTGGTTCCTACCCCGAGCGCCTCGCTCAGCACCAGAAGAAGTCCGGACTCCGCGACTCGGTCGTCTGCGGCCATGGCCTGATGGACGGCCTCCCGGTCTCCCTTGCGATCATGGACTTCTCGTTCATGGGCGCCTCGATGGGCTCCGTCGCCGGCGAGAAAGTCACCCGCGCCATCGAGCGTGCGATCAAGCTGAAGTGCCCCTGCGTCGTCGTCTGCGCCTCAGGTGGCGCCCGCATGCAGGAAGGAATCCTTTCCCTGATGCAGATGGCCAAGACCAGCGCCGCCCTCGCGAAGCTCCGCGCGGCCGGTCTGCCTTACATCGCCGTCCTTACCAATCCCACGATGGCCGGCGTCATGGCCAGCTACGCCACCCTCGGTGACGTCATCGTCGCCGAACCCGGCGCTCTCATCGGCTTCGCCGGTGCCCGCGTGATCAAGGAGACGACGAATCAGGACCTGCCCGAAGGCTTCCAGTCTTCCGAGTTCCTCCTGAAGCGCGGCCTGATCGACATGATCATCCACCGTAAGGAGATGAAGTCGAAGCTCGCCAGCCTCCTCCGCGCCCTCGCCCACCGTAAGGTGAAAGCGAAGGCCGTGAAGAGCCGCGCCTGAGCGCGACCTCCGCGGAGATGACTCCAGAAGAGACGCTCCGCTGGTTGACGGGACTACGTAACCTCGGTTCGCGCCTTGGCGTGGATCGTATGCGCCTGCTGTCCGCACGAGTCGGCCATCCCGAGCGCGTGCAGCCGTGCTTTCACATCGCCGGTACCAACGGCAAGGGCTCGACCTCCGCGATGATTGAAGCAATCCAGCGCGCGCAGGGCCGCCGCACGGGCCTCTACACGAGTCCGCACCTCGTCGCGATCGGCGAACGTATCCAGGTCGACCGCGCACCACTGTCCGACGCCGCGGTCGTCTCGTTGGCCGAGCGCCTCCGCCCGCATTACGAAGCCATCCACGCCGAGGACCCCGAGGATGCGCCGACGTTCTTCGAATTGATCACCGCTGCCGCGCTGCTGGAATTTACGGAACGGAAGGTCGACGTCGCCATCCTCGAGACGGGCCTCGGCGGTCGCCTCGACGCCACGAATGTCTGCGCGCCGGAAGTCTGCGTGATCACATCCATCGGACTCGACCACCAGGAATACCTCGGCCCGACGGTCGCCGCCATCGCCGCCGAAAAAGCCGGCATCCTCAAGCCGGGCGTGCCGTGCGTCGTCGGCGAAGTCCCACCCGAAGCCGAAGCGGTCATCATCGCCCGCGCCCGCGAGGTCGGCGCGCCGCTCCATTTCGTCCGCGATCGTTTCGCAACCGGCCTCCCGGAGACGAACCTCGTCGGCGAGCATCAGCGTCGCAACGCCGGTGCCGCGCTGCTCGCCTGCGAATTGGCGACGCGCCTGCCGATCGATGATACCAAAGCCCGCGCCGCGCTTCGCTCCATTGAGTGGGCTGGTCGTTGGCAGGAATTCCGTCTCGCCGACGGGCGTCGCCTGATCGTCGACGGCTCGCACAACGAAGAAGGTATCCGCGCCGTCGCCCCTTTGCTCGCCGCCTTGAGCTCACCGACCGTGATCGTCGGCGCGCTTGGCGTCGACCGTGCCCGACCGCTCGTCGCTGCCGCGGCGAAGGCCGCCGGACGTCTCGTGCTCGTGCGTCCCGACAACGAACGTGCGTGCTCGGTCGAGGAACTCGCTACGCTCGTGCCGGTTGATTTCCGTGGCGAGGTGCGCCGCGCGTCCGTCGCCGAACTCTTCCCGGTGCCGGCCACGTGCCTCGCCGACGGCGAGACGATCGTCGTGCTCGGCTCGCTTTATCTCGTCGGCGAAGTCCTCGCGCGCCTGCGCGGCCACGGCCTCCCCGACGCGTGGCAGGATCGCCTGCCTTCCGCGCGATGACCGACTATTCCTTCGTCCCGCCGAGCAGCACCACGCCGAAGGTCGACCCGGCGGAGCTGCCGAAGTGGCTGATCCAGGAGGACGACGACTACATGGTCTTCGACAAGCCGGGCTGGCTCGTGTGCCACCCATCGAAGGACGGCCCGTGGTCCTCGCTCGTCGGCGCGGTGAAGGAATGGAAGCAGATGGAAGTCTCCCACCTCGTCAGCCGCCTCGACCGCGA
>CANCHK010000106.1 GCA_947377865.1 Opitutia bacterium | reverse complement strand
CCCGGAGGTCGGTCGGCTTCATGGCGCGCTCACGCTGGCTGGACATGCTCAATCCTTATGGACTCCCGAGCGGGCGGGGCAATACTGATGACGCATGCCGAAGCCGCCCCGAGTCCGCCGTGAGACGGTGCCTCCCGACCTCCAGGAGCCGGTGGACGCCTTCCTTGCCTACCTCTCGCTCGAGCGCGGCGCCGCGAAGCTGACGACGGAGGCCTACGAGTCGGACCTGCTCCGTTTCGCCGCCCACTGCGGCCGGGCTGGCCGGACGAACTGGACGGAAGTCTCGCTTACCGACGTCGACTCCTGGACGCGTGCGCTCGACCGCAAGGGCCACGCCGCCGCCTCGATGGCCCGCCGGCTCTCAGCGGTACGATCTTTTTCCGCCCATCTGGTGCGCAGCGGCCTACGTCGCGACGATTTCACCGAGCTCGCCCACGGACCGAAGCTCCGCCGCAAACTCCCCGGTATGATCAGCGCCGAAGAGGCCGCCAAGGTCGTCTCCGCGCCCGACACCGGCACACCGCAGGGACTGCGCGACCGTGCGATGCTCGAGATGATGTACGGCTCGGGCCTGCGTATCTCCGAGCTCTGTGGGCTCGAGATCCAGGCCATCGACGCCGAATCCGCCCTCGTGCGCGTCACTGGCAAGGGCTCCAAGGATCGCGTCGTGCCCGTCGGTGAGACGGCGCTTGTCGCCTTACATGCCTACCTTCAGACCGGCCGGCCAAAACTCGTCCGCCCGAAGACCGGCAGTGCGCTCTTCCTGAGTGCCCGGGGCGTCGCGATTTCCCGCAAGACCTTCTGGCTCGGCGTGAAACAGGCGGCCCAGCGCGCTGGCGTGTCGGTGCCCGTTAAGCCGCACTTATTGCGCCATGCCTTCGCAACGCACCTGCTCGAAGGCGGCGCCGACCTCCGTTCAATCCAGGAAATGCTCGGCCACGCCGACATCGCCACGACCCAGATCTACACGTCGGTCGATCGCACAGCCTTGTCGGACGCGCACCGTCGCCACCACCCTCGCGGGCGGGGCAAGGGGCGTTAACGTCCGAAGAGGACGAAGAGACCGCCGATGATTGAGGCCGCAGTCAGCGCACCGATCAGGAAGCGGGTACCGACCGGAATCTCGAGCGGGGCGAGTTCCTCGTTGTCTTCGGTCGGACGGACCACCGCTTCGCGCAGGATCGAGAAATAGTAGTGGATGCTGATCGCGACGCCGATGAGGGCAGCTCCGAGGACCCACCAGAGCTTGGCGGAGACGAGCAGCGTCAACACGAGCAGCTTGGCGATGAAGCCCACGGAGGGCGGTACGCCGGCCAGAGAGCCGATGCCGAAGCCGAGCGAGCTGGCGAGGAGCGGGGAGCGACGGAGCAGGCCGCGGAGGGCAAGCTGCGGTCGACGATGGTCCTCGACGGCTGGCAGCGAGACAAGCGCCTGGGCGGTGAGGAATGTGCCGATCACATAAGCGAGCAGGTAGATGACGATGACCTGTTCGACGTCGTAGCCGAAGGCGGTGACTCCCGGTAGCACGAGGGCGGCCGTGACCGCGGCGAGGATGAAGCCGGCGTGCGAGACGCCGGACAGTGCGAGCGTGCGCTTCACGTCGGTCGTGGCGAGGGCGCCGAGGTTGCCGGCCAGCAACGTCAGGACGGCGGTGACCGCCAGGAGCGGGGCGAGCTTGACCGCGATCGGGGCGAAAGGCCCGGTGGCGAGGAGAACCAGGGTGAACGCTCCGGCGGCCTTGGAGGCCGTGCCGATGAAGGCGGTCGTGGGCGTCGGAGCGCCTTGGTAGACATCAGGAATCCAGGCGTGGAACGGGAAGGCGCCGAGTTTAAAGGCCACGCCGCCGAGGATCAGCGCGATGCCGGTGAGCGTCAGCGGTGAGATCGTGTGCGCGGCGGACTGGGCGGCGAGGGCCTTGCCGATCTGGGTGAAGTTGAGCGAGTCGGTTACGCCTGGGACCGCGCCGAGTGCGCCGTAGACGAGCACGATGCCCATCAGCAGGAGGGCGGAGCTGAGGCCGCCCGCGACGAGGTACTTCACGCCGGCTTCGAGCGAGGCTTCGCTGCGACGCAGGTAGCCGACGAGCACGTAGAGGCCGACGGCGGCCGTCTCGAGCGCGAGGAAGAACGTGACGAAGTGGTTTGACTGCACGAGGAGCATGAACGCGGCGGTCACGACCAGCAACACGTGATGGTAGTCTGCCACGGCGGCGTCGCGTTCGCGCAGGAAACCTTCGGCGAGGAAGCTCGTCAGCAGGGCCGACAACAGGAAGACAATGCGCACGCCATCCGTCGGCAGGTTCTGGCGGAGGAGCCCGGCGAACGACGCGACGTCGGCCGACTGCACCCACGGTCCGTTGGTCAATGCCATGATCGCGACCAGAATTAGGCCGATGCGGGCGGTGATCGGGATGAGCGAGCGTAGCGCCTTCGGAAGGAACATGGCCTGCAGGAGGCAGAGGAGCGAGAGGCCGGCGACGGCGATCTCCGGGAGGATGGTCAGCCAGTCGGCCGGGCGCGGGGCCAGGACCTTGAAGACCGGATCGATATCGGCGAGGAAAGGAATCATCGGACAGAAAGCTTAGCGCTTGGCAGGTGCGGCGGGGGCGGCCTTGACGGGCGCCTTCGCGTTATGTTGCGAATAGGTGGTGATGCCGGCGGCGACGGGGTTCACCGACTTCGTCACAAGCGAAGGCACGAAGCCAATCGTCAGTGAAGCGCCGAGGAGCACGAAGACGGCGAAGCGTTCGGCCCAGCCGAGGTCGCCGAAGGGCGCGGAAGCGAAGCGCTTCTCGAGCGACTCGGAGGCCGGACCGAAGAACGTGGAAGCCACCGCGCGCAGCGCGTACACGGCTGAGATCACGACGGTCGAGGCGACGAGCGCCTGCAGCCAGAGCGGCTGGGCGCGGAGCGCAAGGAAGACGCCGACTTCACCCCAGAAGTTTCCGAAGCCCGGGAGGCCGATGGAAGCCATCGTGGCGGCGATGAAGAGCGCGGCGAGGATCGGCGTGCGCGTGGCGAGGCCGCCTAGTTCGTCGAGGCGGTAGGTGCCGGCGCGGGCACGGACGGCGTTGGCGAGCAGGAAGAGCGCGGCGCAGGAGAGGCCGTGTGCGACCATCAGGAACGCGGCGGCGTCGAGGCCGTCGGCCTTGCCGGAGACGCCACAGACCCAGATGCCGAGGAAAATCGGACCCATGTGGGCGACGGAGCTCCAGGAGAGCAGCTGCTTGAGGTCGCGCTGCGCGAGGCAGATCAGGCCGACGAGCAGGACGTTGGCGAGGGCGAACCAGAGGAACCACGTGCCGAGCGAACCGCCGGTGATGTCGAGGCTGCTGAGGCCGAGGAGGATGATGCCGTAGAGGCCGAATTTCTTGAGGGCGCCGGCGTGGAGCATCGAGACCGGGGTAGGGGCGGCGGAGTAGCCAGGTGCAGCCCAAGAGTGGAAGGGGAAGAGCGAGGCGAGCGTGCCGAGGCCGAAGAGCACCAACGCGCCAGTCGCTGTGGGGATGGATTTCGCACTCTGGAGACCGTGCGCGACGCTTTCGAACGTGGCCGCGCCGTAGTCGACACCGGAAGCGTCAATCGCGATGAGGATGCCCGCGAGGGATGCCATGGCGCCCGCGGTCAGGTAAATCGCCATCTGCATGGCGGCCGGACGACGGCCTTCGCCGCCCCAGAAGAGCGTGAGGATGAACGTGGGGATGAGCGCGAACTCGTGGAAGAAGTAGAAGCCGACGAGGTGATTGGTGCCGAACACGCCGAGCGTGCCGCCGAGCATGAACAGGATCAGGCCGAGGTAAGTATTACGTCCTTCCACTTCCTGCGTGAGCGCCTTGATGCCGGCGGCGAGGCCGACGAGCGAGGTCATCGCGAGGAGCGGTGCGCCGAGGCCGTTGAGCGCGAAGCCGAAGCCCCAGAAGCCTTCGGACTGGAACTGCTGCGGCGCGGTGCTCGGATTGGACCAGAGGATGAGGAGCCAAGGACCGAGGACGGCTGGGATGGCGAAGCCGCCGAAGGCGAAGCCCGAGGCGAAGCTGCGAGGGAGGTCGCGTCCGGCGAGCAGGATCAGGCCGACGAGGATCGGGGCCGTGATGGCGAGCGCGAGGAGCGTGGCGGGAAAAGTGTCCATGAATTAGCGAGCGA
>CANCHK010000105.1 GCA_947377865.1 Opitutia bacterium | reverse complement strand
AGAACCTCATGCCCGCAGACGACCGCCCATTGCCCCTCACCTTGGTCGATGGTCGCCGCAAACTGGACGAGCTCGTCAAAGGCGCGCTCGCAAAGCGCCCGGAGCTCATGGAAGCCGGCGCCTTGCATGACGCCGCGCAGCATCAGGATGATGCCGCCCGGTATGCGCCCCTCTATCCCACGCTTGGCGCGCAGGTCTTCGCCGGCGGCTTAGGCGGCAGCACCAGTTCGGCCCGAAGGGATTTCGCGAACAGCACCGACACCTACGTCACTCTCAGCTGGAAGCTGGGAGCCGGCGGTCTCTTTGACGGAGCACGCACGTCTGGGGCCGAAGCCCGCCTTCGTCAGGCGCAGCTCGCTGAGACCAAGACGCGCGACGAAGTCGTCCGTCAGGTCGTCGAGGCCCAGTCGCACGCCACCTATCTCGGTCAGCAGCTCAAGATCGCCGAAGAAGGCGTCCGTTCGGCCGAGCAAGGCTACAAACTTTCACTGACTCGCAAGGAGTTCGCCGTTGGTATCGTCCTCGAAGCATTGCAGTCGCAGCAGGATCTCATCCAGGCCCGGTTGGATTACGCTGGCACGGTCGGCGAATTGAATAAGGCGCAGGTGAGATTGAAAACCGCGGCGGGAGAGTGAGCGAAATAACGCGGAGCGTTATTTCGAGGGGGCATGGTGGCATGGTGACATGGGGCGGAAACGAGGCCACTCGGCCATCGGGAGCTGGCACCCGGCTTCCGGCGGCTGAAGGCTGAAAGGCTGGCACCCGAAAGGCTGACCACCGTGGCCGTCACCCGTCACCTGAAATGAATATCTTTGCGGATGCGATGTCATCGCCGCCCTACCCAAGGCAGACGCAACTAGGGCAGCACGCGGTGCTGCCCCTACCACGAGACAGGCGGATGCGTCGCGTTTACCAGCTGACGCGGAAGCCGCTGGTAAAGCCCCAGCCGGAGTAGGCGCCGCCGTCGGCGGCGGCGTCATGCATATGGGCATGTTCAACGGCGATCATCCACTTCAGCTTGTGGCCGTAGAAATAGCGATTCAAGCCGAGGTAATATTCCTGATAGCGATCGCCGCGCTGGGGCGTGACAAAGCTCTCGTAACGGACTGGATAGACGCCGTTGGCCAGCTTGCTCTGTAGATACGTATAGCGGAAGACCAGCTGCCAATCTTCATTGAAAGTGTAGATCGGCTCGAACTCCAGGCCCTTGAGGTCGGACTGGGTGCCATTGCCTTCGGAGGCATCGAGGTCGACATTGAGGGTCCAAGGACCCTGGGTGAACTGTCCGCTCAGCGACACAGCCTGATCGTGATTGCGACTGAAAGCCTGCGGGTGTCCGGTCGCGTTCTGCGGGTCCGCCGACTGCTTCAGATAGTCCAGACGCACGAAGGCTTTTTGCAGGCCCCACTGCTCGTCGAAATGCCAACCCGTCGACACGAAGCCGATCGTACCGGCGTCGAAGCGGCCGAAATAAGAATTTGCCGTACCCGCCGTGAAGACCCCCGTGCGATAGAACCACTTGCCGCGATCGCCCTCGAAGCTGATGCCCGGGATCGATTCCTCGATCATGCCGATGTTGTTCGAGATCGCGCTACGGTCGATGGTCGGCAGGACCAGCGACGACGTCGAACCATCGAGCGTGAAACGGACGCCTTGACGACCGACCGTCCAGGCGGCTTCGGGTCCCGGGGACCACTTCACATAGGCGTCGGTCACCTTATTGAAGAGCGGATGCGGGGCTCCCAGATTGAAATCGAACTCCGTGGAGAAGAACCAGTCCTGGAGGAACTGGCCTTTTAGGCCGATGCGGGAGCGACGGTTGGCCCAGCCGGAGTCGGTCTGGTCGCCGTTACGGAAAGCATACCAATCGAACTGCTCACGTCCCGTAAAGCGCAGATCCTGGAACGTGTCGGCGGAAGTCCCCCGGAGGAGCACCGCGCGATCCCAGAGACGATCGTAGGCCGAAGGCTCCGCCGGGGCAGCGACGGCGACAAAAGGCAGCGTGGCGGCGAGGAAAAGGAAAGTCTGGTGCTTCGAAGGCATGAGCAGGCCCACAGAGAAAGCCTTACGCCGTCCGAAAACGAGAATTAAAGAGCAGATAAATGTCATAACCGCAGGTTGCTTCGGGCACGCCGTGTTTCTTAATCATCGAACCCCACCCCACCATGACCCTCTCCCGTCGAAACTTCCTGCGGACCGCCGCGCTGGCGACCCTCGCCTTCCCCGCGATCGTCCGTGGGCGCAACCTGAACTCGCAGGTCCAGATCGCCGCCGTGGGCGTCGACGGCAAGGGTTTCTCCGACATCGATGAAGTCGCCTCTCACGCCAAGGCCCGCTTTGTCGGCTTCTGTGATATCGACGGAGGCCGTTTCGCACGCATCGACAAGCGGCACCCCGGTGTGACCCACTTCGCCGACTGGCGCGAGATGTTCAGCAAGCTTGGAGACGATTTTGACGCCGTGACCGTATCGACGCCTGACCACATGCACGCATTGCCGACCATGGTCGCCATGCGAATGGGCAAGCATGTCTATTGCCAGAAGCCGCTCACCCACACCGTCTGGGAGGCGCGACAACTCCGCCTGCAGGCCGCGAAGTCGAAGGTGCGCACCCAGATGGGCAATCAGATTCATTCGGCGAAGGAATATCGCACCGGCGTGAAGCTCATCCAGACCGGCCGCATCGGCAAGGTCCTCGCCGTGCACACCTGGCACCCGAACACTGGCAACAAGTATACCGGCATGACCGCCGCACCCGCGCCGGGCCCCGTGCCAGCTGGCGTCAGTTGGGATCTCTGGCTCGGCACTGCGCAGGCGCGCGACTACGCCCCGACCGTCTACCATCCCTTCAATTGGCGCGACTGGGTGGACTTCGGCAGCGGCACCATGGGCGATTTCGGCTGCCACCTGCTGGACCCCGTCTTCACCGCGCTCAAGCTTGGCGCACCCCTCAGCGTCAAGGCCGACAGCGTCGGCGCCAACGAACAGACCTGGTGCGCACAGCAGACCATCGAGTGGATCTTCCCCGGCACCGAGTTCACCAAGGGCAATACCCTTTCGGTCACATGGTATGACGGCGGCCGCCTGCCGGACGCCACGCTCGCATTGCTCCCGCCC
Source organism: Opitutia bacterium (assembly GCA_947377865.1). GTDB lineage: Bacteria > Verrucomicrobiota > Verrucomicrobiia > Opitutales > UBA953 > UBA953. The sequence goes on along the minus strand of CANCHK010000105.1, from coordinate 1,055 downwards.
GGCAAGACGCTGGCCAAGGCCGGTTCGATCTTCATCGGTGAACTCGGCGTCATGATGCTCCCGCACATCGCCATGCCTTCGCTTTATCCTGAGGAGAAGTTCGGCAAGAACCTCAACCCCGGTGATCTCACGCGCCGCGCCCGCGCACAGGACAAGCCCACGGATAAGGTCGCGGTCGACCTCGCTGACTTCGTCGAAGGCTCCAGCCATTATCATGCGTGGATCGATGCCATCACCGACGGCCACGAGACCACGGACAATTTCGCTTATGCCGGCCCCCTGACCGAAGCCGTCCAGCTCGGTAACGTCGCCTCCCGCTTCTCGGGCGTAAAGCTCGAATGGGATGCCGTGGCTATGAAGTTCCCGAGTAAGCCCGAAGCTGAAGCCTTGCTGACGAAGAGTTATCGCAAGGGGTGGGAGCTTGTCGCCGCTGACAAATAACGCGAAGCGTTATTTGAGGGGGCACGTGGGCAAGGTGACACGGTGACATGGGGCGCACGCTGGTTGACCGGTTGATCAGTTGGCCGGTTGCCAAGGGAGCAATTGAGAGGACACGAGGGCCGGAGGACCTGAGGACCAGAGAGAGGCGGTGCAAAGGTGCAACTGCGGCGAAGCCGCGTGCAAAAGTGCAAAGGTTAACCACAACAATCCATGGTGACGGGTGACGGGCACAGGCATCGGAAGTTCAGGGGTCGGCCATTCGGCCATCGGGAGCTGGCACCCGGCATCCGGCGGCTGAAGGCTGAACGGCTGACTCCCGAAAGGCTGACCACCGCGGCCGTCACCCGACACCTGAAATGGAAACCTAGGACAGCACGTGGTGCTGTCCCACCCTAAAGACAGCGGATGCGATGTCATCGCATCCCTACCCAAGACAGGCCGCTGAGGTGGAAAAATCGGCATTAGGGAGGCCGGCGAAATGCCGAGACTTACAACCTTGCAACCTTGGGCACAAATAGGGGTTACTTGGTCAGATTCCTATGAAAATGTCCCGCCTCCTGGCCTTCGGCCTCCTGCTCGCCACCGCACTCCAAGCGGCCGACGCCAAGAAGCCC
>CANCHK010000104.1 GCA_947377865.1 Opitutia bacterium | reverse complement strand
GCCTGGCACTTTCCTCTTGCCCGCAGGGCTTCCACGGACTTCCTCGATAGTCCTGGTAAGGAGGGGTGGCAGAGTGGTCGATTGCGTCTGATTCGAAATCAGATGAACCGCAAGGTTCCGGGGGTTCGAATCCCTTCCCCTCCGCCAGGAAACTTTAAGACTAGTTGATTGGTTGACCAGTTGGCCAGTGGGCCAGATCCGATACGGCAAGTCAGAAGGGATGAGAACCTGGGTTCGGTGAGCCCGCATGGGCGAACAGGTGATCCGCAGGATCGGGACGAAGTCCCGGAGCAACGCGCAGCCAATCCTTGGGCCGCCCTGTTTACTTCAATTGAACCAATAAAGCCACGTCGTGACGTGGCTGGTGGAGGTAACTTGTTAGCGGAATTACTTCCGCTTCGAAAACTTTCGAAAAACTACGCAGCCCAAGGCTAACGCGCCCAGACCGATTCCATAAGTGGAAGGTTCGGGTGTGATCGGAGGTTGAGCTTGTAAGCTGATTGCACAGAAAACGAGAAGAACGGCGGGGAGGAGGTTTTTCATTACTTCAGCAACTATTGCCACGCATCGCTGGTCCTACAATATATAATCATAGTTATCACTCCGCTAGTCTTCGTGACGGATGTAGCACTCCGGGCCCCCTTTAAGCCTTTATTCCATTACTATCACGGTCGGCCTAATCGCAGCTAACCAATCCCTTCCCCTCCGCCAGGACTTACTTTAGTCAGCTGTCTCGATGAAATGGGTAGGGCTGACCATCCTTGGTCGGCCGTGCGGTCGAGCAGGGATGCTCGACCCTACCCAATCAAAAAGGGCGGCCGAAGCCGCCCTCAATAGGACAGCACGTGGTGCTGTCCCTACCTGGTGAGCCCGCTCACTTCGCGAACATCGGGTCCTTGGCGTTGGCGCCGGAGACGAGGTAGGCGAGTAGGTCGGCGACTTCCTGGGCGTTGAGCGAGTTGAGCAGTCCGACGGGCATCGGGCTGGTGGAGTCGCGGTCGATGCTCAGGATGTCGGAACGGTTGATCGCGAGCTGCACCGAGAAGTCGAACGGATTGACCGCAAGTTGAAGCTTGTCGCCTTCTTCATTGAGGATGCGGCCGATGGTCTTGCCGCCGTCGACGCGGCCGATGACTGAGTTCGCATATTGATCGGAGACGATGGCGCTGGGGAGGATGATGCTCGTCAGGACGTCGGCCGGTGCCGTGCGTGCGCCGATACCAGAGAGGTCAGGGCCCTGCGCACCGCCGTTGTCGCCGAGGCGGTGGCACTGCGAGCAAAGGGCGGCGGCGAACATCTTCTGGCCGTTGGCGAAATCGAGGGTCTTCTTCGTCTTCGCTTCGTCCCAGGCCTTGAGGGCTTCGGCGTGCGTCCAGAGACGGCCAGGGCCTTCGGCGGTCGGGATTGGCGCGGCGGGCTTGCGGGGCGTGACGGGGGCGATCTCTTCGAGGGCAGCTCGTTCGTCTTCGGGCGCGGCGGCGAGGGCTTCCTTACGGATATTACGGACGAAGCCCTTGAGCGAGTGGCCGCCTTCGGCCTGCGCGAGCTCGTCGAGGAATCCGAAGAACTCCTTGCGGAGTGCCGGCGTCCAGCCTGCCGTGGCACGGCTGAGGTAGATCGCCAGTCCGATGCGGGTCGACGCTGGGGTCACGGCCATCGCGTTGGCGGCGGCCTTGGCGTAACCCGGGTGGCGGGCGAGGACTTCTGGGTCAGCGACGACCGCGGGGCCGGGCTGCGCGAACTTCATCGCCTTGAGCACGCGGGCCGGAGCGGTCGGTTCGTTGAGGAAGATCGAGACCAGCGCGAGTTGGCGGTCGAGGGCGTTGTCGCCCGAGGGTAGACGACCCGCGCATTCCTTGCCGAGGCGGACGGCCGTAGCGGTATCGGGCTGGCCGTGACGCGAGAAGGCGATCTGGAAGACGCGCAGGCGGTCCTGCTGCTGGCGGAGATCCTTGGCCTTGGCGGCGGATTCGACCGCGGCGACAATCGCTGGGAGGTCATCCTTGTTGCCGCAACGTGCGAGGGAAGCGGCGGCGTTCACGGCGAGGTCGACGTTGGCGTCGGCCTTCACGCGGGCGCGCCAGCTTTCGACTGGCTGGTGTTCGACGGCGATACGAGCGGCGAAGCGTACCCAGCGATCAGGGTGGCCCATGAGAGGCCAGGCTTTTTCGAGGGAAGCGGCGGAAGGAGCGAGGTCACGCAGCGCCTCGAGTTCGCGGCGGAGCTTCTGTTCTGGTGTGGCCGTGAACCAGGCAACGGGCGCGGTGGATTCCGTGCCCTGATAGGTGATGCGATAGAGCGCGGCTTGTCCGCCGCGTCCGCCGATGGTCACGTACATGGCACCGTCCTGCGGGCGGATGACGGCGTCGGTGACGGAGAAGGGCTTGCCAGCGGCGAAGACTTCCTTGCGGGCCTTCCAGGCGCCACCTTCGGGTTCGAGGATGATCGCGTAGAGTGTGGCGTAAGTCCAATCGCAGGCGAAGAATGCGCGCTGATAGGCGGCGGGGAACTTCGCACCGGTGCCCATCGTGCAGCCCGTCGGGCTGCCTGGGCCGATGTCGACCAGCGAGGGCTGGGAGTCGACGAGCGCGAGCGGGTTATTGCCGGAGCCAGAGCGCCAGCCGAGTTCGCCGCCGGGCGTGCAGAGGTTGATGCGGGTTGGGCGATACCAGGGTGCGCCCATGTCCCACTCCATGTCGGAGTCATAAGCGAAGATGTCACCGTCCGGAGCGACCGCGCCGTCGTATGGGTTGCGGAAGCACGTCGTCACGCGAATCCAATCCTTGCCGTCCTTGTCCATGCGGGCGATCCAGCCTCCGACGGCCTTGATGCCAGCGGCGTGGCCATTGGGGTCCTCGAACTTCTTCAGGAGGTCATCTTCGTCGTAATGCTTGGCCGGTGCTCCGGCTTTTTCGTCGTCGGGCAGCTTCGTGTGGTTACCGCCGAAGACCAGGATTGAGCCGTCGCGATCAAGGACGAGTTGGTGCGGGCCATGTTCGCCGGAGCCCTTGAGGGAGCGAAGCATCGTCTGTTCAGCGTAGGAGCCGTCACCCTTCGTGTCGCGGATGCGCCAGATATCTCCTTTGCCTTTCTCGCTGGTACATCCGTAGAGCGCGCCATGCGCGAAGAGTAGGCCGTGGCAGCCGATGAACTGCGTGGCGATCTTGGTCACGACGGGCTTCGCCGGATCCTTGAGGGAGATGTGCCAAAGCACGCCGCCTTGGTCGCCGGCGACGAGGTCGCCTTCGGGCGAGACCGCGAGGGAGACCCAGGAGCCCTGTTCAGGCTTCGGGACGTTATAGAGCAGCTCAGCTTTGAAGCCCGGGCGGAGGATGAGTTCGTCGGCCGCGGCGACCGAAGTGGTCGGGGTGCGTTTCCCGGCCGCGGCCGCGGGCGCCTTCTTGGTTGCTGCGGTCTTTTTTCCCGCGGTCTTGCTTTCAGCGAAGGCGTTACCCCAAGGCGCCTCGCCCATCTTTTTCACGACCGAAGCAGCAGTCCACTTTGCGTCATCGAACTCGGCGGCTTCCCAGCCCTTGCCCGGATCGGTGAGTGACGTTTTCCAACTGGCGCCGGATTCCGCGAGCACCGTCTTGTCGGCGGAGAGGCGGAAAGCCATCGCGGCGATGCCGCCGTCGTTGCGGCCGAGGATCGCGATCGTGTTCACGCCCGCCTTGAGGTTGGCGGCGACTTCAGTCGAGAAAGGTTCATGCCATTCATCGGTACCGCCGAGTTGCTTACCGTTGAGCCAGACCTTGCAGTGGTTGTCGGCGACAGCGAGGAGTTGGGCCTTGGTCGGGGCTTCCTTCAGCTCGAAGGAGGAGCGGAACCAGACTTCTTGTTTCGCGATGTTATTCTTCGCCCCCCAGATCCAGAAGGTTTCGGCGCGGAGTGGGGACGTGATGAAGCACACCAGGAGTGCGATGATGAGGCGGAGCGACATAAGCGGAGTAAAGGGGTAGGGGTGGGGGACAGGGGTAGGGGTAGGGGTTTAATAAAGGGCTGGTTGGCAGGAGGCACGGGAAAAGAGCGCGGCCAGAGGCCGAAGGGGACACGTGGGCACGGTGACACGGGGACAAGAGGGTGGGCGCGAGGTCGCGAGGGGCAGAGGAATGTGCAAAGGTGCAAATACGGCGGGGCCGCGTGCAAAGGTGCAAAGGTGAGCGCGGCAGGGCCGCGAGGGGGGCACGTGGGCTCGGTGACA
>CANCHK010000103.1 GCA_947377865.1 Opitutia bacterium | reverse complement strand
CCGGTAAGTCCGCCGACATCCAGGGCCGCGTGAAGCTCATCCGTCGCCAGATCGACGAGACCACCTCCGACTACGATAAGGAAAAGCTCCAGGAACGCCTCGCCAAGCTGGCCGGCGGCGTCGCCGTCATCCACGTGGGTGCTGCGACTGAGACCGAGCTCAAGGAGAAGAAGGACCGCGTCGACGACGCCCTGCACGCCACCCGTGCGGCCGTTGAAGAAGGCATCGTCCCCGGTGGTGGTGTCGCTCTCCTGCGCACCGTCAAGGCCATCGACTCCGTCATCAACTCCCTCGTCGGCGACGAAAAGATCGGCGCCCAGATCGTCCGTAAGGCGATCGAAGAGCCGCTCCGCACGCTGTGCTTCAACGCCGGCGTCGAAGGTTCCCTCATCGTCCAGGAAGTGATGCTCAAGCACAAGGGTGCCGAGGGTTACAACGTGGCGACCGGCGCTTACGAAGACCTTATCAAGGCCGGCGTCGTCGACCCGACCAAGGTCACCCGTACCGCGATTATCAACGCCGCCTCCGTGGCCGGCCTGCTGCTCACGACTGAGTGCCTCATCACCGACATGCCGGAGGATAACAAGCCTGCGGCTGGCGGCGACCACCACGACCACTGAGGTCGCTGATAGTCGTTCGAACAACGGCGCCCGTCTGGGCGCCGTTTTTTTGTGCCTAGTCGGCCAGACGGGTAGGGTGCCTTTCATTTTTACGACAACGGCCCAGTCCGAGAGGGCTTTCAGCACTAGGTTTCTTGTCTTCGCTGTATTGCCATGGGCACGGGGATGGTTTGTCTTTTCCACATACCCCATGCGCCCCCTCGTCGCTTTCCTCTCGGTCTGCCTTTCCATCTTGGCTTCCGCGGCTCCCGCCGATGGCCCGATCCGCGTCTTGTATCTGGACGCCAGCGGAGATGAGCAGTCGGCGGTCGGTCCGCTGCACTCACTGATGGCCGAACTCGGTCGTGAAGCCATCTGGTTCGACTACGCGACGGGAGCGACCCCCGACGCCGCCACGCTCGCCCGTTACGACGTGCTTGCGGTGAAAGCCCCCGCCGCCGTTTCCTCCCTCCCGGTGCTCGTCGTCAAGGCCGATACCACCCCGGCTGCTTTCCGTACCGAGCTCGAAGCCGCGCTCACCGCCGACCGTAAGTCCGCCTGGCAGGCCTTCCTCGCCCAGCGCGAACCCGAAGTCCGCGAGAAGAACGGCAACGTCGCCAATTACGAGAAGCGCCCTGAGCCGCTGACCTTCCAGAAGCCTTATTCCGTCAAGGGCAGCATGGAGCGCACGCAGGTCGCCGCCGACCTGAAGCTGGTGCTCTTCGCTTCCGAGCCCGATATCATGAAGCCGATTGCGTTCGCCTGGGATACCCGCGGTCGCCTTTGGGTCTGCGAGACCTCTGACTACCCTCATGGAGTAAAGGAAGACCAGCAGCAGGGTAACGATAAGATTGTCATCTGCGAAGACACCGACGGCGACGGCAAGGCCGACAAGTTCACGGTCTTCGCCGACCACCTCAATATTCCGACGAGCCTCGTCTTTGCCAACGGCGGCGTGATCGTCGCGCAGGCTCCGAACTTCGTATTCCTCAAGGATACCGATGGCGACGATAAGGCCGACGTGCGCCAAGTCATCCTGACCGGCTGGGGCATCCGCGATACCCACGCCCAGACGAGCAGCCTCTCCTACGGCTATGATAACTGGCTGCGCGGTGCGGTCGGTTACAGCGGTTTCAACGGCGAGATCGGCGGCCAGCCGAAATCCTTTGCGCAGGGCAGCTACCGTTTCTCCGCTGACGGAACAAGGCTGGAATACCTGCACCAATTCACGAACAACACATGGGGTCAAAGTGCCAATGCTTCCGGTGACGATTTCGGCGGCACGGCCAATAACGCCCCGATCTTCTTCGGCGGCATCCCGGCTAACATTGTTCCGAAGGGCGCTCGCACGATGACGGCTAAGAAAATCAACCTCGTCGACAAGACGCACACGATCACCCCGAACTTCCGACAGGTCGACGTCATGGGCGGCTACACCGCCGCCGCCGGATCCAATTTTATTTACTCCGCCCAGCTGCCACCCCGACTGCAGGGTAAGGCAATGGTCTGTGAGCCCACGATGAAGGTCATCGCCCTCATGGACGTTCAGCCGGACGGCGCTGGTTACGTGGCTAAGGACGCCTTCAATCTTGTGGCTAGCTCCGACGAATGGATGTCGCCCGTCTTCTCGGCCGTCGGTCCGGACGGTACCATCTGGTTCGCCGACTGGCAGAACTTTATCATCCAGCATAACCCGACTCCCAGTGTCGGTCGCGGCGGCTATGACGCCAAGACCGGCGTCGGCGGCGCGCACGAAAATGACCTGCGTGACCACGCTCGCGGCCGCGTCTATCGCCTCGTCTGGGATAAGCCCGGCTCGGTCGCCAAGTCTACCCAAGGTGACTCCGCCGCCGAACTCATCGCAGGACTTTCTGGCAGCACGCAGTACGGCCGACTGCAAGCCCAGCGTCTGATCGTCGAAGGTAAGAAGAAGGACCTCGCTCCGGCCCTTCGCGACCTCGTGACAAAGTCTGCCGCCGATGTCGTGGCCATCCACGCTCTCTGGGCTCTGCAAGGCCTCGGTGAGCTCGACGTCGCCACGCACCAGTCCGCCTTGCTTTCATCGTCCGCTGGCTTGCGTCGCAATGCGATCCGTGCCCTTGGCGTTGACGCACTGGCGCAGAAGCTCTTCTTTGGTTCCGGCGTCGTCGCCGATAAGGATCCGACGACCCGTCTCGCCGCCTTGGTGAAGCTCGCTGATTTCCCGACGACCCCCGAAGTGCAGACGCTCGCTCGTCAGCTCGCCGCCGACGCGGCCGTCAAGTCCGACGAATGGCTTAACGAGGCCTCCCGTCTCCTCGCGAAGAAGCATAAGACCGCCACCTTCGTCGAGGGACCGAATCTGTTGCCCAATCCTGGCTTCGAGGAACTGGCCGCGGACAAGAAACTGCCTGCGGGTTGGAAGCGTCGTGACTATGGCGGCAATAACAAGCCCGGCAATAAGACCGTCACGTGGGCGATCGTCACCGACCCTGCGCTTATCCACTCCGGTAAGAGCGCGGTGCGCGTCATCGCACGAGGTGACGATGACACGAGCCTCTTCGCTGACGTCGAGCTGAAGCCGAATACCGAATATCGCCTCAGTGCCTGGATTAAGACCCATGCCATGCGCGGCAAGGCCAGCCTTAACGATCACATCGGCCGCGCCGAGACCGAGAAGGTCATCGCCCGCGAATCGGAATGGGGCGAAGTTGACGTCGTCTTCAACAGCGGCAACCGCACCAAGGCCAGTATCAACCTCCTCCAGGTGGCCTCTGGCGGTGACGCCATTTTCGATGACGTGAAGCTATGCGAACTCACCTTGGTCGGCGATACTCCCGTTACCGCTGGCGTAGCCGCTCGCGGCGAGCAGATTTTCTGGAAGCACCCTGTCGCCGCCTGCATGAACTGTCATATGGTCGGAGGGAAGGGCAGCGCCATCGGTCCCGCGTTGGACGGTATCGCTACGCGCTCCACGGCGGCCTACATCCAGGAATCCCTGCTCGAACCCAACAAGGTCCTCGCGAAGGGTTTCGAGAAGCTCGGTGTGTCCCCGATGCCGCCCATGGGACTGATTCTCAAGCCGCAGGAACTCGAGGACGTGAAGGCGTTCCTCCAGACCCTGAAGTAAGCGGTCGGTCCCTGCCCCATTCTGTTTGATTCGGGGCAGTGGCTACCTATGCCTATCGGCCATGTGCTCCGTCGAACTTAAGAAGCCGATGCATCCTGCGATTGTTCTGCTGGCCTTGGCCGCCGTGACCGGTATCTCCGGAGCCGTCTTGTACTACGGCGTGCCCAACACCGAATTCCACGGCCTGCAGACCGGCATCTTCTTTCCGTTTGAAGTCGAATTCGATGACGCGCGGTTCATGGATAACAAGATCAAGTGCGAGTCTAGGGAGGTCACCGACGAGGTCCGTAAGGCCTTGCAGCAGGTCAAACCCGACTATCCCGTAGGTCAGGCTTACGTGACGCTGACTAACTATGCCTCAGGCTATAAGTTCCATGTCAGCTACGTGACCTACTATGGTCAGCGCCTCGCTCTCGGCGAAGAGAAGCTGTTCCGCCGCGGCACACAGGTCGGTGAGCCTAAGCTCGACGCCGAGCTGAAGGCGAAGGACGACGCTTTCGAGAAGGCCATCCGCGACACCATCGAGGCCTACTTCAAGTCCAAGGGCGCACAGGGCTGAGGCGCTCAGGAGGGGCAGGGGT
>CANCHK010000102.1 GCA_947377865.1 Opitutia bacterium | reverse complement strand
CGGCGTTGAGACGCACGATCCAAAGCTGACGGAACGTCGACTTGTTCTTGCGGCGGTCGCGATAAGCGAACTTCTGCGCGCGCTGAACGGCCTCGAGGGCGTAGACGTACAGACGGGATTTGTTTCCGAAGTAGCCCTTAGCGGCTTTGATCGCGCGCTTCTTTCGGGCCTTGGTGGCCGGGCCATTGGTTGCTCTAGGCATGTTGGTATTTGGTTTTGGTTTTGGTTAGATGGCCTCGGGGTCGCCTTAATGAACACCCGTTCGGCCAAAAATTGGGTCGCCGGCTTAGGCGAAAGGCATGCAGGCCAGCATCTTCTTCTCGAAGCCGGAGTCGACGCGCTTGGACTTATTGGCGCGACGACGCTGCTTGCGGGACTTGGAGCTCAACAGGTGGCGGCCGTTAGGGGAACGGCGCATCACTTTGCCGGTACCGGTCACCTTGAAGCGCTTGGAGACTGACTTGCGGGTCTTTTGCATGGCGGAAAGGGTCGGAACAAAGGGCGTCCGGGGGGACTTGTAAAGGGGAAAGGGCCGCTGGAGCGGAGATGGGCTCACTTTGTGCAGGGCATCGGATCAGCCTGGCCGTTTGACAATCCCACCCAAGCCCGCTCCCCTGCCCTGTACCCAAACCTAAAAACCATGCTTTCCCTAGGAAAAAAGCCAAAACTGACCTTTAAAGTGGACGCCCTAGTGGACGGGAAGCCCATCAATGGGCCGTTTGCCACCCTCTTGGACGGCCCGACCATCGTTTCCGTCTATATGCGCAATAACACGTCTGCCTGCGATAAACAGGCCGCCGAGATGGATAAAAACGAGAAAGCCATTGTCAGACAAGGGTTTAGGTTAATTGCCGTCTCCCGGGACACCTGCGCCTCCCATGCCAAGTATGCCGCCAAGCATGGTTACAAGTTCACCCTGGTCGCGGACCCAGAGGACCTCTTCTCCCAGGCGCTGGATGCCATCGTCGAGAAATCCATGTACGGGAAGAAGTACCTCGGCCCACTCCGGGCTGCCTACCTCTTCTCCGGTGAAGGCAAACTAATCGGCGTCGTGCCGAAGGTAGAGGCCGCCGCCCACGGCAAGCAGCTACTCGAAGCGATCGCCGCCGCAAAGTGAGCGGACGGCGCGCGCGGCGCGGCGGGGACAATCGGTGCTTGAACCATCGGCGACAAAAGGGGAGTTTATCCGCAAGACACCTCCGCAGTACCTAATGCCTTCGCCCTATCGTCCTAACAGCCCCCGCCCGAAAAATAACAACGCGGGACAGAATCGCGGCAACTTCCGCAAAGAAGATAAAGGGCCTAAGCGCAACGACCGCATCCGCGCGACCGAAGTGCGCGTCATCTCGCCCAAGGGAGAGATGATGGGCGTCATGCCCACGCAGCAGGCTCTCGACCTCGCCCGCGAGTTCGGCGTAGACCTCATCGAGATCGCCGCGACCGCTGTACCGCCAGTCTGCAAGCTACAGGAATACGGCAAGTATCTCTACGAAGAAGCCAAGAAGCATAAACATCAGAAGACCGCGACGAAGGTGAAGGAGATTAAGCTCCGCCCACGCATCGACGTGCATGACCTTTTCATCAAGGTCCGCCGGGCCGAGAACTTCCTCTTCCACGGCCACAAGATCAAGCTCCTCCTCCAGTACCGCTACCGTGAGCTCGAGCACCCTGAGATCGGTATCGCTACCATCACTAAGGCCATCGAGGCCCTTGCCCATATCAGTACTCGCGACAACGAGCCCAAGCGCAGCGGCCGCGCGATTGTCGTCGGCCTCACGCCTGTCCAGCAGAACAAGCGCAAGCTCGTGCATAACGAGACCCCGGGCGAAGAAGACGGCGAAGACGACTCCGAAGTAGACAACGGCGAGAACGACGCGGAATAAGATCGTGCGGCGCTTTGCGGCGATACTCCTGCTGCTCAGCGTCGCCGCGTTGCTTTCCGCGGCATCGACCGATTATTACCTCGGCGAATCCGTACGCCAGCTCGGCCTGCGCGATGCGCCTCGCCAGGCGAGCGACGGCCGCCTCTCCGAACGCTACATCACCCGCGGCGGCCTCTCCTTCTACGCCGAATACAGCAAGGAGTTCATCCTCGTTGACGGAGTGAAGGTCATGCTCGACGACGCCATCGGCTCACAGCGTGGCCATCTCACCCTCTCAAAGATCGATTACGAGAAGGTCTTCGTGCCACTGTTCTGGGAAGCCCCGACCGCCGCAGTTCGCCGCATCGTCTTGGATCCAGGACATGGCGGCAAGGACACCGGCAAGGTCAATGGGCCTTACAAGTACAACGAGAAGGCCGCCACGCTCGACACCGCCGCACGCCTAAAAATCGCGCTCGAGAAGCAGGGCTTCGAGGTCGTCTTCACGCGCACCACCGACGTGTTTGTCGACCTCGACAACCGGCCGGCCGTCGCCGCGGCCTTGAAAGCGGACCTTTTCATCAGCCTCCATTACAACGCCGGACCCGCCGGCGACACTAACAGCGGCGGCATCGAAACGTACTGCCTCACGCCCGCCGGCCAAAAGTCGACCAATGCCGGGAAAGCCAAGTCGACCACCACCATCGAGCCCGGGAACCGCTTTGATACTGCCAACATGACCCTTGCGTGGGGCATCCAGCGACGCCTCCTCGCCGGCACCGGCGCCGAGGACCGTGGCGTCCGCCGGGCCCGCTTCGCCGTCCTGCGCACCTTGAGCTGCCCTGGCGTCCTTATCGAAGGAGGGTTCATGTCCAGCCGCAAGGAAGGCGCCCAAATCGCCGACCCAGCCTACCGCCAGAAGATCGCGGAGGCCGTGGCTGCCGGCATCGTGGACTACGTGCTCCGAGGTCGCCCAGCCGCCAAAGCCACCAAATAAGCCCTCTGGGCGCCGGCATCCGTCCACTTAAGGACCAAATTCCTCTTGCCAACCGGTCAGTCGAACGGTTCGTTTGAACTTCCTTTCGGCCCGCTGGCTTGTGTCAGCGGAATCTCCGAGGGGAAACCAAAAAACCAACCAAACCCTGGAAACGTCCTCCGCGACGGCCAGGACAAACAGTCAAAACAACATGAGCCTAATGGAAAAACTGCTCGCCGACTCCAATTTCGGCGCGCTCAAAGCACACTCTGTCATCTCCGCCACGGTGACCGAAATCCGCGACGACAAATTCGTCGTCGTCGACATCAACGGTAAGTCTGAGGGTTTCATCCCTCAGGGCGAATTCCCCGACATGGCCGAAGTCCAAGTCGGCATGCAGCTCGAGGTCTACCTCGAGAAGCTTGAGAACAAGGACGGCACCCCGACCGTCTCCTACGATCGCGCCCTCCAGATCCGGAAGTGGGAAAGCATCGAAGCCAATTGCCAGGAAGGCTCCATCGTCCAAGGTCGCGTCAAATCCATCGTCAAGGGAGGCCTCATCGTCTCCGTCGGCGTCGACGCGTTCATGCCTTCCTCTCAGATCGACGTCAATCCCCCCAAGAACCTCGAACAGTTCGTGGGACAGACCTTCGATTTCAAGATTATCAAGATCAACAAGGAGAAGAAGAACCTCGTCGTCTCCCGTCGCGAGCTCATCGAAGAACAGCGCGGCGAAAGCCGTCGCAAGCTCCTCGAGGAGGTCAAGCCTGGCGTCGTCCGTCGTGGCGTCGTCAAGAACATCACCGACTACGGCGCGTTCGTGGACCTCGACGGTCTCGACGGCCTGCTGCACGTGACCGACATGTCCTGGGGCCGCATCGGCCACCCGAGCGAAGTCGTCAAGGTCGGCGAAGAAATCACCGTCATGGTCGTCGAAGTCGACCGCGAGCGCGAACGCGTCTCCTTGGGCCTCAAGCAGACCCAACCCAATCCTTGGGAAGGCATCGAGAAGCGCTACCCCGTCGGCCAGAAGGTCCACGGCAAGGTCGTCAACCTCGTGGCTTACGGCGCGTTCATCGAAATCGAAGGCGGCGTCGAAGGACTCGTCCACGTCTCCGAGCTCTCCTGGACCAAGCGCGTCCAGAAGCCGTCTGACATCCTCAAGGTCGGCCAGGAAGTCGACGCGGTCATCCTCAACTTCAACAAGGAAGAACAGAAGATCTCGCTTGGCATCCGCCAGCTCGAAACCAATCCGTGGGAAAAGGTCCGCCACAACTACCCTGTGGGCGCTCGCGTCCGCGGCAAGGTGCGCAACCTCACCAATTACGGCGCGTTCGTCGAACTCGAAGATGGCATCGACGGCATGGTGCACGTGTCCGACATGAGCTGGACCCGCCGCATCAACAATCCGGCCGAAGTCATGAAGAAGGGCGACGACGTGGAAGCCATCGTGCTCGACGTCGACGTCGACCAGCAGCGCATCTCCCTGGGCG
>CANCHK010000101.1 GCA_947377865.1 Opitutia bacterium | reverse complement strand
AGGACTCGCTCAATCGCTACACCATCCTCTGCCTGATTCTCGGCGGTTCGCTCGGCGAAGGCGTCGATATGTTGGGCGGACGCATCCGTTCGGCGGTGGTGATCGGCCCGGCGCTCCCCGAGGTCAACGCCCTCCAGGAAGCCCGCCGTAAGATGTTCGTCGAAGCCGGCGCCGAAGATGCTTTCTCGCTGGCGTATGTCCGCCCGGGCATGCGCAAGGTCAACCAGGCGCTTGGGCGACTCGTCCGCGCGCCCGGCCACACGGCACGCGTGCTCTTGCACTGCCGCCGATTCGCCGACGAGGCCTATCGCAGCCTACTTTCGACGGAATACGGCGACCCACAGATACTGACCGACGACGAGGAATTCGTGCGCTGGTCGGCCCGCAGCTGATTAGACGCGGCCGATGACGCGGGTGGCCGGGAAGCGAATCTTCTTCATCGCGGCGTACTTGTCGTCCGCGGCGCGGTAACCGACGGCACAGGCGACGACGACTTCATAGCCGCTGCCCTTGAGTCCGAGGATCTCGGTGTAGGCGGCGGGGTCGATACCTTCGAGCGCGCACGTGTCGACCGCGAGAGCCGCGGCGGCGCCCATGAGCTGGCCGAGGGCGATGTAAAGCTGACGAGCGGCCCATTCCTTCTGGCCGGCGGCGTCCTTGCCGTTGACCACGCCACCGAGCATCATCTGGCGGTAGGGTTCGAGCTTGGTCGCGTCGGCGTTACGCTCGGAGACCATCTGATTGAAGAAATCGTTCACATCTTTCTCGGTGATCTCGGTGCGACGGGCGAAGACGACGAGGTGCGAGGCATCGGTGACCTGCGTCTGATTCCAGGAGACTGGGCGGAGCTTGGCGCGGACGGCCGGATCGGAGACAATGAAGAACTTCCAAGGCTGGAGGCCATAGGACGAAGGTGTCAGGCGGAGCGACTCCTCGAGCGCGGCCCAGGTGGCGTCAGGGAGCTTGCGGGTATCAAAGGCCTTGGTGGCGTAGCGCCATTCAAGGGAAGCGAGGAGTTGGGCAGGCGTCAGGGCGGCGTTCATATGAGCCTACAGACAACCCCGCCCCGCCCCATTGTCAAATCAGGCAGGCGAAAGCACGCCGCCGGACAGCACTAAGCGGCGGCTGGCTCGTTCAGCGAATTCGCGGCTGTGCGTGACGAGAATCAAGGCGGCGCCGCGGTCGGCGACGACGCCAAGGAGAAGGTCCATGATTTCGGCGCCGGTACGCTCGTCGAGATTGCCGGTCGGTTCGTCGGCTAGGATGACCGAAGGACGGTTGACCAAGGCGCGGGCGATAGCGACGCGCTGGCATTCGCCGCCAGACAGCTTCGCCGGCAGGTGCTCGAGGCGGGCGCCCAGCCCGACCTGGTTCAGCAAGGAGCGGGCGGCCGCGGTCGCGGAAACCGAAGGCACGCCCGCGATACGCGCGGCAAGTGCGACGTTCTCCAACGCGGTAAGCTCCGGCATCAGCTGGTAATTCTGGAAGACGAAGCCTACGCCACGTCCGAGCGACGAGCGCGGGGCGACGAGTCCGGTGCCCGGTGCGAGGATGCGGACTTCTCCCGCATCGGGCTGATCGAGTCCCCCGAGCTGCTGGAGAAGCGTGGTCTTGCCCGAGCCGGAAGAACCCCGGATCGAGACGGACTCACCGGCGAACACCTCGAGCGAGACGTCCGTCAGCACCGGCAGACGGCCGGCGGGCGAAGCGAAGGCCTTGGCAAGGCCGCGGGCCTGGAGCACGACGTCAGGCATCGCGCATGGCCTCCGAAGGTTTACGACCGGCGGCCCAGAGCGCGGGCACGAGGCCGGCGATCGCCGTGGTCAGGAGAGTGAACGCCGCCGCGATGACGAAATCCGTGGCATCGTAATGGAGCGGCACTTTTGAGAACTGGTAGACGTTGGCCACCATATCACCGCCCCCGAAGAGCCCGTTAATCGTAGCTAGGATTCCCTCACGAAAGGACAGGATGGTCCAGGTAAGCACGAAGCCGAAGAGCGTGCCGAGGGCACCGATGAGCAGGCCTTGCAGTCCGAAAAGAGCGGCGACCTGCCAGCGCGCGGCGCCAAGCGCGGCGAGCACGCCGACTTCACGTGATCGTCGGATGACGGCCGAGAAGAGCGTGCTGCCGATTGAGAACGATGCGACAAGCGTGATAATGAACATCAGGAAGAAGAGCATCGTCTTCTCGAATCGGATGGCTGCGAGGAAGTCCTTCTTAATATCCTGCCAAGGGCGGAAGCGCAGTTCCGGATGACCGAGTGCGAGACTTGCAGCGGTCGACTCAGCGAGCACTGGATCCTTTAGGCGGAGCGTAAGACCGTGGGCGCGCGGACCGAGATTCCAAATCTCGCGGAAGCGGCGGAGCGGGATGAGCGCCGCGGCGTTGTCAACCTCGGTGAAGCCGGTGACGATTACCGCACAGACTTCAAACTCGGCGGGCAGCGGGGCTTTACCTTTCTCGGCGCGTTCGGCCATCGCGGGCGACCAGACCTCGATGCGGTCGCCGACGCGCACGCGGAGAGCGCGGGCTAGGCCGTAGCCAAGGATGATGCGACCATCGTCGAGGTCGTCGAAGCTACCGCCGACGACATACTTGCGGGCCGGCTGGCCGGGATCGGTCGGATCAATGCCGCGTACCTGGGCGATGCCGGAGAAGTCTCCATTGCGGGCGAGCGCGGGGCCTTCGGCGAAAGGCGTGGCCGAGGCGACCTCAGGCCGGGCGGCGAGTTCCTTCGCGAGTGCCTCAGGCTGGTCGATAGGTACGGCAGCGACGACCTGGCAGTCGCCGAACGATTCGCGGATGCGCAGGCGATGTTCCTCGCCGAAGCCGTTCATCACCGTCTGTACAACAAGCAAGGAGGCGACGCCGAGCGCTACGCCGAGGATCGACACCGTCGCGAACGCCGGGAAGCGCTTACCGGGAGGAAAGAGCTGGCGGAGGGCGAGATGGAGGAACCAGGGCAAGGGAAAGGACTCAGGCTTGCGCTTCGGGCGCGAGCGTCGGGAACAGGATGACGTCGCGGATGTTAGCCGCGCCGGTCAACAGGATCACCAATCGGTCGATGCCGATGCCGAGGCCGCCCGCGGGGGGCATGCCGTGCTCGAGCGCAAGGAGGAAGTCCTCGTCGATCTTCTGGGTCTCGGCGCCGGCCTGGATCTCCAGCATCTTGCGCTGCACGCCAGGATCGTTCTGTTCGGAGTAGGCTGGGGCGATCTCCTGGCCGTTGATGCAGAGTTCGAAGACGTCGATGGTCGTGTCGTCGCCAATGGTCACCTTGGCGAGCGGGCAGAGCTCCTTCGGGATGTGCGTGACGAAGGTCGGCTGGATGAGGCCGGGCTCGATGAGTTTGCCGAAGACCTCGTTGGTGACCTCGAAATCTTCCCAGTCGGTGCGCGGTTCGTGGAGGCCGAGGGCCTTGCACGCGGCGATCTTCTCTTCCTTCGTGCGCGAGAACCACTGCGGATCACCCGTACGCTCGACGATGAGGTCCTTGTACTTCGCTTCGCGCCATTCGCCACCGAGCTCAATCGCCACGCCGTCCGGGCGGACGACGCTGGTCGTGCCGAGGACTTCGGCGCAGACCTTCTGGATCATCGAACGGACGAGTTCCATCATACCACGGTAGTCGGTGTAGGCTTGGTAGGCCTCAAGCATCGTGAATTCAGGGCTATGCTTCACCGAAACGCCTTCGTTACGGAAGACGCGGCCGATCTCGAAGACACGGTCCATGCCGCCGACGAGACAGCGCTTCAGGTGGAGTTCGAGGGCGATACGAAGATAGAAATCGCAATCGAGGGCATTGGAATGCGTCTCGAACGGACGGGCCGCGGCTCCGCCGGCGATGGCGTGCAAGGCTGGCGTCTCGACTTCGGTGAACTGCCGGCTCCAGAGGAAGCGGCGGATTGATTCGACGACGCGGCTGCGGATGAAGAGGCGGCGGCGGGACTCCTCGTTGACCACGAGGTCGAGGTAGCGCTGGCGGTAAATCTTCTCAGCGTCGGTCAGGCCGGCCCACTTCTCGGGCAACGGACGGAGGGACTTCGAGACCATCTTGTATTCGGCCACGCGCACCGTGACCTCGCCAGTCTTCGTGCGGAAGAGCTTGCCGCGGACGCCGACGAAGTCGCCGGAGTCCACCATCTTCTTGAAATGGGTGTCGTACGCATCGCCCAAGGCGTCGCGGGTGAAGTAGGTCTGAATGAGGCCGCCACGGTCGAGGATCTTGACGAAGCTGGCCTTGCCCATCACGCGCAGGGCGACGATACGGCCGGCGACGGAGACCTCGGGACCTTCTTCAACGCCTTCGGGCAGGAGGGCCGGGCATTCGTTCGAGACATGGGTCTGGTTCCACTCGGCACGGAAGGGGTCTTCGCCCGCGGCACGAAGCAGGGCGAGCTTCTCCTTACGGACCGCATGCAGGTCGTGGGAGATGGCGTTGAGGTCGGGCTTTTCGCTCATGT
>CANCHK010000100.1 GCA_947377865.1 Opitutia bacterium | reverse complement strand
GGACCCCCTTGCGAGGGTCCTTGTGATGACCGGGAGTGCCGGCGCCATCCGCCCCGAGGGACGGAAAAGACTAGGAAGAATTACTTCTTCTTAGCTTTGGTGGCCTTCTTGGCGCTCTTCTTAGCAGCAGCCTTCTTTTTAGCCATAGTTGTGTCCTTTTTTTGGATCGTTGTTGGGTTTGAGGGCAGCGCCTGAAGCGCCACCCTGACGATTCGCCCCACGCTCACCCGGGCGTTGCGCGCCTGACGGGTGATGCGAGTACGGAGCTCCGACGGTACGCGGAAAGAAACCTGGCGAGACCGGGTGGTCTCCAGGGAAGGACGAGAGTCGTCGTAACGGTCGAGCGCGTGACGAATCACTTCACTCAAGGTGCTCAAACCAGACCGATGCTGAAAGGCGACCACTTCAGAATGTAGCTTCGGGGGAAGCGACACGGTGATTAGGCTTTCGCTCGGGGTTTCGGTTCGGTTCGTCACGTTGCGGTTAACTCTTGGTTAGAGTCATAGGTATAACCTGCGCTTGCGCAAGAGGAAACTTTCATGTCACCGGAACGTCTCCGACGCCGCGTAAAAAATCCGTTCGCTCGTAGCGGCGTAAAGATGAATTCGATACGGTCAGAGACGATGCGAGCTGTTGACCGAGGTGGCTTGCGACGACAGGATGACTTCATGAGCGAACACGCGCACGGACCGGAACACGAACCGCCCGGCGAGTGGCGGAAACTCGCCTTACTGGCCGCCGCCAGCGGCGTATTCGGCCTGCTATCATTGGTCACAGAGCATTTCGATGGAACTAGCTCGCCCTGGGCGCTCGCCCTCGCCGCCGCCTCCTGCCTCGCTGGCGGATGGGACGCCGCCATCGATGGATGGGCTGCGCTGCGGGAGCGTCGCATCGATGTCCACCTCCTGATGATCGTCGTGGCGGTGGGAGCTTGGATTGTCGGCGCCCAACTGGAAGGCGCCCTCCTCCTTTTCCTCTTTTCCACCGCCGGAGCGATCGAACATTACGCGATGGACCGCACTCGCGGGGCCATTGACGCCCTCCTCGACAAGTCTCCCAAACATGCGCGCCGACTCGGTGCGGATGACTCGGAAACCGAGGTGCCCGTATCCGCCCTACTCCCAGGCGACCGCATCGCCATCCTGCCGGGCGAACTGGTACCAGCGGACGGCAAAGTCCTCTCCGGCGAGAGCGCCGTGGATGAGTCTAACCTCACTGGCGAAGCAAAACCCGCCCCGAAACAGGCTGGATCCGATGTCGCAGGGGGTACGCTCAACTCCTGGGGGCGCCTAATCGTTGAAGTGACGCGCGCGGAGCGCGACAGCGCCCTGCAACGGATCGTTCGGTTGATTCGTGAAGCCCAAGACAGCAAGGCCCCGGCCCAGCGAGCCATCGACAAGTGGGGCGACGCCTACGCGATCTTCACCCTCTCCGCCTCGGCGCTCTTCTTCGTGTACCTGAAGTTAACTGGCCCGGTGGACGCCGTCGACCACGCGGCCCCGCTCTATCGGGCAATGACGTTGCTCGTCGTGCTCAGCCCCTGCGCCCTAGTCCTTTCCGTCCCGTCCGCCGTCCTCGCCGCCATCGCGGCTGGCGCACGCCAAGGCATCCTCTTCCGCGGCGGCGCCGCCGTCGAACGCTTGGCCGATGTCGATTGCGTCTGCTTCGACAAGACAGGTACGCTGACCGCCGGCGTCCCGGAAGTGGCCGCCCTCGAGGTCTACCCTGCAGGCACGGATCGGCTGCGCGCCCTCAGCGCCCTGCTTACCCTGGAATCCTCCACGACTCACCCGTTCGCCGCCGGAGTAGTCCAGGCCTGCCTTAAGGAAGGGGCGAGCCCACTCCCGGTCCAAGGCCTATCCAACTCGCCTGGTCAAGGCGTGTCCGGTACCGTTGCCGGTACCCGTTGGAGTGTCGGTACCCGCGAATTCGTCGGCGGAGGCACCCTGCCCCCCGCAACGGTGGCCGAAGGAGCCATTGTCAGCGAAGTCTGGGCGTCCGACGGCACAGTTACCATCCGTGCCACACTCGTGGACCGCATCCGCGACGAAAGCCGCGCCACTTTGGCCGCATTGCATGCGCGCAAGATCCGCACGGTAATGCTCACCGGCGACCGCGAGGAAGCCGCCGCTGTCGCCGCCCGACAGGTCGGCATCCAATCCTACGCGGCGGCGTTGACGCCGGATGCCAAGATGGCCGCCATCCGTCGCTACTCGGCCGAAGGGCATGTTGTCGCGATGGTCGGCGACGGCGTCAACGATGCCCCCAGCTTGGCCGCCGCCGATGTCGCCATCGGTATGGGCGGAAGGGGCAGCGACGCCGCCTTGGAATCCAGCGACCTGGTCCTGACCGATGACCGCATCGGCCGTTTGGTCGACGCAATCGAGCTCAGCCGCAGCGCCCGACTAGCAATCCGCTTCAATATCATCATCTCGGTCGGCGCCGCCCTCGGCATGGCAGCCTACGTGGTGTTCCGTGGCGCCCCCCTGCCCTTGGCCGTCAGCGTCCACGAAGGCAGCACGGTTGTGGTCTGCCTCAACGGCCTGCGTCTACTCGCCCATCGCCCCCGCAGGTAAACAAAAAGGCCTCCGGGCGAACCCGGAGGCCTTGCAGACGAAGCGATGGAATGCTTAGCGTAATTCCTTCCCGGCACCGTCGAAGAGCTTGAACGCCTCGATGCTGTAGGTCGGGTCGGGCTTGGTGCCTAGGCGGACCTTGCACGACTTCATTAGGTCGCGGAAGAATTCGCGGTCTTCCGTAATAATACGCTCAAGATTCACTGGGTGGAGCAGGATATTGATCTCAAGCTCCTTCTCCTGGCCAACGGACTCGCGCAGGCGGCGGATGACACTGAGGAGCTTACGCTGAATCTCGACCGAGACCGTCCGAGGGTTCTTAACAATGCCGCGCCCCTGGCAGTGTGGGCAGGCGGTGTACATCGAGGTCGTGTTCGACTCCGTGTGGCGCTGGCGCGTCATCTGGAGCACGCCGAGCTGGGAGATAGGCAGGATCTGGTGCTTGGCGCGGTCGTCTTCCATCGCATCGCGCAGGGTGTCGAAGACCTTCTTCCGGTCCTTCGGGTTTTTCATATCGATCGTGTCGATCATGATGAGGCCACCTAAGTTGCGGAGCTTGATTTGACGGGCGGCTTCGGTAACCGCTTCAAGATTGGCCTGGGTGATGAAGTTGCCGTCTTTGGCTCCGTCCTTGCCGCGATGGCCGCCCGTATTGACGTCGATGGCGGTAAGGGCCTCGGTTTCGTCGATAACAATCTCACCACCGCTCGGAAGCGGAACGCGACGCTGGAAGAGCTGCTCAATCTGGCGCTCGATGTTGTAACGCTCGAAGACTGGAATCGGGTCCGCGTACATCTCGACACGCGAGCGAGAACGCGGCGAAACCTCGCCGACGAGATCCTGCACCAGCTTGAAGTCTTCGGGGTTATCGACGAGAATACGGTCAACTTCCTCGGTTAGGAAGTCGCGGACGGTACGCTCAATCAGTCCAGGCTCCTGGTAGAGCAGGACGGGCTTGCGGTCGGGAGCGTTGATCTTCTCAACGATGGCCTGCCAGCGCTTAAGCAGCATATGCAGGTCGCGGACAAACCAGCGGGCCTGCTTACCCTCGCCGGCGGTGCGGATAATGACACCCATACCCTCGGGAATGGTAAGGGAGCGGAGGATATCCTTCAGGCGTTCGCGTTCGGAGGCTTCTTCAATCTTACGAGAAACACCGCAAGCGCCACTGAAGGGCATCAGTACGAGGTAACGTCCGGGCAGGGCGATATTAGTTGTAGAGCGGGGACCCTTGGTGCCGATCTGGTCCTTGACGACCTGAATCACGATGTCGGAGCCAGCCGGGAAGAGCTGCGGGATATCTTTGGCTTGGTAGCGAGCCTTGCGCTGTTTCTGCTCAGCGGACTCGTTATCGCGGATGAACTCAACCTGTGAGTCGTTGGCGGCCGGGAGCATGTCCCAGTAATGCAAGAAGGCGTTCTTCGGCTGGCCGATGTCGACGAAGGCGGCCTTTAGGCCTCCTTCGAGATTCTGGACGCGGCCCTTGAAGATCGCGCCGACCATGCGGTTCTCGCCCTTGTGCTCGATCTCGAACTTATCGAGAACGCCATTGGTAAGCAGCGCGACGCGCTTCTCCAGCGTTTCGGCATTGATCACAAGCTCTCGATAGACCGCGCGGTCCTTGGAGAAGTGCTTGACGATGCGCTGAAGGAGCGGGAGCTCTTTGCGCCGCTTCGCCGCCTCGTCGGCCAGCTGTCGCTGGTCGATCGGGGAGGTTTGTTCGCCGCCCTCGGGCAGCTCGTCGTTGATATCTTCGGGTTCGTTATTTTCGGGCATCTCGGTCAGGCGGTTAAGCCGGTTGCCGGAGAGCCTCCGCCTTCGCCGCCACCGGCCGAATGCCGGTGAACGCTCTGGACTAGTCCAAGGAGCAGGAAACAGCTGAGAACGAAAGACCCTCCGTAGCTAAGGAAAGGAAG
>CANCHK010000099.1 GCA_947377865.1 Opitutia bacterium | reverse complement strand
GGACCCCGATGGCCCGAATGAAGACTGAAAGCTCAGCGCTGCTCATCGATGCGTGAGAAAAGACCCCTTGGGCGGGGAAGGGAACACTAAAACCTCAGGCTTCCTCCGGGGTGGAGGAAATCACCGCATTCGCCTCGGCCAGCGAGGTTAACATGCGGTGACCAGCGCCATGACCGAGGGCTTCTAGGCCCAGTCGGATCGCGCTGGCGATGCCCTGCCGGTTGCTTGAACCGTGGGCCTTCATAACGAGCCCGGTGAGGCCGAGCAACGGGGCTCCACCGTAACGTTCGGGCTTCAGCTTGCCTTTGAGGTCGCGCAGGAGCGGGAACATTGCGATGCCTCCGGCGAGATAGACGGGATTGCTCTTCACCTTGCTGCCGACCATATCGCGCACCATATAGACGAGCCCTTCTAGGGTTTTAAGGATGACGTTGCCCGTGAAGCCATCGGTGACGACGACATCGCAGGCGTCTCCGAAGACGTCGAAGCCTTCGACCGGTCCGATGTAATTAATCCGTTCACCCATGGCTTTGAGTAGGGCGTGCGTACGATTGATGCGTGGCCCACCTTTGCCTTCCTCCGTGCCAACGGTCAGCAAGCCGACGCGCGGGCTGACGATGCCCAGCGCACTTTGGGCATAAATCGAGCCAAGGACGGCGTTATGTACCATCTGGGCGGGCGTGGCTTCGGGGTTGGCACCCACGTCTAGCATGATGAAATGGCCTTCACGTCGTGGCATGATGGCCGCAAGGGCGGGGCGTTCGGCTCCTTCCATCGGGCGCACCTTGATCGTGCCCGCGGCGACGAGCGCCTTGGTATTTCCGGTGGAGACGACGGCGTCGACTTCGCCGGCTTTGAGCATCTCGAGGGAGATAACCATCGAGGAGTCACGCTTCGACTTCAGCACGGCCATTGGGGCGTCGTCGGGAGCCACGATGCTGGCGGCATGGCGGAAGCTGACACGGCTGTTCTTGAGCCCGCGATGTTCGCTTGCGAGCATGCGCAGGTTATCTTCGTGGCCGACAAGCACGAGGCTGTCGTCCGGTCCGATGATTCCTTCCTTAAAGGCGAGAGCGGCTGCGGCGACGGCTTCCGAAGGGCCCATGTCACCGCCCATGCAATCGAGGGCGATACGGTGGCCTTTCTTCGGAGTGGCTTCGCTCATGAGTTCGGGCTGTGCCCGGGGTGGAGCTTAGGCTCCGGTATCCAAGACCTGGCGACCTCGGTACTTGCCCGTGGTCGGGTCGACGCGGTGGGAGCGGCGAAGGGCGCCAGATTCGCCGTCTTTGACGAGATTCGGGGCGCGGAACTGGTTGGCGGCACGACGGAGTCGGCTGCGGCGTTTGGACTGTTTACGTTTCGGATTGGCCATGGTTCTACGCTTGGATGAGGGTCGGTTCTACCCCTCCCGCCCCCTCGGTCAAGCCCCCTTTCCATTCCCTTGCGATTGGGGGCAGGTTTGTTTGGCTGGACCTATGCCCGGCCACCCCGCCCTTTTCCTTGATCGCGACGGAAACCTCATCCGTGACCATCATCATACCTGCCGGGAGGAGCAGATTGAGCTCATTCCTGGGGTCAAGTCCGCCCTAGAGGCCTGCCTTTGTGCGGGTTATCGACTCTTCGTGTTGACCAATCAAAGCGGGATCAACCGCGGTATCTTCACCTGGGTGCAATATGAAGCCTGCAATCGTCGCATGTTGGAGCTGTTGGAGTTGCCGGCACCTGGCATCTTGGAAATCAAGGCGGCGCCCGAGCGGCCTGATGAGCCGTCGCTTTACCGTAAACCGAGTCCGCGCTTCATCTTGGAGAAGATCGCCGAACACGGGCTCGATCCTGCTCGCTGCTGGATGACGGGGGATCGTGTTTCCGATTGGGAGGCCGGATTCAACGCCGGTATCCGTTCGTGTGCGGTACGCAGCGGAGCTGCCAAACCGGAAGAGCTTTTGCAGGCCGCCAGCAGGGGGTTTGCAGTGCATGATGATTTCCCTGCATTCGTGCGCGCCGAACTGAAGCTGATTTTCTAGGCCAATAAAAAGGACGAACCTAATGGTTCGTCCTTCGGTCGCCTGAGCGAGCGGATTAGGCCTTGGGCTTTTCCTTCTCGCAGGGGCACTTGCCATCCTTCGAGGGTTCGTCGACGTCGACGACAGCCTTGGGCTTTTCCTTTTCGCAAGGGCACTTGCTGTCATCCTTCTTCGGTTCTTCGGCGACGACAGCCTTAGGCTTTTCCTTCTCGCAAGGACAGTTGGGGCACTTGCCGTCATCCTTCTTTTCTTCGGCGCTGACGAAGGCAGCGGAGACGGCGAGGAGGCCGACGGTGAGAGCGAGGAGCTTGAGGAACTTGGAGTTCATGGTAGGATGATATGGTCTCCGATATCTGGTCTAAGTCAACCGGTCGGAGGCCATTCCTAGGAGTGAGTTACCCTACTTTTCGACCTCTTTGCGGACACTAATGAGGTCACTTAGTATTTTTGTTAAACCACTGCCAGGCAACCAGTTGCTACCGCTATTGGCTTCATAAACACGTTTATTTTTAAGGCAGTCCAGGTCCCTGACTCCTGGTATCTGCCCCATTTCGAGGGCTTTTCCCGGTCCGGGAGTGATGGGGCTACCCGCCCGGGAGTTCTGGATCCAGAGCACGGCATCCGGCTTCGTGGTGGCGATGATTTCCCAATCGAACTTGATCCACGAGCCTCGCGCCAGAGCGGACTTCAGTCCGGCCGCTGCCAATGGTTCAGCCAGATAACTATCCGGCCCGGCCATGACTCCGTCCCAGACGATAATGATCGTGCGAGGTGTTTTAGTCGGCCGCATCGACAGTTCGTCAGCGAGTCGCTGTGCTTGATCGATGCGACCAGTCGCCTCGCCAAGGAGAAGGATATCTTTGCCGACCGCGGTACCGGATTCCGGATTGAGCACGACCGTGCGCAGGCCAGCCTTCGCACACTTCTCCGCCCAAAGCGGATTGGCCATGCGCGGCAGAATCACGAGGTCGGGTTTGTTGCCCAGCAGTCGTTCGAGGTCGGGCAGGAAGACGTCGGCATCCCTCGCCGCCGGATGATCTTTTGGCAGTGGGCACCAGCGCGTGGCCATCACGATCTCCGCAGAGCAACCGAGATCGAGTAGGGTCCGTGTCGCGCCAGGGCTGTAACTCGCGATGCGATACCCGTCTGCGACGAGCGTCAGGCAGGGTGCGAGCCAGAATAGCAACGCACGCATCAGGCCGAAAGCAGGCGCGCAAGGCGCATTGCCGAGTCGAAGCTGCCGCGTTCCGCCTTGCCTTGGCCAGCGATCTCGTAGGCGGTGCCGTGGTCCGGGCTCGTGCGCACATGCTTCAGGCCTAGGCTCAGGTTGGCCGAGGTCGAGAAGTCGACGGCCTTCAGGGGCGCGAGCCCTTGGTCGTGGTAAATTGCGGCGACGGCGTCGAATTCACCCTGTAGGTGCCGATGAAAGACCGTATCGCCCGGCAGCGGGCCGCTGACATCATAGCCTTCGGCTCGCAGGGCTTCGATGGCCGGACGGATGACGACGGCGTCTTCCTTGCCAAGCAGGCCGCCTTCGCCGGCGTGGGGATTCAGGCCGCAGACGGCGATGCGCGGGCGACGGTCTCCGAACTTCACACGGAGGGAGATGAGGGCGAGGACCGTGCGACGGATGTCCGCGGCGGTGATGGCGCTGGGGACTTCGGAGAGCGGGATATGCCAGGTGACCAGTCCGACGGTCATCTTGCCGCCGGCGAAGGCCATCACAGGCTCACCGCTCCAGCGCGATGCGAAGAATTCCGTCTGCCCAGGGAAAGAGTATCCCACGCCGGCGAGGCCTTTCTTGTTCACGGGTCCAGTGACGACCGCGGAGAAACGCGCGCCGGTGGCGCCTCGCGCTGCCATCTCCATCGCTTCGATCGCGATGAGTTGGCCGGCCTCGTCGGGCTTTCCTGCGCGGGTGATGAAATCCTTGGGTCCGACGGCGATGCCTTGGCCAAGCTGTGCGATCCAATCGCCCGGGCCGACGGGCACGACGGAGGCCGCCGACTCTGGGTGATCCTTCAGCCAGCTGGCGAGGAGTTCGGGGCCGACGCCGGCCGGATCTCCGCAGGTGACGGCGATGGGCAGCGTGCTCATTCGGGCGAGACGAAGCGGCCGCGTTTGCCGCCGAGGAAGAAGTTCAGGAAATCGCGCCCCTCCGGCGTCTGGTAGCCACCTTCGGTAAGCGCCTTTTGCGCGAGCGTGGCGCAGGCTCCGTGCATGGCGTAGACCGCGTGGTAGGCGCGCTTGATCTCCGCGACGGCCGGAACGGGCACGGCGCGACGGCGCAAACCGATGAGGTTCAAGCCAGAGATCAGATTGCGACCGTGGCACAGCGCGTTGGGCGGGACGTCCTCGGTGATGACGGCGTTACCCGAGATCAGGGCGCCGCCGCCGATGCGGCAGAATTGATGGACCGCCACGCCACCGCTGACGAAGGCTTTGTCGCCGACGTGCACGTGGCCGCCGA
>CANCHK010000098.1 GCA_947377865.1 Opitutia bacterium | reverse complement strand
CGCTGGCCGAGGCGAATGCGGTGATTTCCTCCACCCCGGAGGAAGCCTGAGGTTTTAGTGTTCCCTTCCCCGCCCAAGGGGTCTTTTCTCACGCATCGATGAGCAGCGCTGAGCTTTCAGTCTTCATTCGGGCCATCGGGGTCCACACCCCAGAACGCAAGCTCACCAATGCTGAACTGTCCAAGATGGTAGATACCTCCGACGAGTGGATTAAGACCCGCTCCGGCATCGGCGAACGACGCATCGCCGGCCCAGGGGAGAATCCTTCGGACATGGGTGCCAAGGCCGCCGCCAAGGCCCTCGAACGTGCCAGCCTGACCCCTACTGACGTCGACCTGCTCATCGTCGCCACGATGACGCCGGATGTACCATTCCCGTCCACCGCTTGCCTCCTCCAAGCCAAACTGGGCCTCCGTCGCGACATCCCCTGTTTCGATGTTTCCGCAGCATGCTCGGGCTTCGTCTACGCCCTCCAGGTCGCCAAGGACATGATGCGCTCCGGCGCCTACCGCCGAGCCCTCGTCGTCGGTGCGGAGAAACTTTCCAGCGTGGTGGATTGGTCCGACCGCACGACCTGCGTGCTCTTCGGTGATGGTGCCGGTGCCGTCCTGCTTGAGACCACCTCGGAAAAGAACGTCGGCCTTCTTGGCAACCTCCTCGGCGCCGACGGCAATAACGCTGAACTGCTGCATTGCGTCGGCGGCGGCTCGGCCGCTCCGGCTACGGCCGACTCCCTGCGCGACGGTAAGCACTTCCTTAGGATGAACGGCAAGGAAGTCTTCCGCCATGCTGTCCGCGTGATGGCGGAATCCTGTGAACGCGTCCTCTCTAAGTGCGACGTGAAGTCAGAACAGGTCGCGTGGTTCATTCCCCATCAGGCCAACATCCGCATCCTGGAAGCCGTCGCGAGCCAGCTTAATGTTGGTATGGACCGTTTCCCCTCGAACCTCGAACGCTACGGCAACACGTCCGCGGCGTCCATCCCCCTCGCGCTTGAAGAAGCCTGGACAGACGGCAAAATCAAGCACGGCGACCTAGTGCTCATTGTTGCCTTTGGCGCCGGTCTCACCTGGGGCGCGACCCTTCTCCGCTGGCATGAACCTACTCGCTAAATCCCTCCTCGCCGTCGCACTCCTGCTCGGCCCCATCGCCCATGCGGAATATGTCCGCTTCGAGGGGGCGTGGCGCGTCAAGCCAGGTACGGTGAATGATGTGACGCCCGCTTTGCGCCTTCCTCTCGTGCTGCTGGCGATGAACCACGCCTCCCAAACAGCTGAATCAGGCAGCGAAGGCTCGGCCATCAGCGAATGGTCAGTCATCGGCGAAGCCAACCCCGGAACCGAAGCAGAAGCCCTCTCCCTGCTCGAGCGGGCACGCCTGCACGCGAAACGTCACGAATTTGAAAAGGCCACCGAACTGATCGATGACCTCTACGCGCGCCACTCGAACTTCGCCGGCTTCGGTGAAGCCGTCCAGTTGCAGTTCGAGATCGCTAACCGCCTCGCCGCTGGTGAACGCCGGAAACTCGGCGGCTGGTTCCCTTGGTTCCGCGACCCGGAAGGCGCCCTTGCCCTTTGGCAAAAGACGCTGCGACTCGCGCCGAACGGACCATACGCCGACGAATGCCTTATCCGCACCGCTCGCCTCGGCAAGGAACGCGGGCTCGATTCGAAGATGATCGAAGCCCTAGAACGACTCGTGAGCGATTACCCTACTTCCCAGTTCGCCGCTGAAGGGCTCGAGATGCTCGCCACGATGCGCGCCAAGGAATCACTCGGTCCAGCGTGGGACCAAGCCACGACAATCGAGGCCGCCGACCATTGGCGCACCCTAGCAGACCAGTTCCCTAACGACCCACGCGCAAAGCAGGCCGTTGAACAGATTGCCCTCCTCCGCGACCGTGCCGCCCGTGCCCGTCTGAACCTAGCTAGGTTCTACTTCTTCGACCGCAACAACCCAGAAGCCGCGAAGCTGATGGCCAACGCCTGCCGTAATATCGCGCCGGAATCAGCGGCTGCCAAGGAAGCCGAAGAACTCCTCGCTCGCATCCTTAAGGACCCGAACCCGCCCAAGACCTTCGCCGACCGTCTACTCGGCACCTACCCGCGCCCGCGCACCGCCGCCGAGGCCAAGCCCCAGGCCGTCGGAGACGATCTCGATTCACTCGGCTTCAAGAAGGAAGCCCCTAAGCCCGCCACGGGAGGAGATCGCCGATGAAGCGGCTGCTCGCCCTCTTTGCCGCCAGCGTCCTCAGCGGCTGCTCCGCCTACCACCTCGGCGGGCCAAAGCCCGCCTTCCGCAGTATCGAAGTCGCACCCGTCCGTAATTCGACCGCACGTACAGGCACGCACGCCGTGCTCCACGGCAAGATTATCGATGCCCTTGCTGGCGACCCGCGCGTGAAAATCGGCCCAGGCGACGCCCTTCTGGAAACCGAAATCACCCGCTACCAGCGCGACGGATTCACGACCAAGACTGGCGATGCCTACGCCTTCACGAGCTACCGGGTAAGTTTTGAAGTGCGTTGCACCCTGACGGTCGACGGCGGAAAACGCGTGCTATTTAAGGACCGAACCTTCAAGTCCGTCTCCACGCTACAGGTCTCCGGCGACTCCGCCGCCGAAGAACTCAGCCTCAGCCCAACGCTCTTCGGCGACATCGCCTCGCAGATTCGCGAAGCCGCGACCGCCGCCTGGTAAGCATGAACCCCCCCGTTGTCGCGCCCTCCCTTCTCGCCGCCAACCACGGCGCTTTCGCGCAGGGCGTCCGCACAGTGGAGGAAGCCGGCCTGACTTGGCTGCACGTGGATATCATGGACGGGCACTTCGTGCCTAACATCAGCTTCGGCCCGCAAGTCGTCGCCGATCTTCGACCCCTAACCAAACTGCACTTCGACGTGCATCTGATGCTCAGCCATCCCGACCGCTACGTCGACGCTTTCGCCAAGGCCGGCGCCGAGCGTCTCACGGTGCACGTTGAGGCCGACCATGACATCGCCAAGACCATCGCAGCAATTAAAGCCCTCGGCCTAAAGGCGGGCATCGCGATGAATCCCGATGCCGACCCGCGGCGCGTACTGCCTTACCTTAACTCCATTGACCTGGTACTTTGCATGACAGTCTTCCCCGGCTTCGGAGGACAGTCTTTCATCCCTTCCGTCCTCGACAGTATCCGCTTTATCGCCGCCGAACGTGCGAAGCTCGGTGCGAATTTCCGAATCGAGGTCGACGGCGGCATCAACATCGAGACCGGTCTTCGTTGCCGCGAGGCGGGTGCGGATACGTTCGTCGCGGGCACGGCCTTCTTCAAGGCGCCGGACCGCAAGGCCTTCGCGGCCGCGCTGACCGCCTAAGCGGCCGCCGGCGGCGGATCCAGGCGTTCCTGCTTCTCCGTTTGGAGGCGCAACTGACCGCAGGCAGCGTCAATATCGTGCCCCTTCTCGCGCCGCAAGGTCGCCGTCACGCCGAGCGCGCGAAGTTCCTTCACGAAGCGGTCCTGACGCGTCAGGGAGGGACGGACCCACGGTAGGCCTTCGACCTTATTATAAGGGATGAGGTTGACGTGGGCGTGCAGTTCGCGAGCGATGACGGCGAGCTTCTTGGCCTGCTCGAGCGAGTCGTTGATATCCTCAATGAGAATGAACTCCAAAGTTAGCATACGGCCGTGCTTGCGGGCGAAAGCCTTCGCTGCCGGGATGAGTTCCTCCAACGGGAACTTCTTGTTCACTGGCATGATCTGGTTACGGACCTCGTTGGTCGCTCCATGCAAACTGATGGCGAGACGGAAGCCCAGCGGCTCCTCGGCGAGTTTGAGGATCTTCGGCACCACGCCGGAAGTAGAAATCGTCACGCGCCGAGCGCCAAAGCCAAAACCCCAGGGGGCGTTCACGATGCGCAGGGCGGACATCAGGTTCTCGTAGTTGGCCAGCGGTTCACCCATGCCCATGACCACGATATTGTCGAAGGACGCCAGACCTTCGGCGGCGCGGGCCGGGTCGGTCTTGTCCTCGATACGGCAAACCTGGACGAGCTGGGAGACGATCTCGCCGATCGAGAGGTCGCGCTTCCAGCCCTCCAGTCCAGAGGCGCAGAACTTGCAGCCGTAGGCGCAGCCGACCTGAGTCGAAATACAGATCGTCCGGCGGGACTTCTCCTGGCCTACCCCCTCCATCGGGGCCCGAATGATGACTGTCTCAATGAGGGAGCCGTCCCTGAGGCGCTGGAGAATCTTCTGAGTGACGTCGGAGGAGGCCTTTCGCTGGACCAGGCTGGTAGCTTCGAAGTCGTAATTAGCCATGAGCCAGGCCCGGAGATTGGCCGGGAGGTTGGTCATAGCCTCCGGAGTCTCGGCCCGTCGGGGGTACAGCCATTCGAAGACCTGACCGGCCCGGTAGCGGGGGTGGCCGTCCGCAACCAACCGCTCTCCGAGGGTCTCGGGAGTTTCGCCGTGGATTGAGGGTTTTTCGGGCTTAAAGGCCATGTGGGACGCAGGTCAGGAGGGCTGTCGAGGCATAGACCCCAAAGCCCCCCGCCTTCCTGCTTGCAAGTGAGAATTGTTATGCCCAAAACCCA
>CANCHK010000097.1 GCA_947377865.1 Opitutia bacterium | reverse complement strand
GTTCGGCCCTCCGTCTTTTGAGCCATACACTATAAGCCGGATTCTGTCCTTGGGCGGCTCTCGCCGATCCCCTGCGCGTTCATTTCTCTGACCTTGCGGACCCGCCTTGCGGCGGTGCGACAACCCGGGACCTTGGTGGGCGACCTCGGACGGTCCCTGTTCGTCTTGCACCGGATTGGGTTTACCTTGCCTCGTCGGTTACCCTTCGAGCGGTGGGCTCTTACCCCACCTTTTCACCCTTACCTCTTTCCTTGCGGAGGAGGCGGTATCTTCTCTGTGGCACTATCCGTCACGCCTTGCGACGTGCCCCGACTTGCGGCGGGAATCCTGCCCTGTGGTGTCCGGACTTTCCTCACGGATTACTCCGCGCGAACGCACATGTATGACTGTCCTGGTAAGTTAGCGTCCGCCGGGCCTGCAGGGAAGGGCAAAAGCCGAGACTTAGGCCTTGGAAAGGCCTTCGAACGGCTTTGATTAGGCGAACCCCATGCGAATCTTCCTTCTCGCCCTGATTTCCCTCATGACCGCCCGCGCCGCCGAACCCATCAAAGTCGCCTGCGTCGGCGACAGTATCACTCAGGGCTCAGGTGCCCAGAAGGGTAAGTCTTACCCGGCTCAGCTGCAGGGGTTGCTCGGCGAAGGTTACCAGGTCGGCAACTTCGGCGTCAGCGGTCGCACGCTCCTGAAGAAGGGCGACTTCCCTTACTGGAAGGAAAAGAAATACCAGGATGCCCTCGCGATGGAGCCGGCGATCGTGGTCATCATGCTCGGCACCAACGACACCAAGCCGCAGAACTGGAAGTTCGAGGCCGAGTTCGACGCCGACTACCGCGAGCTTGTGAAGTCGTTCCAATCTTTGAAGTCCAAGCCGAAGGTGTTCGTCTGCCGCCCCGTGCCGGTACCCGGTAAGGGCAACTACGGCATCAACGAAGAGAACATCCAGAAGGAGATCCCGCGCGTCGACGCGCTCGCCAAGGAGCTCGGTTGCGGTGTGATCGACATGCACGCCGCGCTCGAGAAATCCCCCGAGCTGCTGCCGGACCGCGTGCACCCGAACACCGCAGGCGCCGGGGAGATGGCCAAGGCCGCGGCGAAAGCCATCGCTGGCAAGTAAGCCTCAGCGGCGCGAAGCCGGCGGGCCGATGATCCGTCCAAGCACGTCTTGGGACGCCGCGCGCAGTTCCTGCCAGCGGTGCGATGGGTGGGAGGGGCCGTGCGCGATGAGCTGAAGGGTGCTGCGCCATTCGAGGACGGCACGCTCGAGGTCGCCTTGGCCAGGCCCGTGGCCTTCGGCGTCGACTGGTGGTATCTTGCCGTGCAGGGCGAAGCCTTTGAGCGCTTCGGCGCAGCCTTCGCCGAAGCCGGCGGGCAGGCCTTCGCGTAGGTAGCCCTCGGCGGTAAGGGACTTATAAGCGAGACGGCAGCAGGCGCCGAGGCGACTGGAGTTGCGGCCCGCTGAGGCCACGCGTTCGCCGGCGCGGAGTTCGGCGAGGTCCCAGGCCATCGCATGGGCGTCGTAGGTCTGGTCTTCGAGCGCGGCGGCGACGGCGAGTCCTTCGCCATGCTGGAAGAGTGAGGCGATGGCGCCGCGCTCGGTCGGTCGACCGGCTGAGTCGATCAAACCGAGTTTCTTCCAGAGTCGACTGGCCCGGGCGGTGTGCAATGTGCCGCCCCCGAGGACTTCGCGCAGGTTGATGTCCTGCTTCTCGACCTGTCGGCGGGGTGGGTTGATGAGCGGGTGGTTATCTGCGTCCGGCCAGACGCGGACGGCGGCGCGGGAGTAGTCGAGCTTCACCTGGACACTGTCCCGGCCGAGGAAGAGGCCGCCATGGGCTAGGCCTCCTTGGGTGAGTTTCGGTAAGAGTGGCAGGATCTCTTTCTCGAGCAGTTCAAGTTTCCAGGTGCGAGGACGGACCTGACCGCCTTCGAGCCGGCGCAGGGCTTTCAGCAACCACTCTGCTGGCGTGAGGTGAGAGGCGTCGGCTTCCTTGGGGAAGTGAGCGAGAGTGATTGTGCGTCCGTAGCGCAGGCCTTCGCTCGTCTCGAGTTTGCAAGGCGTGCCGTAGGGCAGGGCGCGGAGGGAGTCGGGCTTGGTGAGGGCGGGGTGCCAGGTATCCTTGACGTAGATGAGCGCCTGCGAGAGCGGGACGAGGTGCGTAGGGCGTTCGCGCTGCCAAGTGCCGTTGCGGCCGCAGATCTCATCGATGTGGCGCGTGGCGCCAGCCGGAGCGTCGGGAGCGTCGGTTGGCAGATCTTCGTCCAACCGCTCCAAGGCGAGGTCGATGGGTTCGCGCGTGAATAGTGCTTTAGCCAGTTTGGCAGCGGCGGCCTTGGGCTCTTCCGCTCGACGCATCAGAGAGAGGAAGGCTGGCCAGTCGAGGGCCTCGCTGCGTTTGAGTTGGAGTGGTTTGGCTTCGCCGAGTCGGGGGCTGTCCCCGGTCCAGAGCGCGAAGCCACGGTCGTCGAGTCCACGACGCCCGGCACGTCCGAACATCTGAAGGAGTTCGTCCGGGCGGACTTCCCGTTCGGCGTGCTCGGCGGCGTAGCGTCGATCGGTGACGAGTACCGATCGGAGAGAGAAATTGATGCCTGAGGCAAGGCCCGTGGTCGCGACCACGACGCTCAGTTTTCCGGCCTTGGCCCAAGGTTCGATGAGTTCGGTGCGTTGGCCGAAGGTCAGGCCGCTGTGGTGCAGGCCGACGCCTTGGCGGAGGAGGCGGTTAAGGTCGTCGCCGGCCATGGCGCGTTGGCTGGGCGAGAGTGCGGGGCCATTGCCGAGAGGCAGTCCGGCGGCGATATCGCGGGCGATCTGCTCGGCCGCCCGGCGGCGGGGGGCGAAGACCAGAATCGGACCGAGGTCGGCCAGGACGGCTCGAATGACGGCCCGCGCGATGTAGCCCTTGATGCCTGTCGGCTCGCGGGTCTCCAAGGCGTCTAGGGATACTTCCTCGAGCGGGATGGGGCGGGTGTGCTCTTCGATCAGGGTTACCTTGCGGCCGAGGCTCCGGAGCCATTCCGCGACCGCCTTGGGGTTTGAGACGCTCCCGCTGAGCAAAAGGAGCTGGGTGGAGGGTGGGGCGATGGCCAGGACCGTCTCGTAGGCCGCGCCGCGGCGTCTGTCCGCCAGCATTTGGTATTCGTCCACCACGAGTAGGTCGGGGTGCCGTCCTTCGAGGAAGCGGTGCCGCTGGGTCTCTAGGGTGGCCACCACCACAGGGGCGCCCAGGTTGTCGCTGATGTCGCCGGTCGCGATCCCGACGTCCCAGCCTAGGGCCAACCATTCTGCCCGCTTGTCGTTGGCTAAGGCGCGGGTGGGTACGGTGTAGACCGCCTGGCCGCGATGCCCTCCTTTGATCAGAAGTTCGAAGACGTGGGTCTTGCCGGCGCCGGTCGGGGCTTGGATTACCACGTCCTCGCCTTGGCGGAGGGCGCGGAGGGCGTCCTGCTGCCAGAGGTCGGGGAGGATGAGCCGTGAGTCCGACATGGCGACTTTCCATCAAAGTGCTGCCGGCCTTAGACGCAAGCCGAGGGGGTTTGCGGTTGCGAGATTTCCTGTGCCCATGCTACGACTCTCGTCGCATGGCTATCAGTACCGATCTCGCCCGCGGGCTTAAGAAAGTCGACAAGGACCTCGACTTCATGATGACGTGCTTCGTCGAAGTGCTCGAGCAGCTCGATCACAAGGACCTCGCCGGTACTTTGCCGTGGATGGGTAAGCGCAAATTGCGCGGCGTGCAGATCTTTTCCTACCGCGGCGTTCAGGCCTATTCTATCGCCTTCCAGCTTCTCAACATGGTCGAGGAGAATGCCTCCGCCCAGTCCAAGCGTCTCCGTGAAGACAAGTATGGCCTCGCCTCCGATCCTGGTTCTTGGGGTCGCGCGCTCCGCGCCCTCGTCGCCGCCGGCCTGACCGACAAGCAGATCGCCAAGCGACTCAATCGCATGCGCGTCGATCCGGTGCTCACCGCGCACCCGACCGAAGCCAAGCGCGCCACGGTCCTTGAGATTCACCGCGAGATCTACAAGCTCCTCGTCCGTCGCGAGAATAACATGTGGACGGTCGCCGAGCAGCGTGCGATCCGCGAAGAGATCAAGGTCGCCCTCGAACGTCTCTGGCGTACCGGCGAAATCTACCATCAGAAGCCCGACGTGTCGTCGGAACTTCGTAACATCAACTACTTCCTGTCCAAGGTCTTCCCGGATGCCGTGGTCAGTATGGACCTGCGTTTGCGTCAGGCTTGGGAAGAGGCTGGCCTCGACCCCGCTCGCATCGAGCACCCGGATTCATTGCCCCAGATCGCCCTCGGTACCTGGGTCGGCGGCGACCGTGACGGCCACCCGCTGGTCACGGCCGATGTCACCGCCCGTGCGCTGAATCTTTTCCGCTCTACCGCCGTCGCAATCTGTAACGAGCGCCTCGAAACCCTCGGCCAGCGCCTTTCTCTTGGCGATCACCTCCAGGAGCCTCCGGCAGTATTCCTGCGTCAGGTCGCGAAGCACGCCGCCGCCCATGGCGAAGCGGGCGAGGAAGCCCTCAAGCGTAATATCGGTGAGACATGGCGCCAGTACATCAACCTGTCTCGCCTCCGCCTGCCGAACGCCGAAGGCGAATTGGGTGCCGGTCAGCACCGTACGCCCGAGGGCGTCATCGCCGACCTCTTGTTCCTTCGTGAGACCTTGGTCGAAGTCGGCGCCGGTCGCATTGCCCGCGCTGAGCTCGATCCGCTACTGCGCTTCCTGCGTACCTTCGGCTTCCACATGGCAGTGTTGGACATCCGTC
>CANCHK010000096.1 GCA_947377865.1 Opitutia bacterium | reverse complement strand
CAGCGCGGCCGGGGACATCCTTCCGGAAGGCCTCGTTGCGCCAAGGGGCGATGATTTCGAGGTCCGGGGCGAGGGCGGCGCAGGTCAGCTCGAAGCGGACCTGGTCGTTGCCCTTGCCAGTAGCGCCGTGCGCGATGGCGGTCGCGCCTTCCTTGCGGGCGATTTCCACCATGCGCTTAGCAATGAGCGGACGCGCAATGGAGGTGCCGAGGTAGTACTGGCCTTCGTAGATGGCGCTCGCCTGCATCATCGGGAAGATGAAGTCGCGGGCGAACTCCGCCTGGAGGTCGTCGACGTAGAGCTTGGAAGCACCGGTCTTCATGGCCTTCTGCTTGAGACCCTTGAGCTCGTCCTCCTGGCCGATGTCGGCGCAGAACGCGATCATCTCGGCGTTATGCTTTTCCTTAATCCAGGAAAGGAGGACGGAGGTGTCGAGGCCACCGGAGTAGGCCAGGACGATTTTCTTCTTCTTGCTCATAGTTATGGTATGGGAAAATCAGCCGCGGTGGGCGGCGAGATGCGCGAGGATGGCCTTCTGCACGTGCAGACGGTTCTCGGCTTGGTCGAAGATGATGCTCTGCTTGCTCTCGAGCACCTCGGCGGAGACTTCCTCGCCGGGGTGAGCCGGGAGGCAGTGCATGAAATAGGCGGAGGGCTTGGCCAGGGACATCAACTTCGCGTTGACCTGATAAGGCTGCATGGTGCGCAGGCGCTCGGCCTTCTCGGCTTCCATACCCATGCTGACCCAGACATCGGTGTAGACCATATCGGCGCCCTTCACCGCGGTAGCGGGATCGGTGGAGAACGTGAAGGACTCAGGCAGGCCGTCCTTCTTGAGCTGGGCACGGATCTCGGCGCCAGGCTCGTAGCCAGCGGGACCGGCAAGCGCGATCTCGACCCCGAGGGCGGCGCCGCCGAGCACGAACGAATTAGCCATGTTGCAGGCGGTGTCGCCAAGGAAGGCGACCTTCTTGCCCTTCAGCGAGGCGGCGTACTGTTCCGGGCGGCCAGGAGCGTAGCGCTCAGCCAGCGTAAACATATCCGTCATGAACTGGCACGGATGCAGAAAGTCGGACAGAGCGTTGACGATCGGCATCGTGCCACAGCGGGCAAACTCCTCAAGCAGGCTGTGCTCATGGCAACGGATGACCATGCCGTTGAGGTAACGGGAAAGGACGCGCGCGGTGTCTGCGACGGTCTCGCCGCGGGAGATCTGCAAGTCGTCGGCGTTGAGCATCACCGGTTGGCCGCCGAGCTCATGGACGCCGACTTGGAAAGAAACGCGAGTACGGGTGCTCTTCTTGAAGAACATCAGACCCCAGGACTGCTGCGCCAAGGCGGACCCGGCGGACTTGCCACGGGCAGCCTTGAGCGCCGCGGCGGCGGCGAAGACCTGGGCCGTTTCGGCCGGGCTCAGGTCGGTCTCCTTTAGGAAATGACGCATCTCGGAAAGCGTTTGAACATAGGCTTCCGCACCTGTTTGGACAGCGGAAAATAAGGTCTGAAAACCGCTTAGGCGGCCTTCCAACCGCCAAGAACCTGACGCAGGATTGCCACGGCCTCGGCCAGCTCCTCGGGAGAGGCGTTGAGCGGAGGGAGCAGACGCACGGCCACCCCGCCCGCCGGAGCGGTCAGGATGCCGGCCTCGCGCAGGGCGGTGACGACAGGCACCGGGTCGACGTTCAGGATGACGCCGACCATGTAGCCGGCGCCGCGGACTTCCTTCACGAGGTCAGGGCGGAGTTCGACGAGCTTGCGCAGTTCAGCGTGCCAGCCGACGGAACGCTCGGCCACCTTCGCGATGAGCTGTTCGGCCTCGATGATCTCAAGCACGGCCAGTCCAGCGGTAGCCGCCAAGGGGCCGCCACCGAACGTGGTACCATGCGAACCGGCCTGGAAAAGATCGTCGTGCGGAGGCGCCATCCAGATCGCTCCGATGGGGAAACCGCCGCCGAGTCCCTTAGCCATGGCAATCGCATCAGGCTTCACGCCCGCATGCTCGTAGGCGAAGAACTTACCGGTCCGGCCGATGCCGCACTGGATTTCGTCAATCATGAACAGCACGTTGCGCTCACGGCAGAGCTTCTCGACACCGCGCAGGAAATCAGGCGTGGCGGGATTGACGCCGCCTTCGCCCTGGATCGATTCGATCAGGACGGCCGCGGTGGTCTTGGCGTCGATGACCTTATCCCAGGCAGCCAGGTCATTGAGCGGCGCGGCGGTGAAGCCGGACAGCAAAGGACGGAATCCCTTCTGGATCTTCTCCTGGGGCGTGGCAGACATGCCGCCGAAGGTACGGCCGTGGAAGGCCTTCTCGGCGACGATGACGCCGATGCACGCGCCTTCCGTGCCGGACTTGCGCTGACCATGCAGACGGGCGAGCTTCAGCAGGCCTTCGTTGGCCTCGGCGCCGCTGTTACAGAAGATGACGCGACCTGGGCCGCAACGGAGCGAGAGCGCATAGGCGAGCTGGCCCTGCGGTTCGTTGCGGTAGAGATTGCTGACGTGGACGAGCTTACCGGCCTGGTCGGTGACGCGCTTGACCCAGTGCGGGTGGGCATGACCGACGGCGTTGACCGCAATGCCGGAGGCGAAATCGAGGTAGCGCTTGCCGGCAGCGTCCCAGACGTGCGTGCCCTGCCCCTTCACGAGCGTGATGGGCGGAGCGCCGTAGTTGTGGGCGACGTTGGCCGCGTAGTTCGAGGCGGCGGAATCTGAGGACGGACCGTTCATCAACCGTGGACGATTTCGGTGCCGATGCCCTTGTCGGTAAAGACCTCGAGCAGGAGGGCGTGCGGGACGCGTCCGTCAATGAAGTGCACGCGGCGGACGCCTTCCCGTAGGGCCTTTACGGCACTATCGACCTTCGGGATCATCCCGCCGGCGATGACGCCCTTACGCTTGAGTTCTTCGACTTCGCTCACCTTCAGCGTGGTGATGAGGGAGGTCGGATCCTTCGGGTCAGCGAGGAGGCCCGGGACGTCGCTCATGAAGATGAGGCGGCGAGCGCGCAGGGAGTTGGCGACGGCCGCGGCGGCGACGTCGGCATTCGTATTGTAGGCCTGGTCATCAGCGTCGAGCGCGATGGGTGAGACGACCGGCAGATGGCCGTCGGCGAGCGCCTTCTTGATGAGCTTCGTCTTCACAAACTTGATGTCGCCGACGAAGCCGATGTCGACCGGCTGCCCTTTGTCATCAGAACCGAAGAGCTTCTCGCAAAGGTTGACGTGGTTGCCCGGCATGCCGAGCGGGTTGGCGCCGCGCACCTTGAGGGATTCGCAGATCTGTCCGTTGATCTCGTTATTGAGGGTTTCCTCGACGATTTTGACCGTGGCGGCGTCGGTGACGCGCATGCCGCCGCGGAACTCAGACTTGATGCCGGCCTTGTCCATCGCGCGGGTGATGGCCTTACCACCGCCATGCACGACCACAACCTGGATGCCCACGGCAGACAGGAAGGCGATGTCGGTGGCGACACGGTCACGGCCTTCGGGGCTCGGGTCGTCCATAAAGCTACCGCCGTACTTCACCACGAACGTGGAGCCACGGAACTTATGGATATAAGGAAGCGCCTCGAGAAGGACCTCGGCTTTTTGCGTGGCGGGAATGCTCATCTTGCGGGACGGAGTGTCAGGATTGCGGACGGGAGAGTAAACGGAAAAACCTTACTCGCTCTTGTTGTAATTCACGTAGCCATCGGTGAGGTCTGCGGCCAGGAGCCGGAACTTCGCGTCGCCGAGGTTAAGCTTCAGCCGGACGGCAAAACGGGCCGCCTTCACGACCTGCTTCCACTGGGGCTTGTTCTCGGGCAGCGGCTTGCCACCGAGGACGGCCGGGACGTCGTCGTAATAGATGTCGAGCTTGTCTTCCTCGAGGCCGGTACGGGCATAGCCGGCGGCGTCGGCAAGGCGGCCCCAGTTCGGGTCTTCGCCATACCAAGAAGACTTCACCAGGAGGGAGTTGCCGATCGCGCGGGCGATCTTCTCGGCGTCGGCGCGGGGGCGGGCGCCTTCGGTCTCCACGGCCACGACCTTCGTAATCTTCTCACCGTCTCCCACGATCTTCTCCGCTAGGGCGAAGCAGACCTTGTCGAGGGCTTCCTGGAACAGGGTCCGGAGGCCGGCCGGAGCGGAAGCGCCCACGGACACGCCGGAGACCCCGGAAGCGAGGAGCAGGACAGTGTCGTTGGTCGACATGTCGCCATCGACGCTGACACAGTTAAAAGACTGGTCGGACGAGGCCTTGAGGGCCGTCTTGAGTTCCGCGGGTGCGGCGGCCGCGTCGGTGCAGACGAAGGCGAGCATCGTGGCCATGTTGGGCTCGATCATGCCGGCGCCCTTGGCGATGCCAGCGATGGTGACGGTCTTGCCCTCCCAGACGAAGCGCGCGGTGACGGACTTCGGACGGGTATCAGAGGTCAGGATGGCGTTAGCGGAGCGCACGCCTTCGGCGGCATCACGCGACAGACGGGAAGCAGAGACCTTGATGCCCTCGGCGACCTTGGCCATCGGGAGCAGCTCGCCGATACGGCCGGTAGAGCAGACGAGGAAAGCGTCGTTCGGAGAGCCCACGGCGGCGGCGGAAAGCTTCGCCATCGCGACGGCGTCGGCGTCGCCTTGGGCGGCCGTGCAGGCATTCGCGTTGCCGCTGTTGCCGACGATGCCCCGGATTTTGTCCGCCGAGACAGCGAGTACCTGCTGGCAGAAGCGCACTGGAGCAGCCTTCACGTCATTGGTCGTAAAAACGCCAGCGGCGGCGCACGGCTGATCGGCGACGACGAGCGTCAGGTCGAGACGGTCTAGGCCCTTGTTGCGGATGTCGCAGCCGGCGGCGCCGACGCGGAAGCCGGGCACGTCGGAGACGCCCGGCGAATCATTGGTGAACTCGATGGACATGGAAAATCAGCGAAGGCCTTCGGACTCGTCCCAACCCATCATCAGGTTGAGGTTC
>CANCHK010000095.1 GCA_947377865.1 Opitutia bacterium | reverse complement strand
TCGATATGCCGAAGCTCTCCGACACGATGTCGGTGGGGACTTTGGTGAAATGGAACATCAAGGAAGGCCAAGTAGTGGCCTTCGGCGACATCCTGGCTGAAGTCGAAACCGACAAGGCGACGATGGAACTTTCCTGCACGGTGCCGGGTACGATCCTCAAGATCTACGCCCCCGCCGGCCAGCAGCTACCCGTCGGCGCTCCGATCTGCGCCATCGGCAAAAAAGGCGAGGCCGCCCCTGAGCCCAACGCCGCCCCGGCACCGAAGGCTCCCAAGACCGCCGTGCCAGCCATTCCCGAGAAAGCCGAAGTGAGCTGCGTCCCCGCCGCCCCCACTTCCTCCGGCTCCGTGACGCCGCAGTCCGACGCTTCCCGCACCAAGGCCTCGCCTTATGCAAAGCGTATGGCCGAGAAGGCTGCGCTCAACGTCGCCGCCCTCGCCGGCACCGGCCCCGGTGGCCGCGTCGTCGGCCGCGATGTCACCGCCGCGGCTTCGGCTCCGGCCGCTTCGGCTCCTTCCGGTCCACTCAACGTCGCGGTCGCTCCGCCCGCCGACGGCAAAGGCATCCAGCCTGACGCCGACGTCCCGGTGGGCGGCATGCGCCAGACGATCGCCCGCCGACTCCTGGAGTCGAAGATTACGGTCCCCCACTTCTACCTCGAAGTCGAAGTCGACGCCGCTCCGCTCATGGCGATGCGCGAATCGCTGAACAAGCGCCTCGCCGAAACCGGTGCCGATGCGATCAAGCTCTCGGTTAACGACTTCATCCTGAAGGCTTCCGCCGAGGCCCTCCGCCGCGTCCCCGCCGTCAACGCCTCCTGGGCTGGCACGAGTATCCGCACCCACGGTGCGGTGCACCTCTCCTTCGGCGTCGCCCTCGAAGACGGCCTGGTCACCCCGGTCATCCGCGACGCGCATGCCAAGACGCTTAAGGACATCGCCGTCGAGGCCAAGGCCCTCATCGGTAAGGCCCGCTCGAAGAAGCTCACGCCCAGCGAGATGTCGGGCTCGACCTTCACGGTCACCAACCTCGGTATGTTCGGCGTCACCGGCTTCTACGGTATCATCAACGTGCCCAACGCCGCAATCCTCTCCGTTGGTGCGACCATCAAGAAGCCCGTTGTCGACGCCCAGGATCGCCTAGTCATCGGCCACCGCATGGTGATTGGCCTCTCCGGTGACCACCGCGTGGTCGACGGCGCCAACGCCGCCCAGTTCCTCCAGGCGCTCAAGCAGCTCCTCGAAGAACCGGCGCTGATGCTGATCTAAGCAGAGCGAAAGCTCTTCCGAAACCCGGGCCCGCCAGGCGCCCGGGTTTTTTGTGCCGGCGTCAGAACGTACGCACCGACGAGAGGCCGCCATCCACATGGAGCACCTG
This sequence comes from Opitutia bacterium, assembly GCA_947377865.1. Classification (GTDB taxonomy): domain Bacteria; phylum Verrucomicrobiota; class Verrucomicrobiia; order Opitutales; family UBA953; genus UBA953. Next base: position 3,582 of record CANCHK010000095.1, on the reverse strand, counting down.
ACCGGTCATGAAACGGGAGTGCCCTGAAAGGAGGTGCGCGACGAGCGTGGCGATATCTTCGGAACGACCGACCTGCTGTAACGGGTGACGCTTGGCGGCCGCTTCCTTCTTGAGGTCCGAATTGAGCAACGCGCCGGCAAGCGGCGTATCGGTGAGTGAAGGCGCGATGACATTCACGCGGATCGCAGGCGCCCATTCGGCGGCGAGGCTCTTGGCGAGCGCTTCAACCGCTCCCTTGGCCGCGGCGATGCTGGCGTGCATGGGCATACCCTGCGCGACGGCGACAGTGGAGAAGAGTACGACCGACGCGTTGCCCGATGCCTTGAGCGCAGGCAGCGCAGACTGCAGCGCGGCGATAGCGCCAAAGAGGTTCACCTGCAGGTCGCGCTGAAAATCCTCCGCGGTCAGGCGATGGAACGGCTTGAGGGAGATCGAGCCGGGAAAGTAAACGAACCCGTCGAGGCGCTCGGGCCAGGTCAGCGGACCGGGTGCGGCCGCATCGAACGGCTGCGCGACGATCTCGAGGTCGGCGAGTCTCTCCGGCGAGCGACAAGCGGCGTGGACCGTATGGCCATCGGCCTGGAGTTGCGCGACGGTCGCGCGGCCGATGCCAGAAGTGCCGCCAATGATCGCGATGTGCTTGGACATGCCGCCAAGGTTGCTGGGCGAAGCCCTAGGTCAAATCACCCGCGTCTTTTCCGGGCACGAAAAAGGCCGGAGGCGAACCTCCGGCCTGATATGAAGGGCCCGAGGGCCGCTTACTTCTTCTTCGGGGCCGGCGCCTTGCGCGGGGTCTTCTTATCGAGGTTCGCCTTGAGTTCTTCTTCCGAGAACTTCGTCACGATGCCGGCAGCAGGGACTTCGGCCTTCGCGGTCCAGACAATCGCGTTGAGGACGAGCGTGCGCTGGCTGTCGATGGACCAGCCGGCGTGATAATGGCCGCCGCAGAAACCGAAACCTCGGCCGCCATCCTTGCGGTTCACGGACCAAGCGACGATGGCAGGCTTCTTGTCTTCGAGGACCATCTTACGCACGTCGGGGTTGCCTTCGTGTGCGCCGTCTTTGCGGCTCATGGTTTCCGGAGGAGCGATGGCCTGCAGCACCGGGGTGACGCCGTCCATGTTGTCGCGGAAGCGCATGTTGAAATACCATTCATCGCTGGAGCCGAAAGGCTTCACGCCGCGGCTGACCGGGTGGTCAGGGAGCTCCTTGAAGTCGGCCTGCCAGTGCGGGTTCACCGAGTAGAACGCCTCGAAGTAACCGCCGAGCCAGTCCTTGAACTCAAGCGCGCCCTTTCCTTTGGAGGAGCGACCGGCCGGAGGCGGGCTCACAGGCTTGCCATCCACGCTCAGCCAGCCGGCGCTCTCGTAAGCGGGCTCGACGGCGTAGTGGAGGCAGACGAAGCCGCAACCGGCGGCCATCTTCTTGGTGAGCTGGTCGAGGTGCGGGAGGGCCGGGTGGCCGTTGCCGCCGTCGGAGTAGATCACGATCGTGTCGGCCTTGGCGATGAGCTCGTCGGAGGGCCATTCGCCGTTCAAGGAGACATCGACGTTCACGAGGTCGGCCGCGCCCTGCTTCAGGCCGGAAGCGAGAAGCTGGATGCCGGCGTTGTGCTCATGCTCGCCCGGTCCGTGGCTCGGCTTGCCAGCGATGAGCAGGACGTTCTTCTTGTCCGCGGCCGAGACGAACGCGGCCGAGAATAGGAGGAGGCTGAGGAATGATTTCTTCATAAAAGCTTACTTAATCTCCTTGAGGACGATGTCCTTGAACTGGACGGTCATCGCGGTGCCCGCGTGGAGCTGGAGGGCGAGGACGCCCTTCTTGGCGCCGACGGCGGTCTCGTCGGTGACGTCGACGGTCTGGACGCCGTTGATGAAGTGCTGGAGGTGGCCGCCCTTGGCGACGATGCGGTATTCGTTCCAGTCGGCCGGCTTGATCTTGGCCTGGATCTCGTCGGTCTTGCCGAGCGAGCCGGTGACCTCGAGCTTCGGCTTCTTGGCGTCCTTGCCTTCATGGATCACGACCTTCTCGCCACGCTTGGCGAGGATGCCACGACCCTTCTCTTCATAGAGGATACCGGAGTAGGTCTTGCCGCACTCGAAGTCACCTTGGTAGCCAGCGACGACGAAACCCTTCTCATCGACGACCTTGCTGCGATACTGAATGCCGGAGTTGCCGAACTTCTCGGACTTGCCGTCGAGGTCGACGATCTTGTACTGGAGCGTGAGCTCGAAGTCGGCGACCTCGCCTTCCCAGATCAGGAACGTGTTGCCCTTGGTCGGGTGCGCCGCGGTGGTCTGGCCGGTAATAGCGCCGTCCTTGACGGACCAGAAATCCAGGCCTTTCCAGCCCGTGAGATCCTTGCCGTTGAAGAGGGACTTGTCCTCGGCGGAGACCGTCGCGCAAAGCGCGGCGAGGGCGAGAAAGGGAGTGAGGAGGTTCATGAGAGGTTCCGGAACGGGATTATTTCTGCTTACCGAAGAAACGGTTCAGATTCTTCAGGCCCTTGACGGCGATGTCGTCGCGGTGCGGCTCCATGGCGCGCCAGATGGCGGCGGCACGGGCGATCACCTTGACGTCGGTGGTGAAGGACTCGATGACGACGTCCTGCTTGTAGCCAATCTTCTTAAGGGCGCCGACAATCGGCTTCCAGTCGAGGGAGTCGCCGCCGGGGGTCCCGCGGTCGGTACCGCAGGCGTGGAAGTGGCCGAGGTGCTTGCCAGCCTTGAGAATGGCGGCGGCCTGATTCTTCTCCTCGATGTTCATGTGGAACGTGTCGAGGTGGAGCTTTACGTTGGGCAGGTTGATCGCCTTGACGAGGCGGAGGCCCTGGTCGCAGGTGTTGAGGAAGTCGGTCTCGAACCGGTTCAGCGGCTCGATGTCGAGCTCGATGCCCTTCTTCTGGGCGTACTTGCCGATGACCTTGAGGTTCTTGACGACGAGCTTGAAGTGCTTGGCCTTGGTCTTGTCGTCATGGGCGCCGATGAGGCCGACGACGGAATAGAGCGGGCCGATGATACGCGGGCAACCGGCGACGGCGGCCTGGTCGATGAGCGCCATGATGTACTTACGGCCGGCGGCCTGATCCTTGGCAGAACCGCGAAGGTCGCGGCCGGGGCCCATGCAGGCGCAAATGGAACCGATGGCGATACCGGCGCTGGCGGCGGCGGCCTTCAGGAATCTCGGGTCGGTGTGCGACGGATCCTCAATCGGGATTTCGACGGTGTGGAAGCCCCAGTTCTTGAGCTTCTTGAAAAGGTGGACGCTCTCGTTGGTGAACGGAGAGGCGTAGAGAAACGTGTTGAGGCCGAAACGCATGGTGTTGTGGGTGATTGGGGAGGAAGCGGAGTTTTGGAGGGGGTCAGGGGGCGGTCAAGGCTGGGCGTTGATACAGGCCCTATTAAGGGACGAGTTCGCCGACAAGCAGCAGGCCACCCGGGAAGAAGTTCAGGGGGGCGAAGCGTTCAGGCTTATCGATCTTGTTCTTATTCTTGGCCAGGACGGCAGCCTTGTCGATCGGGTCGGCCAAGAGCTCCAAACGGACCGTATGCACGCCTTCGGGAAGGTCGGTGCCGACGACGA
>CANCHK010000094.1 GCA_947377865.1 Opitutia bacterium | reverse complement strand
TGGTGCTGGACGAAGAGTCGCTGCACCTGCAGGGTGTGGTCGGAGGGGGTGGGGGAGTCTCCCATACGCAAGAGACCGCCAGGGGTGGCGGTCTCGTTAGCATCAGGAAAACCTGACGGCGGGCAACCGCCGACGGAGGCTTATTTAGTCGCAGGCTTGGGGAGCTCGCGGGTGATGGCTTCGGCGACCTGCTTGGCCAGCACGGCCGAACCGGAGGCCATGAAGTGGACGTTACGCTTCCCCTGCAGCTGGTCCTGCCGGGGTTTCACGGCGGCCCAGAGGTCGTTCCAGGTCACGCCTTCCTCGGCCATGACCTTCTTGGCCACGGCGTTGTAAGGCAGTTCGGAGTCCTTGACGTATTTAGCGGCGTCCGATTCCGGTACCGGGGTCGTGCTGCCGAAGATGAGCTTGGCCCCGGTCTGCTTCAGGCGGGCGACGATGAGGCGGAGGTTCTTCTCGTATTGCGCGACGGAGACATTGGGGCGGCCGCCGTTGGTCGGCGAAGCGTAGTCGCCTTTATCGTTCTTATCTCGGTCGTCCGGGAAACGGTATGAAAGGTCGTGCAGGCCCTCGTTGAAGTGGATCACGTCCCACTTCTCGTCCGGCTTGAGCCAGCGGACCAGGCCGTATTCTCCCAGCGCCGTGCGGGTCGACCCGCCGTTGGCGGCGATGCGATGGACATTGGCGACACCCGCGAGGTTCTTACGGACATCGAGCGTGTAGGCGACCGAGACCGAATCGCCGATGATCAGCACGCGCGGCAGCTTAGGGTCGTCGACGATCGGGGCGAATTCCTTGGCCACTGGTGGCCCGCTCTTCGTGGCGGGCGTATCCGCGGCGAAGCCGAGGGCGGCCATGAAGCTCAGGCAGAGGAGCGCGCGCATAAAGTCGGATCTCAGCGCGCCTGATAGCCCTGCCAGAGCCATTCGAGGGCGGAGGGCAGGAGCTGCGCGCGGGCGTTGCCGATGCCGTGGCCGGAATCCTGGCAGAAGTAATACTGGTAGGGGTAGCCCTTATCCTTGAGGACCTTCGCCATGCGGTGGTTGGCTTCGACCCAGTCATGCATGCCGTCGCGCATGACGTTGGGGTTGTAGTTGTCGCGGTCGCCGACGGCCATGTAGAGGCGGATGGGCTTACGCTCGCTCTGGGGGATGAGGGTGTCGTGGAAATCCCAGGCGCCTCCCGGGGTCTTGGGGTCGAAGGGCCACTGCTGGTTGACGAACGTGCCGGAGAGGGTGAGCACGCGGCGGAACCACTCGGGGTGATACCAGGCCATGATCAGGGCGGCGGAGCCGCCGGAACTTGAGCCCATCGTGGCGCGGCCATCGGGGTCGGTGGTGAACTTCACGCCATAATTCTTTTCCACGAGCGGGAGCACCTCGTGCTGGATGTATTCGGCGTAAAGGCCGGACATCGTGTCGTATTCCTTGCCGCGCTCGTGGCCCTGGGCGTCGCCGCCGCCGTTGGCGATCTGCACCATGATGAGGGCCGGGATGCGCTTCTGGGCGATCAGGTTGTCGAGGATGCGCGGTAGCGCCTGGTCGGTCTTGCCGAGGCCAGGGCCGTCGTGCGTCACGAGGAGGGGCGCGGCGGTGCCGGGGACGTACTGCGCCGGAATGTAGACCGAGATGGTGCGCTTGTAATCGATCGTGTGAGTCTGGACGATCAGGGTCTTGGGGTTCTTCGGGTCGGGGACGCCGAACTCGTCGCGGGCGATGCCGGGGTTGAAGCGCTGCGTGGTCTTGGAATCGATCTGGAACTGCTGGATCTTACCCTGCGGCACGCCTTCGACGGGCTTTGTCTCCGGAGCGGCGACATACGTCGGGCCGACGAGGTAGTTGCCGTCGGCGAGCGAAGTCTTGTCGCCGAGCTTCACGAAGGCCGGGGCGCCCGGGGCATCGAACGCGCGCGTGGGCGGGGTCGGTCGGTCCTGTTTCTTGGTGGCTTGCTTGGCGTTGGCGGCCTTGGGGGCATCAGCGGCGGTGAGCACGTCCTGCGAGGTTAGCATCAGGAGGGCGAGGAGGAGTGTGAGGGGGAGGGTGGGTTTCATGTGTTAAGGGTTACGATACGATTGTTCATTTCGCTGCCCGCAGCTTTTCCAATTCAACCAGCGATACCTTGAAGAGTTCCGTGGTGGATTTGTTGCGCGAGAATGCGATCAATAATTGGCCATCGTGCTCGATGGCATGCGGGTAGGCCAGTGAGTCGTTGAATGTCGTGGGTATGTCGAGCCGTGCTATCCGGTTGAACGAGAGGCCGTCTTCGGAGATCGCCAGATACAGTTCGCGTCGACGCATGGTCGTGTTGGCATTGGAAATGAGAACACGATAGCCACGGCTGGTGAGTAAAGAGAAGATCTTACTCTTGGCGTTCGGATAGTCCGTCTTCACCGGTGTACTCCAGGTTTGTCCGTGGTCATGCGAAAAGGCGCGGAACAGTCGGTCCGAGGTGCCGTTATCGCGAAAGACGGCCACGAGCAATCCGTCCGGCTGCTCCCATAAAATCGGTTCATCGGGACTGAGGCCGGTGCTGGCCTGCTTGTCCACCACCGGCACCGCGCGCCAATCGCCCAGCGACTTCGTGCCGCCGATGAGCATGGAGACATTGAAGCCCGAGTCGCGCCGCGTCGTGATCCAGTCGCCCGTCGAGAGCTTCTGCGGAGCGAAGTTGTTGATCGCATTCTTGAAGACCGTGCCCTTCTCCTTCCAGGTGTTGCTCGGCTCGTTCCAAACGTAGGCAAGGAGATTCATATCCCGGTCCGGCCCAAATCCACCGTGGCCTTTGAAAGTCGAAGTCAAGCCGAGCAACTCGCCATCGCGCACCCAGAAATCGCGAGCATAGAATCCGCGACCTTCGTCGGGCGCTTGCGTCAGCATCTTTGGCGCACTCCACTTCACCCCGTCATCACTGGTGGCAAAGCGAACATGCTGCGTCGGCCAGTCCTCAATCTTTGGACCGGCACTCCACATGCACCAAAACTTGCCGCCATGATGTATTAAATAGTTGTGCAGTTGAAACTTCCATTGCTCTTCCGGCGGGCAGACGACGGTGTGAGTTCCTTTGAGCAAGGGCAACCGGGCAAACTTCACCTTCGACGGATCACCATCCGTGCCGGGGAGATTAAGCATCGGAGCAGACGCATCGGCGGCGTTCAGCCCGGCCAGCGGGGCGAGCAGCAGGGCGAGGAGGGCGCGCATGGTTTCGAGATAGGGGTAGGGGGTAGGGGCAGGTTTTTACTTCCGGCCAACCGTTCAACTTATCAACCGGTCAACTCTGTCTTCGTCCTTACTTCGCCTTCTTCGCGGCAGCTTTCTTGGCGGCCTTGCCCTTCCCGGGTTGGTCGGCTGCGGTGAGCTTCGCAAGGGCGGTGTATTCATCGGTCTGCTTCTGCCAGAGGTCGGCGAGTTCCTTGGCCTTCTCGGGCATCTTAGCGGCGAGATTGTTCTGTTCGGCGCGGTCGGTCTTCAGGTCGTAGAGTTCCCAGGTATCGCCCTTGGCGGCGACGAGCTTGAAGTCGCCGACGCGGATGGCCTTGTTATCTTCATGCAGCCACCAGAGGCTGGGGCGCTCGATGGTGACGTCGCTCTTTAGCGCGGCTGCGAGGCTCTTGCCGGGGGCGGGCGGCATCGGCTGGCCTTTCCATTCGGTCGGCTTCTGCAGGCCGGCGAGGTCTAGGATGGTCGGCACGATGTCGACCACGTGGCCGGGGGTATGGCGGAGTTCGCCGTGCGCGGCGATACCGGCGGGCCAGGAGGCGATGAGTGGCGTGCTGATACCGCCTTCGTGGACCCAAGTCTTGTGGCGGCGGTGCGGCGTGTTGGCGGCGCTGGAGAAGCCAGGTCCGAGGCACAGGAAAGTTTCGGCGCTGCCCATTTCGGCCTGCGGGTCGTGGCCACCGTTGCGGACCATGATCTCAGCGCTGGCGCCGTTGTCAGAGGCGAAGAGGATGAGCGTGTTCTCGTAGGCGCCCATGGCCTTCAACTGCGCGATGATGCGTCCGATCTCTTGGTCCATGCGATCCACCATCGCGGCGTGGATGGCCATCTTGGTGGCCTGGAAGCGGCGCTGTTCGTCGGTGAGCTCAGCCCAGGGCAGCGGGCGGTTCACTTCCCCGGCCCCAAGCTTCTTCATGGCGTCGGGGAAGGCGTAGGGCGGGCCAACTTCGCGTTCGAGGGCCGAGAGGGTCGTGTTCGTGATGCCCATGGCCTTCTGGCGTTCGAAGCGTGACGTACGGAGGGCTTCCCAGCCGGCCAGATACTTGTCGCGGTACTTGGCGATATCCTGCGGCAGGGCGTGGAGCGGGAAGTGCGGGGCGATAAATGCGACGTAATGGAAGAACGGCTGGTCCTTGTAGTTCGCCGCATGATCCTTGAGGCACTCGATGGCGTGGTCGGCGATGCCGATGCTGGCGTAGTAGCCTTTCTCGTCGGCGGGGACTTTGACCGGTACGTCGTCGATTAGGTTGCCCTTGGCCGTGAAGTAGTTGCCTTGGTTTACGACGTCGAGTGAGCGATCGAAGCCAGACGCGAGGACCGGTCCGTCGACGTGCCACTTCCCGCTATGGTAGCTGCGATAGCCGGCGGGCTTCAAGTAGTCGGGTAGCAGTCGGGCCCAAGACGGGCGGACCCCTTGGCCGCCGCCGCCGAGGCCGGGTAGGGCGTCGCGGTGGATCTCTTGGGCGTAGTAGCCCGTGAGCAGAGCACCACGGGAAGGCCAGCAGCGCGCGGTGTTATAGAACTGCGTGAACCGTACGCCGTTGTTGGCGAGACCGTCGAGGTTCGGGGTGGCGATTTCGCTACCGTAGCTACCGAGGTCCGAGTACCCGAGGTCGTCCGCGAGGATCAGCACGACGTTGGGGTGTGAGGCCGTGGCGGCGAAGGCCGACAGGGTGGCAAGCATTAGGGCTAACAGGGGGCGCATAGGGGTAAGGTAAATTACGGTGAAGTGGGGTGAGAGAGCAAAGACGATAATGGGGTCAGACCCCATTAATAGGGTCTGACCCCATTATGCGGGATTGGTTCGGGCTTACTTCTTCTTCGGCGTGGGCGTCTTGCCCTGGGCGCTGACGACCTTGGGTCGGTCGATCTTCTTGGAGCCGGCGGGGAGGGTGGCTTGGTCGAAGGGCAGGATAGGGCCGT
>CANCHK010000093.1 GCA_947377865.1 Opitutia bacterium | reverse complement strand
AGGCCGGCGAGGTTGGCGGGAATCGTGAAGATGTCCTCAAGGTAAAGCTGCAATGGATCCGAAGCCTTCTCGCCGACCTTGAAGGCGGGCGTCGGGACCGTCGGGGTGAGCAGCACGTCGACGCCGGCGAGGGCGGCGAGGTATTCGGCCCGGATCTTCGCGCGGGCGCGGAGGGCGCGGACATAATAAGCGTCAGCGTAACCGGCGCTGAGCACGAACGTACCGAGTAGGATGCGGCGCTTCACTTCGGCACCGAAGCCTTCGGAGCGGCTCGCCGTCATCATCTCGACCGGCGTGCCGGCGGAGGCGGAGCGATGGCCGTAGCGGACACCATCGTAGCGGCCGAGATTCGAGGAAGCCTCGGCGGTCGCGACGACGTAGTAGGTCGGCACGGCGAGGTCGGCGGAGGGCAGTTCGACCTCGGATATCGCGCAGCCTTGGGCGCGGTAGAATTCGACTGCGGAGTTGACGGCGGCGGCGACATCGGGAGCGACGCCCTTGCCGAGGAAACCCTTCGGAATGCCGATGCGGAGCTTCTTGGCATCGCCAGCCGGAGTGAGCGTGCGGTCGGACGGACCGAAGCAGGTCATGTCACGCGCGTCGGCCGAAGCCAAGGCGTTGAGGAGGAGTTCGCAGTCTTCGATACTGCGAGCCATCGGACCAATCTGGTCGAGCGACGACGCGAAGGCCACGAGACCGAAGCGAGAGATCAGGCCGTAGGTCGGCTTCAGTCCGACCACGCCGCAATGCGAGGCGGGCTGGCGGATAGAGCCGCCGGTATCGGAACCGAGCGAGAGAGGAACCAGGCCGGCCGCGAGGGCAGCGGCGCTGCCACCGGAAGAACCGCCGGGAATACGGGCGAGGTCCCAAGGATTGAAGGTCTTACGGATCGCCGAGTTCTCCGTGGAGGAACCCATTGCAAACTCGTCCATATTCAGGCGGCCGTAGAGGATCGCGCCGGCGGCGCGGAGGTGTTCGGCGACGTGCGCGTCGTAAGGCGAGACCAGCGACGCGAGCATCTTGCTCGAGCAGGTGAGCGGCTGACCTTTCACCGCGATGTTGTCCTTGATTGCGACAGGGATGCCTTCGAGCGGGCCCCTGCCCTGCCCGGCCTTGCGGCGGGCGTCGGAGGCGTCGGCCTGAGCGAGCACGTCGGTCTGGTCGAGATGCGTAAAGGCGCCGACCTTGTCGTTCACCGCCTGATAGCGGGCGATGAGGGCTTCGCAAAGGGCACGGGACGTGAGCGTGCCGGCCGCGAGGCGGCGGCCGAGCTCGGCGGCAGAAAGCGTGTGGAGCGCGTCGGCCATGGCTTACGATTCGTCGTCCACGACACGCGGGACGGAGATCTGCCCGTCGCGCGAGGCGGGGGCGATGCGGGTGACGGCTTCGGCGCCGAGGACGGGACCTGGCTCGTCGGAGCGGAGTGCAGCTTCGTTGACGACGCGGGCGTCGTCGATCGTCGCGGGCAGGTCGGCTTCCGCCAGCGCCTGAAAGTGACCCAGGATTTGGTTGAGCTGCGACGAGTAGAGCGCCTTCTCATCGGCCGTGAGGCTGAGGCGGGCGAGCTTCGCGAGGTGGTCGATGTCGAAACCTTCGGCCATGGGAATCAGCGGCGGACGGTCCAGCCAGCGCCCTTCTCGAGCGTTGCGATGACCACGCCGAGCGCTTGGTTGGTTTCTTCGTCGGTGAGCGTGCGCGCCGCGTGGCGCCAGCGGATTTCGAAGGCGAGGCTGCGGTGGCCTTTAGGCAGCCCAGGACCTGTGAAGACGTCGAAGCAGTTGACCGACTCCAGGGCGAACTCCTTGCCGGCAGCCTTCGAGGCGCCTTGGCGGACACGGCTTTCGACTTCGGCGGCGGCGATGTCGACCGGGACGATGACCGCCACGTCCTTCGTGACGGGCGGGAAGGAAGAGAACGCTTCGAAGCGCGGGATTTTGCGGGCTTCGGCGAAGGCCGAGCGCGGGAAGCAGACTTCGCCGGCGATGACGGAGCTCTTGAGGCCGAGCGAACGGGTCCAGCGGAGATCGAGAACGCCGCAGGCGCCTTCCGCGGCACGGCCACGGTCGACGAGGGCGGCGGCATGATCGGCCTGCCAGAGACCACCGTTGGCGGCGGCGAACGAAAGACGGACGGAGGCGACGCCGGCGAGGGCGGCGGCGTCCTGCAGGAGGCGCTTCGCGCGGAGGGCGTCGAAGGCCTCGCGGGACTTCCAGGAACGGGTCACCGGTTCGGCGACGATCGCGAAGGCGACCGAGATGAATTCACGCACGGTGCCGTCAGCCTGCGGACGGAAGACCGTACCGACTTCGAAGAGACCGTGCGGGTCGGCGTGGACCGAGAGATTGAGCGCAAGTGCGCCGGCGAGGCCCGGGACGAGCGACGCACGGAGGTGTGTCTGCTCGGCCGTCAGCGGATTATCCATCGCAACCAAGGCGGCCTTGTCGGCGCCGAGCGTGCGTTCGAGTTCCGCGGCGTCGCGGAGCGAGTAGTGGCAGCACTCCGTGAAACCGGCGCCGACGAGACGGGCCGAGACTTCGCGGGTGAAGACGGACGTCAGCGCATCTTCATCACCCGGCAGCGGGGCGATCGGACGGCCGGCGGGTACCTTATCGGTGCCATGGATGCGGATAAATTCTTCGACCAGGTCGATCGGGCGGGTTACGTCGGAGCGGAACGAAGGCACCAGCACCGAGAAGCCGGTAGCGGAGGGCTTCACCGTGAAACCCAGACGAGCGAAGGCGGCATTGACGTCGACGTCGGCGATTGGCGTGCCGAGCTTCGCGGCGACGTAGCCGGCGGGGAGCTCGATGGTCACGTCAGCGCGCGGAGGCTTGCCGACCACGACAGCGGGGCCGACCACTTGGGCTCCGGCGAGTTCGATGAGGAGGTCCGTGGCGAGGCGCGAGGCGAGCTCGACGCCGGCCGGATCCACGTCACGGGCGAAGCGGTGGGAAGAATCGGTCGACACGCCGATACGGCGGGCGACGCGGCGGATTTCGCCGGGGCGGAACCAGGCGGCTTCGAGGAGGACTTCGGTAGTCGAATCGGTCACGCCGGAATCGACCCCACCCATCACGCCGGCGACGACGAGCGGGCGCTGGGCGTCGGCGATGACGCAGACGCCGGTCTCGAGTTTCACCTTCTTGCCGTCGAGGAGGACGATCTCTTCGCCTTCGCGGGCCGGGCGGGCTTCGATGCCTTCGGAAACCTTCTTCGCGTCGAACGCGTGGAGCGGCTGGCCGAGTTCGAGCAACACCCAGTTCGTGATATCGACCACGTTGTTGATTGGACGGAGGCCAGCGGCCTCGAGGTCACGACGGAGCCATTCCGGGCTAGGGGCGACCTTCACGTTCTTCAGCGTGCGCAGCATGTAGTAAGGGCAGAACTCGGAGGACGAGCGGACGAACTTCACCGCGTCGGCGGCGGAAGGCGCAGCGGCGAAGCCAGCGGCCGTCTTCACCGAGAGCGGCTTGAGCGTCAGACCCAAGGCGGCGGCGAGGTCGCGGGCGACGCCGCGGATGCCGAGGCAATCGCCGCGGTTAGGCGTAACCGAGATTTCAAGTACCGTATCCGGCGCGCCGAAAAGGGCATTGAGCGGCGTGCCGAGGGCCGGCTGACGCGGCGTCAGGATGAGCAGGCCGTCCTCGCCCTTACCGAGGCCGAGTTCTTCGGAGGAGCACATCATGCCCGCCGAGTCGACGTCGCGGAGCTTCGAGATCGAGATCGCGAAACCGCTTGGCATCACCGTGCCCGGGAGGGCGACGGGTACGCGGTCACCGGCCTTGAAGTTCTTGGCGCCGCAGACGATCTGGCGGATCGCGCCATCGCCCACGTCCACCTGGCAGACGCTGAGACGATCGGCCTTCGGGTGTTTCTCGAAAGACTTGATTTCGCCGACCACCACGAGCGGCAGCGGGGCGAGACCGAAGGTCGTGACTGACTCCACCTCGAGGCCGAGCATCGGGAGGACTTCCGCGACGCGTTCGGCGGTGACGCCGGCGAGATCGAGGTGACGGGAGAGGGCTTGGAAAGAGACTTTCATGGCTTAGGCGAACTGGCGCAGGAAGCGCGTGTCGTTGTTGTAGAAGTGGCGGATGTCGTCGATGCCGTGGACCAGCATCGCGATACGTTCGAGGCCGAGGCCGAAGGCCAGGCCTGACCATTCGTTCGGATCGAGACCGCAGAGCTCGAGCACCTTCGGGTCGACCAGACCGCAGCCCATAATCTCCAGCCAGCGATTGGAGAGGCGGCCCAGATTGGGTGAGCGGAGGTCCATCTCGAAGGACGGTTCCGTGAACGGGAAGAACGACGGGCGCAGACGGATCTCGGCATCGGCGCCGAAGGTCTCCTTCACGAAGAAGTCGAGCACGCCGCGGAGATCGGCGAGCGTCACGTTACGATCGATCCAGAGCCCTTCGACTTGGTGGAAGTTCGCGGAGTGCGTCGCGTCGACCGCGTCGCGGCGGAAGCAGCGGCCCGGGGCGACGATGCGGAACGGCGGCTTGCGCGAGAGCATCGTGCGGACCTGCACGCTGGACGTGTGCGTGCGGAGGAGGATGGCCTCGTCGGCCTTGCGCGGAGCGTCGGCGGAGCGGAACGCCTTCGGCATGTAGAGCGTGTCCTGCATGTCGCGGGCCGGGTGATCGGCGGGCGTGTTGAGGGCGTCGAAGCAATGCCACTCCGTCTCGACCTCGGGACCGTCGGCGACGACGAAGCCCAGCTTGCGGAAGGAAGCCAGAATGCGTTCGCGGGTGCGGGAGAGCGGATGGAGCGAACCGGCCGGAGCGTCGGGGCTCGGGAGGGTCGGGTCGACGGAGGCGCCGAGGGCGGCGGCGATCTCAGCGTTCTCGACCTTAACCAGGAGAGCGGCGAGGAGTTCCTCGACGGACTTCTTCGCCTCGTTGATAAGCTTACCCACCACTGGGCGTTCTTCCTTCGAAAGGGTGGCCATACCCTTCATCACCTGGGTCAGGGAGCCATTAGGGCCGACGACGCGCGCCTTGAAGGCTTCGAGCTCGGCGCGGGTGGCGACGGCGGAGGCTTCTTGGGTGGCGGCGGCGACGAGTTGGGCGAGCTGCTGCTGCATAGATTGATTTGTGTGTTGGAGGGGAAAGTCGGCAAGCGAAAGCACCGTAAAACAAAGAAGCCCCGGAGGGCCGGGGCTTCGTGAAGGGACGTTAAGTCGTCTTAGACGAGAGCGGCCTGGGCCTTCTTGACGATCGCTTCGAAAGCGGGGGCGTCATGGATGGCCAGTTCGCTCAGATTCTTACGGTCCATCGTG
>CANCHK010000092.1 GCA_947377865.1 Opitutia bacterium | reverse complement strand
GTCAGGGTCGTTTTGCCATGGTCGACGTGAGCAATGACTGCGATGTTACGGAGATTCATCTGTAAAGGCCTTACGCATAGGAAAACAGGCCCTTGTGCAAGGGGAATAAGCCACCGTTACCCAATTATTGCGGGATTCTGGGCACTACGCGGGGGGTGGCCGCCTTAGGCCAGCCCGTCGCGCTCCAAAAGGGCCTCCGGATCGAGGTCCCGGCCCATGAAATCGCGGAAGAGTTTCTCGGCCGGCTCGGAATTGCCCTTGGAGAGCACCTTGGCCCTCAGCTCCCGCCCTACCTTAGGGTTCAGGACCCCTTCCTTGAGGAAGCGGGTGAAGGCGTCGGCCTCGAGGGCTTCGGCCCATTTGTAAGAATAATAGCCGGCGGCATACCCCGTCGCGTCCGAGAAGAGGTGGTTGAACCGGCGGGCCATGGCCGGGCCGCGGCGGGTGGTCCGGGCCTGCCAGTCGGCGAAGTCCTCGTTCCAATGGGAGTCCAGGTCGCGGCCGCGGAGCTCCTCGGCACGGATATGCAGGTCGAGGTCGAGCTTGGAGAAGGCGAGCTGGCGCATGCAGGTCGAGGCGGCCCGGAAGTTCGCGGCGGCATCGAGCTTGGCCAGGAGATCGGACGGCAGCGGGGCGCCGGTCTCGTGGTGGCGGGCGAAGACGGCGAGGGACTCTTCCTCCCAGCACCAGTTCTCCAGAATCTGCGAAGGCAGCTCGACGAAGTCCCAGGCAACACGCACGCCGGAGAGGGATTCGACTTCGACCTCGCTGAGGAGGTGGTGAAGCAGGTGACCGAACTCGTGGAAGACCGTGGTGACCTCGTCGTGATTGAGCAGCGCCTCCTTGCCGGCGACGGGCGGCGTGAAGTTGCCGCACATCAGGCCGAGGTGCGGAGCGAATGAGCCATCCGGACGCGGTCCGCCGGTGCGGAAGAAATTCATCCAAGCCCCTCCCCTCTTCGATTCACGCGGGAACCAGTCGGTATAGAAAGAGCCCAGCAGACGGCCTCCGTCGCGTACTTCGTAGAAGCGGACTTCGGAATGCCAGACGCAGATCGGAGCGACTTCGACACGCGGCTCAGCGGCGCGGACGACGGTCTTCGCGCCGGTGGCCTGGTCGACGTGATAGGTGTCGCGGGCGACGACCTGGATGCCAAAAAGACCGCCGAATAGGCGGAACATGCCGGCGATCACGCCGTCGACCGGGAACCACGGGCGCAAGGCCTCGTCATCGAAATCATATTTCTCGCGACGCATCTTCTCGGACCAGTAGCCGAATTCCCACGGGTGCAGCGAACGCAGCGCATCGCCGGCCTTGGCGGCGCGGTATTGCTCGAGCTCGACGCCTTCGGCCTGGAACTTCGGGCGGATACGAAGGCCGATGTCCTCGATGAACTTCAACGCCGTGTCGCCCGTGCGCGCCATGCGGCGGGCCGTGGTGAAGTCGGCAAAGTGCTTCTTGCCCAGCAGGCGGGCCTTTTCGTGACGGAGCGCGAGAATCTCGCCGACGAGCGCGGTATTGTCCCAGGCGTCCTTCAGGCCGACCTGACCGAGGCCCTCCCAGCACTGTCGACGCAGGTCTTCGTCGTCGGCGTATTGCAGCACCGGAATGACCGAGGGGGACTGCAGCGTGAGGCGCCAAGCTTCCGGTTTGCCCTTGGCGGTCGCAGACTGCTTGGCCGCGGCGAGCGCGCCGGCAGGCAGGCCAGAGAGGCGTTTCTCGTCATCGATGAAGAGTTCCCACGCGTTAGTGGAATCCAGGACGTTCTCGGAATACTTCTGCGTCTTCTCCGCGAGCTGGGCGTTGAGGGTCGCCAGACGCGTCTTCCCTTCCGCCGGCAAATCGGCGCCATTTTCTTCGAAATCGGCCATCGTCTCCTCAAGGAAACGACGACGGACCCCCGCGAGCGCCTTCGCATCGGCGGTGGCCGCATAGGCCTTGAAGACCGCCCAGAGTTCTGGATCGAGCGTCAGCGACGTGAAGAACGCCGTGACTTCGGGCATCATCGCATTGTAGGCCTTACGGAGTTCGGGCGAGTTCAGGACGGAATCGAGGTGCGAGACCAGACCCCAGGAGCGGGAGAGATCCTTGGTCGTGGCCTCGAAGCCGAGCAGCACCTGGGCATAGGTCAGGTCGGCGGCCTTCGTCTGCTTGAACGCGTCGACGTTGGCGCGGGCGCGGCGCAAGGCCTCGCGGATATCCGGCTCGACGTGTTCGGGCTTCAGGCTGCTCCAGTCGAAAAGGAAGTCGTCGGCAAGAAAGGGGTGCACGCCTCCACCGTGCGGGAACGGGGCCCGATTTCAAGGCAACCCTACGCCAACAAGCAGCGAGGGCTTGCGGGAAGGCCGTGGCGGTCACACCTTGGGGCATGAGCAAGTTGGAGGCAGTGCCCGTCACCGGCATCGAGGTCATCCCCGTCAAGGGAGGCACCGCCGTATTCCTCGTGACCGCCGCGAAGACCATGGTCATCCAGGTCGACCCCGCCGTCGGCGAGGCCCTGCAGGGTGCCTTGGATGGCCGCGTACCGGATCGCCCCCAGTCGCACGACCTCATGCTCCATCTGCTGCTGGGCCTGGACGCCGGCGTGGTCCACGTGGCCATCGTCGACGTCAAGGACGGCGTCTTCTTCGCCCGCATCCTGCTCGGCCAGGAAGGCCCCGTCGCCCGCAAGATCGCGGAAGTCGACGCGCGTCCCAGCGACGCCCTCGTGCTCGCCGTGAAGGCTAAGCGCCCGGTGTTCATCGCCAAGTCCGTCTTGGACGTCTGCGACGACATGGCCGAGATGCTCGCGCGCTTGCGCAAGCAGGCGTGAGCGGCCCCCTGCCAGTCCCCGCCGTCGCCGGCACGCGTCCTTCGGTTCTCGCGCCGATGCAGGACGTCACCACCACCGGCTTCATGCGCGTCATCGGCCGCCGCGGCGCGCCCGATTGGTTCGTGACCGAATACTTCCGCGTTCACGAGAGCTCGACGCCTGAGAAGCACATCGTCGACTCCGTCGTGAACCACGGCACCGGCCGGCCGGTCTTCGCGCAGCTCATCGGAGAGGACACCCCACATATGCTGCGCACCATCCGCGAGCTGGGGAAGCTGCCTATCGCCGGCATCGACCTCAACATGGGCTGCCCCGCACCCAAGGTGTATCGTAAGAACGTCGGCGGTGGACTCCTGCGCGACCCCGCCAAGATTGACGAGCTCATCGGCGCCATGCGCCAGGAGATCCCCGGCCTCTTCACCGTCAAGATGCGCATCGGTTTCGACGGCCAGGAACGCTTCGATGAGATCCTGGCGATTCTCGCCAAGCATCAGGTCGACCTCCTCACCGTACACGGCCGCACCGTCAAAGGACTCTATTGGTCTGAAGTCGATTACGTCGCCATCGCCAAGGCCGTGGCATCCGTCCCCTGCCCCGTTATCGCCAACGGCGACGTCACCTCCGCCGCCAAGGCCCAGCGCCTCGCGTCCGAGACCAAAGCCTACGGCATGATGATGGGACGCCACGCGATCCGGAATCCCTGGATCTTCCGCCAGTGGCGCGAAGTCCAGCAGGGCCAGACGCCGTTCGCGCCCACGCTAGCGGATGTGCGGACCTATATTCAGGAGCTCGCCGACGAATGCTGCGATGCCGCCAAAGCCACGGACAAGCAGGCCGGGCGCCTCAAGAAATTCCTCAACTTCGTCGGACTCGCCGTCGATACCGAAGGCAAGTTCCTGCACGACATGCGCCGGACCGATAACCTGCCGGACCTGTTGAAGTGCTGCGACGCCCACCTGCTCGGAACTCGTGCGAGTGAAGCCTATCCCGACGAGCCGCATCGCGGTCTCATCGCCCGACCCACGCGCGAGACGCAGCAGGGCTGCGCGCTCTGAGCATAATCCGGGGGCCAAGACCAGAGCCGCCCCTTGACTCCCGCCGTTTGCCCCTAAACTTAAAGGCATGATCAACCTCACCGAAGCCGCTGCCCAGCAGATCCAGGTGCTCCAGAAAGCCCAGGCCAACCCTGAGTCCGTCCTTCGCGTGCTCGTGGAGACCGGCGGTTGCTCCGGCTTCGAATACGGCATGGCCTTCGACGTGCGCAAGGACGACGACCTCGAGTTCGAGAGCCAGGGCATGAAGATCCTGATCGACCCGACCAGCCACGCCTACCTCGACGGCTCCACCGTGCATTTCGACGACGGCCTACACGGCAAGGGCTTCGAAGTCCGCAACCCCAACGCCAGCAGCACCTGCGGCTGCGGCAAATCCTTCAGCTAAGATCATGAACAATAAAACCTGGCTCCTAACGACTGGCGCCCTCGCCCTCGCCGCCCTCGCCTTCGCCATCACGGCTTCCACCGAGAAGAAAGCCTCGGCCGCCCCCTCTCCCGAATCCAAGCCCATGAAAGAATCCGTCAAAGCCAAGGTCCCCCAGGTGCTCGTCACGCTCGACGACGGCAAGGGCGGCGTCGGCAAGCCCACGCTCGTCGACAAGGTCGTCAAGACCGATGCCGAGTGGGCGGCGCAGCTCACGCCGGACCAGTATTTCGTCACGCGCGCCAAGGGCACCGAGCGTCCGTTCTGCGGCACCCTGCTCGACAACCATAAGACCGGCACCTACCACTGCGTCTGCTGCGATCTCCCGCTCTTCTCGTCCAACGCCAAGTTCAACTCCGGCACCGGCTGGCCGAGCTTCTTCCAAGGCGTCTCGAAGGAGAACGTCGCTACCATCACCGATTCGAGTCACGGCATGAGCCGCACCGAGATTCTGTGCGCGCGCTGCGATTGTCACCTCGGCCACGTGTTCGAAGACGGCCCCGCACCGACCGGCCTGCGCTACTGCCTCAACTCCGAGTCCCTCAAGTTCAAGGAACTCAAGGGCGCACCTGAGAAGAAGTAACTTACTTCTTCTTCGCCTTCGACTTCGAGGCCGCCTTCTTCACCGGGGCGGCCTTCTTCTTGGCCACGACCTTGACGGACTTCTTCTTCGCGACCGGCTTGGAAACTTTCTTAGAAAGAGGCTTCTTTGCGACGACCTTGGCCTTAGCGGCGACTTTCTTCGCCGGGGCGACCTTCACGGCCTTCTTCGGGGAAGGCTTGGCCTTCGCCTTCGGGGCGACGACCTTGGCGGTGTGGACCTTCGCCAAGCGCTTGGCCACGGCAGGTTCGACGTAAGGAGCGGGCGCCTTCGGGCGCTGGTCGACCGGGCCTTTCACGGCGGCCCAGAGCTTGTCGCGGAATTCCTGGATACCTTCCTGCGAGTAGCAGGAGATCGGGATGACCAGGTCCTTCACGCGTTCCTGGAATTTCTTCAGCTTCGCGGCGGCGGCCGGGAGATCCATCTTGTTGGCCACGATGATGCGCGGCTTCGCGGCGAGGATTGGGGAGTAGAGTCGGAGTT
>CANCHK010000091.1 GCA_947377865.1 Opitutia bacterium | reverse complement strand
CGCATGGCCGTCGTCCTCGAGCCCAAGGACGTCCCGGCCTTCCTCGCCGCCGCCCGCCGCGAGAACCTCGAAGCGGTCCAGGTCGCCGACGTCACCGACTCCGGTCGCCTGATCATGGAATGGCGCGGCCAGCGCGTCGTCGACATCGCCCGCGACTTCCTCGACACCAACGGTGTGACGCAGACCGCGTCCGCGAAGGTGCTCGCGCCCGACGCTTCGAAGAACCCTTTCCAGTCCGGCTCCGCGCCGACGGCTGACGATCTCCTGAAGGCGGTCTCGGCTCTTCCGAACGCCGCCCAGCGCGGCCTGGTCGAACGCTTCGACGCCTCGATCGGCGCCAACACGGTGCTGCATCCTTTCGGTGGCGCGACGCAGTCTACCCCGCAGGAAGCGATGGCCGCCAAGCTGCCGGTCCTCGGCGGCGAGACGGACGTCTGCACGATCATGGCCTACGGTTTCAATCCCGTCGTCGCCCAGTGGTCTCCCGGCCACGGCGCGGTCTGCGCGGTGGTGGAATCGCTCGCCCGCCTCACCGCCGCCGGCGGCGATCCCGCCCGCGCGCGCCTGACGCTCCAGGAATATTTCGAAAAGCTCGGCCAAGATTCGTCCCGCTGGGGCAAGCCGCTCGTGGCGCTCCTCGGCGCTCTTGAAGCGCAGCTCGAGTTCGGCACGGCCGCCATCGGCGGCAAGGACAGCATGTCGGGCTCCTTCAAGGACCTCGACGTCCCGCCCACGCTCGTCTCCTTCGCCATCGTCCCCGGCAAGGCCAGCCACGTCATTTCCGCCGAGTTCAAGCAGGCCGGCTCCACGGTCGTGGTCGTCGACGTGCCCCGCACGTCCGCGCTGCTGCCTGACTTGCAGGTCGCCCGCGAACGCCTCTCCGCCATCCACGCCCTCGTCAAGGCCGGCAAGGTCCGCGCCGCCGCCGCGGTCCGCCAGGGCGGCATCGGCCACGCGCTGACCCGCATGTCCTTCGGCAACCGCCTCGGCGTCACGCTCGCCGCCGCGCCCGCCGCCGACTTCCTGATTCCCGCCTACGGCTCCGTCGTGCTCGAAGTCGCTGGAGCCGCCGACCTCGGCGCGCTCCCGCATCGCGTGCTCGGCCAGACCAACGCCGAAGCCAAGATCGCCTGGCCCGGCGCGTCCGTTTCCGTCGACGACCTCCTCGCCGCGCACGAAGGGGTGCTCGAGTCCGTCTTCCCGACCAAGGCGAGCGAGCCGCAGGGTACGCCCGCCCCGATCACCTTCACCGTCCGCTCCGGCCTGAAGCCCAAAGCCCGCGTCGCCAAGCCGCGCGTGATCATCCCGGTCTTCCCCGGCAGCAATTGCGAATACGACACCGCCCGTGCGTTCCGTCTCGCCGGCGCCGAGCCCGAGATCCTCGTGCTGCGCAATCTTGATGCCGCCGGCCTCGGCGAATCGCTCAAGGCTCTTGCCGACGCCATCTCCCGTTCGCAGATCCTCATGATCCCCGGCGGCTTCTCCGCCGGTGACGAACCGGATGGCTCCGGCAAGTTCATCGCCGCCGTCATCAAGGCCCCCATCGTGCGTGACGCCGTCATGGAGCTGCTCAAGAACCGCGACGGCCTCGCGCTCGGCATCTGCAACGGCTTCCAGGCCCTCATCAAGACCGGCCTCGTGCCGTATGGTGAGATCCGCGACGTCGATGCCTCCGCCCCGACGCTTTTCCATAACCGTATCGCCCGTCACATCTCGCGTTACGCCCATACCCGCGTTGCCTCGATCAAGTCGCCGTGGCTCGCGCGCATGGACGTTGGTCAGGTGCACACCATCCCGCTCTCGCATGGCGAAGGCCGCTTCACCGCGCCTGCGTCCGTCATTGCCGACCTCGTCAAGAACGGCCAGGTCGCCTTCCAGTATTGCGACGCCGCCGGCGCGCCCTCGAACCGCATCGAGTTCAATCCCAACGGATCGCTCGAAGCCATCGAAGGCATCACCAGCCCGTGCGGACGTGTCCTCGGCAAGATGGGCCACACCGAACGTGCCGGCGCCAACGTCGCCAAGAACATCCCCGGCAACAAGCACCAGCCCCTCTTCCAGGGCGGGGTGGACTACTTTGCTTAAGCGCCCTTCGGTCGCTTAAGCAAAGAGGGGATCTGCTGGCACGGTGAACCGCTGCGAAGCAGGGTAGGGGCGCGACTGCGTTGCGTCCGCTGCCCCTCCCCATGTCACCGTTACTCGTGCCCACTTGTCCCCTCGAAGGCTCCGCCTTCGCGCCCACATAGGCTTACAATCCCAGGGGTTTATTCCCATCCGCCTCGCCGGGAAGGGTGGGGTGATGATAGAGCGATGATAGGTGGCCGCGGCTGGCGGTTGGCCTTGTCTTAAGCACCCTGAGATTACTCCGGGTGCGCCCTACTCCGTAGGTGCTTCTGCCGTGAAGATCCAAAGGCCGATGTAGATGACGGGGACTACTAGTCCAAATACCATCAACGATCCGAATAGCGCTACAGCGCAGACGATTACGCGAATCATGACGACGTCGATTTTCCAGTGCGTGGCTAAGCCTGCGCAGACTCCACCAATAACTTTTCTGTTACTGCTCCGGATGAATGGAGCGCTAGAATGCTGGCCTTGGGGCGCATTCGAAAGGGGGAAGACGTCAACGGCCTCACCTTCCTGAGGGACAAAGGTCACGCGCATGCTGTTGGTCGGGGCAATTCCCGCTCTCCATGACTTGGCCGCAAATGCGTATCTGACGCTGTCATCGCCAGCAATGAGCCCTGACGATGTCTGGATACTAAATGAAAGTACGGTTCCATTGATCGACTTAACGCCGGTAAGCGGCTTGGGCGTCTCATTTTCGGCTAATGTAGCCGGAGCGGCGGCCGGTGTGGATTCCCAATCGGTTTTTTCGGACACCTTTTTCCAATCGCTCATTCCGTTGGTCCAAAAGAAGTCGGTGGGCAGGATCTCTCCCTGTGTCCACTTGAGTTTATGGGCGACTACGGATTGGGGGAACGTGCCAAGAACCTTTCCGGCACGTGCAATTTGAAACATTGCTTCGGTTTCGCCCTCAGGGAGGGGTGGAGGGGCTGGCACATGTCCCGCCTGCGCGAGCGAGTTATTCCGATTTCTTTCGGCGACAGTTTTGATGATTGCTCCCGCTGCTAAGAGGACGATGACAACCAATATAATCAAGGCGGTCTCCCCATTCAAAAACATCAGTACCGGATTCATGCAGTGAGATTGTTTTTGGAGAAAGCCATTACAAGGTTTATCCCCCCATTACCCACCTAGGCTTACAATCCCAGGGGTTTATTCCCATCCGCCACGCCAGGCAGGGGGCCGAACACGGGGTCAGGCCGTACCCTGACTATGCCTGAACCGAAAACTAAACATTTAACGCCCCTTTTGGTTCAGCTCATCAAAGGTACGGCCTGACCCCTTACGATTACCGACCCCTTACGATTACCGTATCTAAGGTAGGGTCGGCACTGCGTGCCGACCTAGTCTTCATGGATGACGTTCTCGCCATCCGGGAAACCCATCGCTGATTTTGGGATATCAGGATGTTGCCTTAGCAATGCGTTAACACGGGTAGTCCATCCGCTCTGCGGGGCGATTTTTCTGATCAGGTAATGGCAGGCTCGGATGACTCCGTACGAACTGCCCATGTCGACTTTGTGTGGCGTGTGCCAATCCGGGAATCTGTCAGCAGGAAGTTCCATGAGCTTAACCCCGAGGGTGCGGTTCCACAGGCGGCCATGATGTGCGCAGATATTTCTGACCGAGACCAGGCCAAGAATCCAGCTACCTAGCACTTTATCGGGGACGCCGAATCTCTCTGCCAGCGGCTTCTTGATGGCCTTAGGGGCGTTCTGATACATCTGCATCAGCTTTCCGAAATCGATTAGTTCAACCGTCGCCCAGATTGGCGGGACGGGGTGGCTATCTCCGTATTTTTGGAGGAAGTGGCGCACGTATAACTCCTCGGCATTCCGTTGGACGACATGGTCTATCTCCGCCTTCAGCTCTGCGTGCTTTAGGTCCCCAAGTTTGGGGAGGAAGCAGGGGAGTCATAGTATCCGAAAGGGCCGAACAGCTTGGAGTGGTGAAAGGAGAACTGGGTGCGAAGCGCGACCTCGAATCGTTCAATCGCGTCCAAGACCAGCAGCCTTAGTTGCCTGTCGAAGACGTACAGGCGCCAGACGGTCTCGAAGTCGGTTGCAGGTACGAATGAATGGTCATTTAGTCTGAACGGATGCCAGTAGGCGGTGAGCCGATGATAGTTGGCCACGCCAAGACGTTCGGCCATCATCAAGGGGTCACCTTGCATGCCTCTGGAGGTGAGGCGGGCGACTTGCTCATCGATACTGAGGTGCGACTTGTCGTAGCGCATTTTAAATAGGCAAAAAAGACCCGCCGAGAGAAAGCTTATCTTGCGACAGAGGCCCGGCGGGTTTGCTGGCTGAGAAAAAGTCAAACTAGGTGATATGGTCAACAATCTTCACGAGATATGGGTATAACCTGATTTATAACCCCGAGTTACCCTCAATTTAGAACTAGGTGTACCGGGCACTCCGAGCCCGCCTAAGCATAATGGGGTCTGACCCCATTATGACTTCGCCTCAGCGGGGGAGGCGGCGGATCGAGGTGATGGGCTCGAAGGGGACGTATTTACGCATGAGGCCGCGTAGGCGGCCGTCGTTGAAGCCTTGTCCGGTCGAACGGATACCCGAATGCTCGAGCATGCTGCGGGCGACAATCCTGGAGGCGGGAAGGTCCTTGGATTTGAAGCCTTTGACGCTGCCGTCCAGCAATCGGAAGACCAAGGTCTTGAGCAGGCGGTCCGCATTTCCCGGGTGGTCGAGGACGTAGCCGTCCAGGATGATCCTCTTGGCTTCGTCGAGTGACATGGCCGGCACCTCGGGCTTCTGCTTTGCGGCCTTGGGCTTCACGGGAGGTTCTCCAGCAGGCTCGGCGGGCTTGGGCGTCGCGAGCAGGTCCGGCTGCCCGGCAGGCGCGGAAAGCGAGTAGGGCGCCGGATCACCGGTGGCGGTTTTGGTTTCCTTTCCGTAGGGCGGTGGGATTTCGATCGTCCCGTAGAAAGTCCCGAGGCCGAATTGTTCCTGCATGAGCCGCAACGCGGCGATCTGCTCGCCGAGGGAGCGGTGGATCGCTTCGAGCTGACGCAGCCGCTGCTCCAGCGAGTGCGGGCCCATGGGGGATTCGTCGGAGTTCATGGCCTAAGACTGCGGCAGGCTTCGGCAGAGTAAATATTCCAATAGAAGAATATAGTGTCTATTTGGCCGGGATGCCAACGTGGGGGCCGAACACGGGGGCCGAACACGGGGTCAGGCCGTACCCTGGCTGTGCCTGAACCGAAAACTAAACATTTAATGCTTCTTTTGGTTCAGCACATCAAAGGTACGGCCTGACCCCTTAGGCTGAGGCGAGTAGTTTGCGCAGGTAGGCGGCCGAGCTGA
>CANCHK010000090.1 GCA_947377865.1 Opitutia bacterium | reverse complement strand
ACCGTCTTCGCGGACAAACTCGCTTATCCCAAGGGCGCCTACTTCCTGAACGGTAGCCTCTACGTGACCGACACCCCCGGTGTCTGGAAATTCACCGATACCGACGGCGACGGCGTCGCCGACAAGCGCGAGCTCCTCGTCGGTGGTTTTCAGTGGACCGCCAACAGCGCCGACTGCCACGGCCCGCGCCTCCACACCGACGGTCGCTTCTATTGGACGCACGGCCGCAAGGGACACACCATTAAGCAGCAGGACGGCACCCTTGTGCACGCCGGCCTCAATAGCGGTATCTGGTCGATGAAGCCCGACGGCTCCGACGTCCACTGGCATTCGCTCGGCTGCGCCGACAACCCCACCGGCCTCGATTTCACGCCAACCGGCGAACTTATCGGGACCACCAATCTTTATTTCGGCAGCCCGCGCGTAGACACCCTCATGCAGTGGCAGCTCGGCGGCGTCTACGAACGTCCCGACTTCCTTCGTATCATCGCTGACCTCCCGCGCACCCACGAGCGCATGCCCATCCTTCGCGAACTTGGCCACATGGTGCCTAGCGGTTGCATCTTCTGGAAGAACGCCAACGCCCTCGCGACCGACGGCCATCCTTGGGCCGCCGATCCCGCCAACCTGCAGCTGATGGTTTCCATGTACAACTCGCAGAAGGTCCTGCGCTACGAGATGCAGAAGGAAGGCGCGACCTACCGCACCACCGAGCACGAGTTCTTCACCGTCGAACGCAAGGGCTCGCACCTGACCGATGTCATGGAGGCCCCCGACGGCTCGCTCATCGTCTTCGACACCGGCACCTGGTATTCGCACTGCCCCTCGAGCCTGCAGGGTTCGGCCAACGTCCCTGGTATGATCTACCGCATCCGTCGCACCACGGAAGGGAAGGGTGCGCACGCCGCCGTGCTCGCCGCTCACAAGCCGCTCGAGCTCGCCAAGCCTAAGACTGACGCCGAACTCCTTGCGCAGCTCTCGTCCGCCGACCAATCAGAAGTTCGTCGCGGACTCGAAGGCTTGACCTTCCGCGAAGCCAAGTCGCCGGCAATCACTGAGGCCGTCCGCGGTCTCCTCGCCCGCGACGCCGATCTCGTACTCGAGCACGCGATCCTTACCGCAGGCATGCGCCTCGCCGGTTTCACCGCCGCCGACCTCGCCACGGCCAAGGGCGAAGTCGCGCAGGCTCGCCTGCTGCGCATCGTCTCGCAGACCCGCGTTAATGAGTCGGACTACGCTGACGTCCTGAATTTCTCCGTCTCCAAGACGGACTCCCCTGATGTCGCCCTGGCGAAGAACGCTTATCTTGCGTTGGTCAAGGCTCCGGAGGCAGACAAGCTTCTCGATCCCGTCTTCGAAGGTTGGTTGAAGAGCCCTTCGCCGACATCGGCGCAGGTCGCCGCGCTAGAGAAATTTTCGACCGCCCTCGCCGGTAAGCCCGGCGTAGCCAAGGTCATCGCCACGATGCTCGCGCACGCTAAAGGCTCCGTTCGCCAGTCCGCCCTGCGTGCCATCGCCGCTCAGGCCGGCAAAGTCGAAGCCAAGGCGTGGGCGCCGTCGCTTGAGGCGCTGTTGTCCAAGGGGGCTTCGCCTCTGTTGCTTGATGCGCTGGCCCGCGTGAAGGACAAGCGCTACGATGCGCAGCTGAACGACCTGGCTGCGGATGCCGCTAAGCCTTCGTCGCTTCGCCTCAAGGCGTTGCTGGCCCTTTCAGGTAGCGGTAGCACCCTGAGCGACCCCGCGTTCAAGCTACTTAGCGAACTGCTCGTCGATCCCGCCAGCCCTGGGCTGCGGATGGACGCCGCGACACGTCTCGCGAACAGCCCGCTGACGCTGGCGCAGTGGGACGCGTATCTCGCGATCCTACCTTCCACCGGCCCGCTTGAGCAGAGTGAGCTCCTCGTGGCCCTCGCGCTGCCGCAGAATTATAAGAATGTGAACATCGCTTTAGGGAAGAAGATTGCCACCGCCTATTCCAAGTCGCCGTTGCTCGGCACCTTCAGTCCCGACCTCGTACGCAAGGCCTTCGGCTTCCTGCCGCGCGAAGTCTACGAGATTCTCGAGCCCGCATTCGATGCCGCCTTGGCGGCCAATGATGCCAAGAAGGAGCGCATGGGTGCGGTCGCGTTGGCCGCGGCCAAGAAGGGTGACGCGGCCGTCGGCCGCCGTAACTTTGAAGCCGGGAAGGGTGCCTGCATCGCTTGCCATAAGATCGGTAATGTCGGCAACGAAGTCGGTCCGAATCTTTCCAAGATTGGCGGTATCCGCGTTGAACGCGAACTCGTCGAGAGTATCCTTTTCCCGAGCAACAGCATCGCTCGCGACTACGACCTCAACTCCTTCCAAATGACGGATGGCACCAGCGTGCTCGGCCTAATCAAGGGCCGTTCGGCCGAGGGCGTGACGATCGTCGAAGCCTCCGGCCAGAAGCGCCTACTCTCCCAGGAGTCGATCGCGGTGAGCACCCAGCTTACCACCAGTCTCATGCCTTCCGGCTTGGATGCCATGTTTAGCGAGCAGGAACTACTCGACCTCGTGGCTTATTTGAGGTCGCTCAGATAAGTTGATCAGTTGGCCAGAGAGATTCGCTCAAGGGAAAACCGGAGAGCGGGATGTTAGCTGCGGTCATTAAATGAATCATGGTAGGGCTGGCCAGCCTTGGCCGGCCGCGGCCGAGCAGGGATGCTCGGCCCTACCCAGATGCAAAACTAGGGTAGCACGCGGTGCTGCCCCTACCTTAGGAGCCACAGTGCGAGGGCGGGCAGGGCGAGGATGAGGAGACAGCCGCCGGAGCGAGGGCGGGAGTCCTCGTAGATGTCGCCCATGCGGTCTTCCACCGCCTGGTCGATCTGTTCCTGGACATCATCGGTCATGTCGTCCGGGATCTCGCTTTCGCCGCTGTCTCCGTCGAAGTCATCGCTCATCAGGACATAGTATGCCCGGGGGCAGGGGGGATGCAAGTGGCTGACCAGACCTGCCTGTCATAGGAAACAGGCTGGAGCCTCGGCGGGGAATCCCCACGCTGACGGCAGCATGGCGACCATCCTTTGCATGAAGTGGGGCAAGAAGTACGGCCCAGAATACGTGAACCGGCTCCACTCCATGGTGAGCCGCCATCTCACGATCCCGTATCGCTTCGTGTGCCTGACGGACGACAAGACCGGCCTCAACACCGGTATCGAGACCTTCCCGATTCCCAGCCTCGAGCTCCCCGCCGGTGCTCCCGAGCGCGGCTGGACCAAGCTCGTCTCGTTCTCGCCCGCACTGACCGTGCCCGGCGGCCCCGAACTTAAAGGAGATATTCTCTTCCTCGACATCGACATCGTCATCGTCGGCAACATGGACTCGTTCTTCGCGCAGCCCGGCGACTTCCTGATCATCCGCGACTGGCAGAAGGGTGACTACACCGGCAACTCATCGGTCTACCGCTGGCGCGCCGGCACTTATCCCGACGTCCTGGAATATTTCCGTGCGAACCTCGACGCCGTCCGCAAGCGCCACCGCAACGAACAGGAGTTCCTCACCGCGCACCTGACCGCGCAGGGTAAGGTCAGCTATTGGCCCGAGACCTGGTGTCGCAGCTTCAAGAAGCACTGCGTGAAATATTTCCCATTCTCATTCTGGCAGGCGCCCGAGATTCCGGAGGGCGCGAAGATTGTCGTCTTCCATGGCCTCCCTAATCCACCTGACGCACTCGTCGGCCGCAGCGGCAAGTGGTATCGCCGCGTGTTGCCGACGGCTTGGATCGGGGAGAATTGGAAATAAGAGCGAGGCTCTTATTTCCAGGGGGGCAAGGGGACACGGGGAGGTAGCAAAAAGCCAAAGGGAAACCGGAAACCGGATGATTGGCTGGGGTGTTGATGCCCTCAGCTAACTTCCCGGTTTCCGGTCTCCCTTTGGAACGGCCCCTTGTCCACGTGCCCACATGCCCACGTGTCCCCTCTAAGGCGCCCTTCGCGCTTACTTGCTCTCTTCCGCAGCCTCGTCGTTAGCGGCTTCTTCCTTGGCCTGGGCCTGACTGCTCAGGATGGGCTGGGCGAAGAGGCGGCCGTCGGGGAGGTTGGCGATGTAGCCTTCGCCGATGAGGAACGAGAGATCCGTGAGCACCTGGGTCTTGGCGGCGTCTTCGGCGTTCTCGCCAGCGAGGGCGAGGACGAGGTCCTTCGCTTGCTGGGCCGGCTTGCGGTCGAGCGAGTCAAAGAGCTTGGCCATCGGATCGCTGAAAGTGGACTTTGGATCGCGGCAGCGGCGGCGCACGGAGCACGCGTAGGTGATGCCCTTCGAGCCCTTCTTATAAAGATGGAAGCCTTCCTTGCGGAGGCGTCCGCGGATGCCGTTGGCGGTGTCGAGAGGGAAGGCGCGCTGCTGCTCGAGGGCGTAGCGTACGGAATCGCGGAGCGGGCCGGGGTTCATCTCTTCAAGCAGGCGGCCGGCGAAGCGGACCCACGGGTGGGTCTTCACGACGAGGTCCTTGCGGAAGGCCTGGAGGAAGCCGCGGGCGGCGTCGAGGGACTCGAGGCGTTCCGGTTCGCCTTCCTTGCGGTCCTTCGGAGCGTATTCGCTGCGGGTGGACATCGACTTCAGCCAAGCATCGATCTGTTCCTGTTCGCGGACCATCTCGAGGCGCCCCTTGAAGGCGTCGAATGGCACGTTCGGGCAATGGCGGGCGTGGTGTTCGCGCAGGTTGCGCTGGTAGCTGTGGTGCGTCGGGGCGCCGAGCAGCTTGCCCGTCTGCGGGCACTTCGCGACCATCAGGAAGGAGCCCTTGGGGGCTTCGACTTCGACTTCGACCACGTCGAAGAACTTGTCGAGGTGGCGGGACATCACGTGCGATACTGCATCGCCTTCGGAGAGGAACGGATGGCCATCGGGCACGGAAACCGCGAGAAGGGCGTCAGGGCGATTTTCAGCTTCGAGGTGGCGGATGACGATCGAGAGGCGGTCTTCCTTGTCGAGGATCAGACGGGCGACCTCAAATAGCTCATACGTCATCTTGCTCTTCTTCATCGCGCCGCCGAGGATCTCGAACTTCGCGTCATCGGGGAAGAAGGAGCTGGCGACGACCGGACGGAAAGCCGGAGTGTCGTCGTAATGGGAAGGTCCGCGGTCATCGCGACGACGATCGTCACGGCGCGGTCCGCCAGGACCATCGCGGCGGGGGCCACCAGGTCCTGCACCAGGTCCATCACGGCGCGGTCCGCGGCTCTGACCATCACGAGGTGGGCCACGACGTTCGCCGCCGGGTCCGTCACGAAAGCGAGGGCGATCGCCATCGCGGCGGGGGCCGCCGTTGCCGGAGCTCACCTTCTCGGAGGGTCCGCTGACCCAAGAGGGCCCGAAACCAAGGGAAGAGAGGTCCAGTTCGAAGGACTTTTCCTTGGGAGGGTTGTTTTCGGCCGAGTCGGAGGACATTGAGGAAAAGAGCGTTTGGAAAGATGACCGCTTGGCAAGCATCGGCACAATCGCTTTTTACTTGCACCAGCCGTCAGGACTTCCAGCGTGCACCTTCCTTTATTGCTCAGGTGGTGGAATGGCAGACACGCATGCTTGAGGTGCATGTGCCGCAAGGTGTCCGGGTTCAAGTCCCGGCCTGAGCACCAATTTA
>CANCHK010000089.1 GCA_947377865.1 Opitutia bacterium | reverse complement strand
TCGTCGCTGAGGTTAACAGATAGCGTAGCGACCGCCCCCTCCCCCGCTCTGGCTAGTTTCGTCTCACGCTTCGCGATCTCCCATTGGGCTTCGAAGCCAAGCCCATCGTCATCACGTAGATAGACTTCTCTCAGGCGAGCCAGGTATCGATTCCACCCTTCAGGGGTGTCGGGTAGAGCGCAGAACCTGACTAGTCCCTCCCCTACCATAAAAGGGTTCCTCCGATCGGGGTTCATCAGCCGGTAGATGCTGGACAGAGGGCTGCCCCCGAGTTGTTCGATGGATAGCAGCTTCTTCCTGACATGGTTAAGGTGAATGTAATCCATGACCCGAAGGGCATCCATCCCGGGCGGCACGCGCTTGGCCTGATACCGCCCCTGGAAGACATGCCCATGCTCTTCGCGGTAACCATTGAACCTCAGGCTGAAGGCCGAAAGCAGAAGGTGCATGCCACGGGAGAGGTTCGCCCGCGGAGCCCGGAGCATCAGGTGGAAATGGTTTGGCATGATCGCGAAGGCGTAGACCTCCCATCCCGCCCGGATGATCGTGGCTTCGAGGGCCAGCATGAAGCTGCGGACTGCGCCGGCGTCCGTGAAGATGGCCGTGCGGTAGTTGCCACGGGAGAATACGTGGTACAGAGCGTGAGGGTCTTCGGTGCGTGGGCCTCGGGGCATCTTACCAGCAAACACGGCAAGAGGCGCAAAACAACGGGACCTATTACCTGAAGGAAAAGGGTCAGGCTACTAGGTGGTAGCCTGACCCCATCTGCAACTCTATGGCTGAAGGGGTCAGACCACTATGTAGTAGCCTGACCCTTTTGGGATCAGGCCTTACGCGCAGCCATGGAAGATCAGTCTCGCCCGCAAGCTACGGGATGAACACGGAGCCAGCTCAGCCTGGCTCGCCGTCAGAATGCGATTCAGTTCCGCATCCTTCATCCGCAAACTCCTTTCCGAGAATTAAGGGGTCAGGCCGCACCCTCAATTAAGTGCACCTAAATTCGCGCCTTTCACCCGTTATTAGGTGCGCTCGCTAAAAGGTGCGGCCTGACCCCGTATTCGGCCCCCATCCCAGAATATTATGTAAAAATATTAAAACATTTCGGGTGACGTCCGGACCGCTTAGCGGCTTGAGTCAACGTGTAGGCTAAGCTATCAAGATCGGCCGTACCTCAACCCACGCCCAACATGAACCTAACTCAGTTGCTGGCCGCCGCCGAAACCGGCGACACGATTGCAATGAACAAGCTTGCCTGGATGTACGGCCAAGGCGACGGAGTCCCCCGGGATCGCGCCAAGAACAACTACTGGGCACGTCGTTCGGCGGAACTCGGGAATCCGGAGGGACTCTATAACCATGGCGTCAATCATGTAAACGGCGACCTCGGTCGTGTCGACGTCAAGCAAGCCAACCAGCTGTGGCGACAGGCCGCGGACAAAGGACACCCCCCAGCCATGGCCAACCTCGCCATCTCATACCTTCACGGCAACGGAGTCCCCCGGGATCCCGCGCTAGCCCTCGCATGGATGAGACGTTGCGCCTTATCCGGAGAGTCCAAGGGCATGGGGACGGTCGGACAATTCTTCCATCATGGCGTCGGCGTACCCGTAGACCTCACCGAAGCCCTTGCTTGGTACATCCTGGGATCGGATCGCGATCCAGGTTCCGCCAACGGGATGGACATGCTCTCCTCCCAATTACCGGCGTTGCAAAGGGCGCAGGCGCGACGCCGTGCCGACGAACTTCGC
Organism: Opitutia bacterium; assembly: GCA_947377865.1. Classification (GTDB taxonomy): domain Bacteria; phylum Verrucomicrobiota; class Verrucomicrobiia; order Opitutales; family UBA953; genus UBA953. The sequence continues at coordinate 3,957 of CANCHK010000089.1, read as the reverse complement.
ACGCAGGTCACGATTCGTTGATCCGCCATCTGTACAGCCATGAAAAAATCCCCCCGTCTCACACTCTTCAGCCCCTATGGCCAGATCCGGCTCGGACCGGACCTGCTGCTGCAACTTCGTATCGCGGAAGGCTGCGGCGACGGCCATGCCTCGGCTCAGCTGGGCACGGCCTACCTCGACGGCAACGGCGTGGATTATGACATCGACCGAGCGATGCAGCATTTCGACGCCGGGGCCAAGGTCGGCAATAAGTTCTGCGCTTTCCGTCTCGCGGAGTGGTGGTTCCATGGTGACTACGAGCGCAACCCCCACGCCGCAATCGCCCTCCGGACGAGTTACGACAAGATGTGGCTGGCCGCTAAGGCGGGCGTCGGCGAAGGCTTCGTCGCCCTCCATTTCCTGCACCGCCGTCTGAGCGCCAGCGCGTCCGGTATCCCGGAATGGGTCCGCCCCGAAACCGAACGCCTGACCGCGTTATTCATGTTGGCGCTCTCCGCGACCTATGCCTACCAGGAAGGTGGCAACCCTGCGGCCTGCCTCTCCGCTTTGGAGCGACTCGCCCAAGCCGGCTTCGTCCCCGCTTATCATGCCGCGAGCATCGTCGCCGCCGAAGGCTGCGGTGATCATCGCAAGGCGCAAGCCCACCTCCGAAGCGCAGTGGAGCACGGCGTGGAGGCAGCCATCGAGGCGTTCATGGGTTCGGATGAACATAAGAAGAATCCGGCCAACCAAGAACTGCTCGCACTGGCCGGCGAACACGGCGACCCCGAAGCGGAATACCTGGCTTGCGCCAGCGACACCCAGGCACGCGGCGAGCGCGCCGGCGCAACCAGGCTGCTTCGCCTCCTCAAGTCCGCGCCGCGTCGTTTCAGCCGCCGCTCCCTGACGACCCTCGAGTGGTTGAGTATGAAGGCGCTGGATATCGACGACCTGCCCGAAGCTCGACCAGAAGCCACGCGCATCCTTCTGCTGCTCGCCTCGCTCGGGCATGCGGAAGCGAGCGGCACAATTAATTCACGTCGGATCTTCCAGAGTGACGGCGAGCGACCTGACGTTCAGTTGGCCACGGCCAAAGACATCGGCCGGGTCTTCCAGGCGGCGCTCTCCGGGTCATCCACCGCATGGAAGAGCCTCATGGTGCTCCACGCCGAAGGCACGCTCTGCGGACATGCCGGACTCAAAGGCAGCGGCGACCAACGCTCCCGATCAGCCTTGGGTGCCTTCGTCAGCGGCCTGATGGCTGAGGCGCTGACCGGCGAAGCTTACGTGCCAGACTTCCTGAAGAACGGCTTTCGACGCGATGGAAACATCGACTGGACCAAGGGGCACCTCGCACATGAAAAGGAAGCGATCGAATTCCATCAAGCATCCCGAGCCCTGCTCCACCTCTACGGCCATGGCTTCACTCCCCCCGATCGGCTGATCCACGAGGCTAGGCGCTCGCATACCGACGTGACGAACGAGGACTACCCTTGGGCGCCGCCTTCCCCCCGTTCATCACGCGCCTGGCGAGCCTTCGGTCACTGCCCCTCCGCGCCGCTGAGCCGATCGCCATTCCAACCCAACTGGATCCACCCTTCCGGCAAGACGGACGTCATCTGCCAGGACATCCATCGCAAGCTCTTCGCCGGGGATGTCCCGGGCGCTACCGCGCTCATGCGTTTCGACCAGCTGGTCATCCCGAGAATCATGACCTTGGCCTCCGGACTGTATCAGCTCGGACAGAAACGCGAAGCAGCAGACCTGCTGGCTTTCGCGTGCTTCCACCTTGATGGCCAGAACGGACTCGCCCACCACATGCTTGCTTGGGCCAATCATGAAGCCGGACGCACCAACGATGCGATCCGCGTGGCAACCGATTGCTCCGGCGCCCTCAGATACGAGCAACAGTGCGATACTAATCCCTACGAATTCAACCTCCTGTTGGCAGAAATGCTCACATGCCTCAATCGGACGAAGGAAGCGGAAGCCATCACGTCGGCGATGAAGCAAAGGCGGCAGGCCACCGGGCGTGAACCGGAACCCCGGATCGCCAGGCTGGCGGAATACAGGCACCTCAATCTGGCCAAATGGCTCGAACTTGGTTTCGGCATGCCGCCGGTCGGCGGGGAGGCCAACGTGCATCCGCTGCCGGATGTAAGCGCGCCTAAGGCGCACATCAGATATGTGACCTCACTTCACCTCAACAACATGGACCGCCATCGCGGCCTGTTCCCGGCCATCAACTGAAACCACCTACAGCAGGGGGCGAACGATGGGGTCAGGCCGCACCCTCATTTGAGTGCACCTAAATTCGCCCCTTTCACCCGTTATTAGGTGCGCTCGCTAAAAGGTGCGGCCTGACCCCGTGTTCGGCCCCGCCGTCCGAATGCGATTCAGTTCCGCCTCCTTCATCCGCAAACTCCTTTCCGAGAATTAAGGGGTCAGGCCGCACCCTCATTTAAGTGCACCTAAATTCGAGCCTTTCACCCGTTATTAGATACGCTCGCTAAAAGGTGCGGCCTGACCCCGTGTTCGACACCGTGTTCGGCCCAGCGTTCGGCCCGGGAGTGCACGGACAGTCCTTGTAATTAAATCTTAGAATGAAACACTAATTCAATGGCCTCAAAATTTATAGTTGCCCGCGAAGGAAAGGTTTTCGGCGAGTTCGAACCGTGGGAGATCAAGGATTGGATTAAAGGAGGCCGGCTGACATGGACAGACGACTTCTGGCAAGAAGGCATGGATAAATGGGCCAAGTTGGAGATCATCAAGGAACAGGTCCTGAAGGCCCAACGGCCGACCATTGCTTCTAGTAATCCGGAAGTCGCCCCAAGCAAGATTTTGGCCCGCACCGGTACCGTTCTAATGGCTGCGGGACTTATCACCCTGGCTGTCGCCTTGTTCAGCTCCCCCGAAGGAAGCGCCATTCGCCAAACAGTCTTGGCCCAGTACATGACCAACGGTATTCTACTGATGATTCTTGGAGTTTTAGTGGCCAAGAAATAACTCAAATATAGTAGCCAATCAGAAAAAGGGTCAGGCTACTAGGTGGTAGCCTGACCCCATCTGCAACTCTATGGCTGAAGGGGTCAGACCACTATGTAGTAGCCTGACCCTTTTGGGATCTGGCGGGATGGGCGATGGACAAGTTGCGGTCACGGCCGCGGAGGGCGCGTGGGGGCGCGGAGGGCGCGAGGGATCAGCCGGGGGCGGTCGCAGCCTGAAACGAAAATCGCGTCATTCAGGTAAGTTTTGGTTCAGCGATCCAATGGTACGGCCTGACCCCGTGTTCGGTACTACCTTAGAAACTTCAAGACGGCTTTGGCCTGCATTTGCAGCAGAGAGTCTTCGGCCGAAGAGACTTTCAGGAATAATTTTAGAGAGCTCTGGAGCTTCAGGACGTCGATGTCGCTGCCCATGAGGGTCAGCGGGGACACCCTACCCTCGCACAGATGACGATGGATGACTTCAATGCATTCCCGGTAGCGGGCGCCGAGGACCCGTTGCTGCAAATAGGCCTTCGCCTCTGTCTCGTCGGTCAGTCCGTAGAACGTAGAGTTATGAGACGTCCCCAGACCGCGCAGTTGCGGAAAGATCCACCAGATCCAATGCCCTGTCTTACGGCCGGCCTTCAGTTCCGCCAACGCCCCCGCGTAGGACTTTTCCTGGGCTTGGACGAATCGCTCAAGGGACATGAATTCAGTGTGGGGTCAGACCGCTTCTGAGCGATAGCGATCGGAAGCGGTCTGACCCTATACTCAATCGTTCGGCACAGACATCGAAGTGATTGTGCACGGGACGATAATGGGGTCAGACCCTATTAATGGGGTCTGACCCCATTATGAGTGGTAGCCTGACCCCATCTGCAACTCTATGGCTGAAGGGGTCAGACCACTATGTAGTAGCCTGACCCTTTTGGGTTTGGGTGGGTGGGCAAGGCACTGCACCTCGGCAGCGCCGCCAACGTGCGCAAAC
>CANCHK010000088.1 GCA_947377865.1 Opitutia bacterium | reverse complement strand
CATAACAGTGGCCACCAGACCTTCGACGCGAACGAGACGAGTCAGTTCGAACAGCACATCCGTGCTGTGTGCGGCCTGCCGCTCGGCGGAACGAAGCCGCTGGCTCCTTCCGCCATGGTCAATCTGCTCGGCGACGTCTGGCGCAACGGTCAGGAGCCCGACTGGACCAAGGTCCTCGCGGACCCTTCCGCCAAGCTGCACCTCTACGACAAGGGCAAGGCCGCCCCGGGTCGTAAGATGGGGCATATCACCGTCACCGCGCCGACGCTCGAAGAAGCGATTCGCCGCGCCGAAGCGCTGCACGCTGCGCTCTGATTTATGTCGGCGGTGCAGTTCCTATTCTGGGCGAACATCTTTATACTGGTTCCAGTCGGCTTCGCCACGTTGCTCAAGCCGTCGGCCACGGATCAGGGAGTGTTCGTGGAAAGCACCGGATGGCGTACGTTGGTCGGATCCCTTTGGCTTGCCATCCTCGCTTGTTCCGTCCTCGGCGTGGTCTCGTCGGCAAGCTTTCTCTGGCTGCTCGTCTTCCAGGTGATATACAAATCGGTTTGGCTGCTCACATACGCGCTCCCGCGACTGATTGATGGAAGACACGCGGAGGTCCCCTCTGGTATCACTATTTCTTTCCTGGTGATCGTCCTCGTCTGGCCCTGGTTCATCCCTTGGCGCCAGATGGTCGCCGCGCTTTGATTAGTCGAGCAGCTCCGGCTTGCGGCTGAACAGTTCGATTGGGATCTGACCTAAGCCTAGGAAGAGGAGTACCGCCTGGAATACGGGAATCTTCGCCTTCACGTGGGCGTTCTGCGCGATGTAGTTCTTGGCCATCACTTCGCAGATCATCGTGAATGCGAAGAGTACCGAGGCGAAGCAGAGCAGCGCGAAGAGCCAGTTCCAGGCCTTGCGGTTCTCGATGCGGCGCCAAGGGAGGAAAAGAAGGACCGCGTAGGCGATGAAGAACCAGCACTCTGCGCGAAGAGCGACGGGGAAGGTGACGATGGCCGGATCCCAGCGCGGCGGGATATGGAGTGAGCCGAGGCTGACGCCGCCGATGAGACCGTTGACGCCGAGGGCGACACACAGGAGGCCGAACGCCACGGAGATGATGCGTCCGAAGCGGATGCGTTGGGCGGTGGCGTCAGGCATGGTTCTAGGGAAAGGGGAAGTGCTGGCGGCGCAACTGCTCAGAGCGGGCGGAACAGGGCGACATCGCTCCATTCGCCCATGATGCGTCCGTCGGATTTCATGCCTTCGCCCCACGCTTCGCGGCACTTGTCCTCGAAGTGGGCGCGGACGGAATCCTGTTCCTTGGCGAGGATGCCGCTGAGCGCGAGCACGCCGCCGGGGCTGACGGAGTCGACCAGGTTATCGGCGTAGATGCAGAGGACATCGCTGATGATGTTCGCGAGCACGACGTCAGCGCTGCCGGTCAGGCGGAAGCCTTCTTCAAGTCCAGCGTGGTGGAAGGCGACCGCGTCATCAGCGATGCCATTGTCCTCGCGATTGGCGATGCTGACGCGGACGGATTCCGGATCACGGTCGAAGCCGGCGATACGGCCGCAGCCGAGCTTGGCGGCGGAGAGGGCGAGGATGCCGGAGCCGCAGCCGGCGTCGGTGACGGAAACCTTCGCGACGGGATGGGTCTCCAGGAAGTCCATCATGCGGATGGCGCAGAGGCGGGTCGTCGGGTGATCGCCGGTGCCGAAGGCCAGGCCGGCGTCGAACCAGATCACTGCGGCGTCGGCAGGGACGGCATGCTTGCCGCGCATCCAGGCCGGTACCCAGTGGAGGCGTCCATGGTCCCACGGCTTGAGGTGCTCCTTATAGGCTTCCTTCCAGTCCTTATCGGCCATGACCGTTTCTTCATAGGCCTCGGGCAACTTCTTGAAGGCCTTGCGCAGGCCGGCCCACGCTTCGTCCGACTCGGCCTTGGTGTCGAAGTAGCCCATCACGAAGTGGGGCTTCCCGGGGCCCTCATGGAAGAGCATCCAAGAAGAGCGGGTCAGTTCACAGAAATGGTCTTCCAGCGGCTGGACCATGTCTTCATGGATGGGGCACTTCAGTTCGATCATCAGGAAAGGGTCTCGCTCAGGTGGGCGATCACGGCGGGGAGCAGGGCATGCTCGGCGGCGTGGATCTTGTGGGCAAAGGATTCCAACGTGTCGGTCGTCTCGCGTGGCACGCGGGTCTGGCCGAGGTGGGCGCCGCCATCGACCTCGGCATTGACCCAATGGACAGTGCAACCGGCCTCCGCGACGCCCGCGTTCCAGGCCTGCCCGATACCATCGAGTCCAGGAAAGGCCGGCAGGAGGCTAGGGTGAAGGTTGATGATTCGGCCGGCGAAGGTGTCGAGGAGGGGGGACTTGATCACCCGCATGAAGCCGGCGAGGACGACGAGGTCCACCTTCGCCGCCTTGAGGTCATCGGCCCAGGCTTGTTCGCGCTCAGGGGAGAACTTCGTCTTAAAGGGACCCGTATCGAGGAAGCGGGCTGGCACGCCGTACTTCGGGCCGAGCTCGAGCATCTTGCAGGTCGGGACATCGCACCAGAGTCCGACTACCTTGGCCTTGCCCAGACGACCTTCGGCTTGGGCGCGGAGGACCGCGTCGGCGTTGGAGCCGCGACCGGAACCGAGGAGGGCGACGCGCATGAAGCGAAGGTGTCGGTGAGAGCCCTCGCCTGCAAACGGATTTTCGAATTCGGACTTTGAACCCCTCGGTAATCCATCGATGATGGCTGGCACTGCTTCCCATGGATCGCCGCGAGTTTCTTCACCTCACCGCCCTGGGTTCGCTGGGCGCCGTCGCTCTTTCCGGCTGCGCCGGTGGCGGTGGTGGCGGAGGATACGTGGGCCCCGCACCTGTCTCGCCGACGCCGGCCGTGCCGATCACGGGCAAGGTCATGTTGGGTATCGACGTACTCGCCGCCGAAGGTTTCGCCCGGCTGAAGGGGCTGCGCTGCGGCCTCGTCACGCACCGCGCCGGCGTCAACGGAAACGGGCAGCGAACGGTCGACATCCTTGCTCATGCACCTGGCGTGAAGCTTATGAAGCTCTTCGGGCCTGAACACGGTATCGATGGAGACGCCAAGGCCGAAGCCACCGTGAAGAATGCAAAAGACGCACGCACGGGACTTCCCATTTATTCGCTTTACGGAGCAACCCGTCGACCGACACCCGAAATGCTGTCAGGCCTTGATGTCATCCTCATCGACTTCCAGGACGTCGGGGCGCGTTCGTACACTTATATCAGCTGCATGCGGTACGTCATCGAGGCGTGCTTTTCGCTGGACCGACCCGTGCGTGTGATCGTCCTTGATCGCCCCAATCCGCTTGGGGGCGAGAAGGTCGATGGACCGTTCCTGGACCGTAAGTGGCGGAGTTATGTGGGAGCTTACGAGACGCCGTACGTCCATGGCCTGACCATCGGTGAGATTGCCCGCTGGGCCGTGGCCACGCCCGGAGTCCTCGATCTCGACGACACGAAGCGCCGTCGCGGCGCCTTGGATGTCGTGTCCATGCGAGGCTGGCGCCGGTCGATGACGTGGAATCTCACCGGCCTGAACTGGGTCCCAACTTCGCCGATGATCAACAGCTCGAAGGCCGCCCTGGGCTATGCGATGACTGGTCTAGGGTGTATGGATTCGGGCTTTAGTCACAGCTCGGGTGCCGACCAGAACTTCCGCTTCCTCACCTATCCTCGCCGCAAGGCGGCCGAACTCACGGCTGCCCTCGGCAATGCCGTGCCTGGCCTCGTGTTGCAGCCGCGTCAGATGGCCGATGGAACGCAAGGCGTCTATGTCGCGGTCGGTGACTGGCCGAAACTCCGCCCCACCGCGATTTCCCTGCACATGCTCAGGCAGGCCTGTGTCTGGGCACCGAATCCGTTCGCTGGTCTCACAGGTTCCAAGCGGGAGCTCTTCATCAAGCACCTGGGGAGCGAAGCGTTTTTCGAAGACCTCCGCACGCAGGGCGCACGGATCGACCTCGCCCGTTGGATGACACGCTGGGACGGCGACGCCGCGGCCTTCCGCGCACGGACTTCACCGTTCAGGCTCTACGCCTGATCAATAGGACCGCCCTTCGCGCTTTTCCCAGTAGTTGATGTAGGCCTGGTTGAGCACGCCCAGACCGCCCGGGGTCGGGTAGTCGCCCGTGAAATACCAATCGCCGCGGCTCTTCGGGCAGGCTTTGTGGAGCGACTCGATTTTCTGGAAGACGAGGACGAGTTCGCCCTTCCAGGCGCTCTTCGAAGGGTAGACAAGCTCAGCCGCCTTGGCGGCGATCTCGATCTCGGTGAAGGCGTCGTAGATCCGCTTCACGTGGTTCTGCATTTCCTTCGTCGGCTTTTTCGACTGCGCGACGCAGTCTTCGTAGACTTCGCGGAGCAGGTCCGTCTTGCCGCGTTCCTTGCAGAGCGCGACGGCGGCCTGGAAGGCGAGGAATTTGCCCATCTCGGACATGTCGATGCCGTAGCAGTCCGGGTAGCGGATCTGCGGTGCCGTCGAGGCGATGACGATGCGCTTCGGGTTTGGGCGGGCGAGGATGCGCAGGATCGACTGGCGGAGCGTCGTGCCGCGGACAATCGAGTCGTCGACGCAGACGAGCGTGTCGCCATCGCGGACGGTGCCGTAGGAGATATCGTAGACGTGCGAAGCCATCTGCATGCGGTTTTTCTCCTGCGAGATGAATGTGCGCAGCTTGACGTCCTTATGGGCGACCTTTTCGCCGCGCGGCCAGCCGCCGAGCACGAGCTTGTCGATGAGGGCTTCGTCGAGCTTGCCGGCGCGCTGGGCGTCGATGAGCTTCTGGCGGACCTGCGAACGACGGCGCTTTCGGAGCTCTTCCATCAGGCCGTACCAGGCGATTTCCGCCGTGTTCGGGATGTAGGAGAAGACTGCGTTATCGTGGTCGTCGCGTATTTGCGCGATGACGTCGTCAGAGAGGGCGGCGCCGAGGGCCTTGCGTTCGGCGTAGATTTCCGGGTCGTTGCCGCGCGAGAAATAGATGCGCTCGAAGGAGCAGGAGCGGAGCTCGCCAGGGGTGTGGAAGGATTCGATCGAATGACGGCCGTCGGCCTTCATGATCAGCGCCGAGCCCGGAGGCAGTTCGTGCACGTCTTCCTGGTTCACACCGACGATGGTCATCAGCGCGACGCGCTCGGAGGCCACTGCGATGAGGTCTTCGGTACGGGCGTACCAGCAGGGGCGGATGCCGTTCGGGTCGCGGATGACGAAGCTGTCGCCGTTGCCGATAAGTCCGGCGATGGCGTAAACGCCGTCCCAGTTCTTGGCGGCCTTGCGGAGGACATTGCCGATGTCCATGTGCTTCGAAATCTCGGACTGTACTGCGGCGCCTTCGAGTCCTTGGTCCTTGAAGGCCTTGAAGAGACGATCGTGTTCCTCGTCGAGCCAGAAGCCGATTTCCTCGAGGATGGACTGCGTGTCGGTCGAGTAGATGACGTGCGCTCCGCGCTCAGTGAGCGAAGAGTTGAGTTCGCTGGTGTTCGTCAGGTTGAAGTTGCCGGCGACGAGCAGGTTGCGGGTCGGCCAGATGGACTTGCGGGCGTACGGGTGGCAGGAGACCGAGTCGAAGTTGCCCGAGGTGCCGTAGCGGAGGTGGCCGAGGAGCAGTTCTCCGCCGAAGTCGAAATGTCGCTTAACCGTTTCCGGGAATTCGGGAACAATGACCCCTTCGCGCATCTTATCGGAGTAGGTCTTGATCTGGCGGGTGAAGATCTGGGTCAGGCCCTGGGCGCCGATCTCGCGGTCGCGGAAGAGGAAAGCCTCGCCGTTTTCAGCGCCAATCTTGACGCAGCCG
>CANCHK010000087.1 GCA_947377865.1 Opitutia bacterium | reverse complement strand
AGTCGGAGTTCGCGTTCGAGGATGCGATGGTCGTCCCACGGCTCGCGGTTCTCGCTGCCGGCCATGTCGATGATGAAGACCAGCAGCGAGCAGCGCTCGACGTGGCGGAGGAACTGGTGACCCAGGCCGCGGTTCTCATGCGCGCCTTCGATGAGGCCCGGGATGTCCGCCATCACGATGCGGTCGAAGCGGTCGGTGTAGTCGATCACGCCCACGTTGACGTGGAGGGTCGTGAACGGATACGGCGCCATCTTCGGGCGGGCGGCCGTGAGGAGATTGGTAAGGGTCGACTTGCCCGCGTTCGGGTAGCCCACGAGGCCGATGTCGGCGATCGTCTTGAGCACGATGCGGAAGCTACCTTCTTCGCCCGGGTAGCCGGGAGTGGTACGACGCGGGGCCTGGTTGACCGAGCTCTTGAAATTCATGTTGCCCATGCCGCCCTTGCCGCCGGCGAGCAGGATCACGCGTTCGCCGTGTTCGGTCAGCTCAGCCACGAGACGGTTGGAGCCTTCCTCGAGGACCTGCGTGCCCGGAGGCACCGGCAGAATCAGGTCACCGCCATCGGGACCCGCGCACTGGCGGCCCTGGCCCGGAGCGCCATTGCGGGCGCGACGGTGCGGCTGCCAGCGGTAGGCCTGGAGATCGCCTTCGTTACGGTCGCAGACCAGGACGACGTCGCCTCCCTTGCCGCCGTTACCGCCGTCGGGTCCGCCCTTCGGGATGAATTTCTCGCGACGGAAGCTGACGCAGCCGTGGCCGCCGTCACCGGACTTCAGTTCAACCTTGGCTTCGTCGATAAACATTTCCCCTACGCTAGGGCCTCCCCAGCCCCAAGGGCGAGGAGGAAAGGCGATGGCTTAGCGCTCCAGCCCGCGGGAACGGCGCAACCAGCGCTCTATCGGCGAGAAGAAGATGAGGTCCGCCAGCAGGCCGACGCCCACCACGACAAGCATCACGCCCACTACTTGGTCCATGCGAAGCAGCTCACGACCGGCATGCAGGAGGGATCCCAGACCGAAGCCCGAGAGAATCACCACGAAGATCTCAGCCGCCATGAGGGAGCGCCAGGCGAAAGCCCAGCCCTGCTTAAGGCCGCTGATGATGCCGGGCAAGGCGGCTGGAAAAATCACGTGCACCCAGAGGTGCCAGCCGCGGGAGCCCATCGTCATCGCCGCGCGAAGGTAAAGCGGCTGGACGGAGAGCACCGATTCCTGCACGGCGATGACGACGGCCCAGACCGTGCCCATAACGACAACAAACAGGACGGCGGCTTCGTTCTGCCCAAAGGCGATAATCGCCACCGGCACCCAGCAGACGGAAGGCAAGGTCTGCAGGCCGAGGGAGAGGACGCCGATGGTGTCACGGGCGAGGCTGGAGCGGGCGCAGAGCGCTCCGACCGGGATGCCGATGGCGGCGCCGATGACGAAACCCAGCATCAGGCGACGCATCGTGACCCACGTGGCCGAAGCCAGCGACCCGTCACGCAACGCAGACCAGAACCATTCGCCGATCTGCGTGGGAGCGGGGACGAGGACGTCGTCCACGCGACCGGAACGGACGAACCATTCCCAGCCACCGAGGATTAGGAGGCCGATGACGACCGGGACGAGGGCGCGAGGGGTCTTCATACGAGGCCCTCCTTAGGTTCGGCGAGGTGGGCGGAAAGAGCGGTGGTGATGTCAGCGGCCAAGGTAGCCAGGGCCGGGTCGTTGATCCGTCGCGGACGCGGCAGGTCGATATTAAAGACCTGACGGATACGGCCGGGATTGGGCGAAAGGAGCACGACGCGGTCGCCGAGGCAGACCGCCTCTCGGATGTTATGCGTCACGAGCACGATGGTCTTCTTGCGCTGCGTGAAGATCTTCTGGATGTCGCCGTAAAGCTGGTCTCGCGTGAGCGCATCAAGAGCGGAGAAGGGCTCATCCATCAGGAGCACACGCGGATTAGGGGCGAGCGAACGCGCGAGGGCCACGCGCTGACGCATCCCGCCTGAAAGCTCATGCGGATGGGCCCTCTCCTTGTCGGCCAACCCGACAAGATCCAAGTAGTAGCGAGCCGCTTCGCTGCGCTCCGCATCGGTGAGACCTGGCTTGAGGCGCAGGCCGAAGAGCACGTTCTCCAGCGCGTCGAGCCAAGGGAAGAGAGCGTCCTGTTGGAACATCACGAGGCGGTCACGGCCGGGCTCGACGACATCGGCACCGTCGAGCTTGATCGAACCTTCGTCGACTTGCTCCAGTCCGGCGAGCAAGCTGAGCAAGGTGGATTTCCCGCAGCCGGACGGCCCCACGAGCACGAGGAATTCGCCTTCCTTCACCTGCAGATTGATATCCTCCACGGCCGTGACGAGACCGGCGCGACCGTGGAAACGCTTGGTCACGTTGCTCAGCGTGAGCTGGGAATGGGATTCACTGGACGGGTGGGCCGGCATGGAGGCGAGGGATTAGCGTGAACGAAGCAGAAGAAAGCAAGGAGGGTTACTTGCGGGCGACGGGGAGGTCGTCGACCAGGGCCTGCAACAAAGGCGCCACTGGAGTTTCGCCCGCCAGTAAGCCACATGCACGCGAGTCCGACTGGGCCTTGGCGAAAGCGTCGGTCAGGCGACGCAGGCGGAGCGCCGGCTCTTCGGGCTGGTCCCAGCGGATACGGCGCAAAGCGGGGGCGATGAGCTCAGCCTTCGGAGCGGCGGATCGCGATTCGGCGCCCAAGGCTTCACGCGAAAGACGCTCGAGCAAGACCGGATCGGCGGACAGGCGATCGCGCAGGAGGTAATGGGAGCGAACGAAGGCCGTCACCGCTTCGCCTTTGGCATCGAGGGCCTTCTGCGAGGCCGCCAGCACGGTGATGATCGAATCGCGGTTCTCGACGAGGACCTCGCCGCCGAAATCATCCACCAAGCGCGTCACCCAAGGCTCGACCGTCCAGGCGGCGTCGACATCACCCCGCCTGAAGAGAGCGATCAGCTCGGCGTTCTGCGCCGGAAGGACCTGGGCGTCGCCGCCGGCGATGGTGACGTTGAGGCCGCCGGAACGCAGCCAGACGCGAGCATCCACGTCCTGCGTATTACCTAGCTGCGGGGTGGCGATGCGATGGCCGCGGAAATCAGCCGGAGTCCGGAGAGGCGATTCCTTGCGGACGACCAAGGCGTTACCGCCAGAAGCGACCGGCGCGAGGACGCGAATCGTGCGTCCCTTAGTACGGACATGAGCGTTGATGACCGGCGACGCACCGACGTAGGTAATGTCGATAGCACCGGCGACGAGGGCTTCCATGGCGGAAGGACCCGCATTGAAAGAACGCCATTCCAACTTAACCCCAACCGGGAGGTTAGGCTGATGAAAGTCTTTCCCTTCTCTTTCCAGCTGGCGTGCGGCCAGAGCCGGGGCGTGCGTCAGGTTAGGGAAGAAGCCCACCCGCAAGACGACTGGCTGTTCGGCCGCGACCAAGGAGGACACGGCGAGAAGAGCGAGGATAAGAGATCGCATGGCGGACATGATGGGCGGAGACGGACAGCACAGTTTATTTATGACTACATTAGTTAAGATAACAGGATTAAAAGTCGAGGCTATTCAATTCTCCATATGTAAAACCTAAATACCTTATAATGAGTTATTTATATCAAAAAACTCCAACGACGAACCACAAACTAGCCCCGACGACCAGGGCCGTGGCGACCCAACCGAGCGTGCTTACCCAGCGCGGAGCGACAAAAGCACCCATCAATGAGGCGTCCGCCGTCATACGGACGAGCGGCCAGCAGGCGAAGCCCAGTTGCAGGCTCAGGATGACCTGACTCCAGATGAGCAAGGTCTCCACCCTGCCCTCCCCGGCCAGGCCGATGACGAGTAATGCCGGGATGAGAGCCGCGACACGCGTTGAGGCGCGTACGATCCAGCCCGGGCTCTTCACCTTCAGGAAGCCTTCGAGGACAAACTGACCGGCCATGGTGCCGGTGATGGTCGCGTTCTGGCCGGAGGCGAGCAGCGCGACCGCGAAGAGCGTGCCGGCGAAAGTCGCACCCAGCACGCCGTCCAGCAGTCTATGCGCCTCGCGGATATCCGTGACGGCTTCAGGTCGCCCATGAAAAGCGGCGGCGCTCAGCACCAGCAGGCCGGCGTTGACGAAGAACGCCAAGCTGAGCGCGAGCGTGGAGTCATAGGTCGCGAAGCGCATGGCCTCGCGCCGCGACTTTTCATCCGCGCCGAAATCGCGTGAACCAACGATCGACGAATGGAGATAAAGGTTATGCGGCATGACCGTCGCACCGATGATGCCGAGGGCCACGAAGAGCATGCCTGGGCGTGTCAGCACTGCCGTGGTCGGCACGAAGCCTTTCACCAGCTCAGCGATCACCGGCTTGGCCAGCAACAGCTCGATGCCGATACAGGCCGCGATGGTCAGCACCAGCACCGCCACCAGCGCTTCCAGCCAACGGTAGCCTAAGCGCGTCAGCGCTAGTAGCAGCAGGACATCGAGCGCCGTGATGATCGCGCCAAAGAAGAGCGGGATGCCGAAGAGGATCTGCAGCGCGATCGCCGAACCGAGGAGCTCGGCGAGGTCGCACGCAACGATACCAATCTGTGCCGAGACCCAAAGGAACTTCGAGATACCCGGAGAGTAGCGCGACCGGCAGGCCTGGGCGAGATCGAGCCCGGTGGCGACGTTCAGGCGCACGCAGAGGTGCTGAAACAGGATCGCCATCAGGTTCGACAGCAGGATGACCCAGAGCAGCGCGTAACCAAACTGCGAGCCGCCGGCGAGATCCGTGGCCCAGTTGCCTGGATCCATATAGCCAACCGACACGAGGAAACCCGGACCGACAAAGCCAAGGAAACGACGGAACGCTCCCAGGCGGGAGGCCTGGCGGGCTTGGTTCGGTTCATCTGTCCTCATCACATTTGAGCGTTTATGGAGGCGCCCCGACTGTCAATCCACCTGACCCTTTTCCCTTTGCTTCCACAAGGGACGGAATAAGATCACGGCATGCCCCGCCTCCTCCTCGCCTTGTTCCTCGGCGCCCTGCTCGCGATTGTTCCCGCCACCGCACAGGAGACCCCACCCAACTTCGTCATCCTCTTCGCCGATGACCTCGGCATCAACGACCTCGGCTGCTTCGGCCGTAAGGACCAGAATACGCCAAACCTGGACAAGCTCGCTGCCGAAGGAGCCCGCTTCACGCAAGCCTACGCCGCCGCCTCGGTCTGCTCGCCCTCACGCGCCGGCCTTCTGACCGGCCAGAGTCCAGCGCGTCTGAAGATCACGACCTTCCTTCCCGGCCGCAGTGACCGGGCTTCCCAGCGCGTGCTCGCGGCGACGGTGAACAACAACCTCCCTGCAGGAGTCCAGACGATCGCCCAGCTGCTGAAACCCAAAGGCTACACCTCTGCGGCCGTGGGCAAATGGCACCTCGGTGGCAAAGGCCACCAACCGACAGACCATGGCTTTGACGAATACTTCGCCGGCAAGGCCAATCCCGGCGCGGAATCGCCCCAGGGCGGTAAAGGCGAGCTCGGCCACGCCGACTATGCCGTGAAGTTCATCCAGCGCAGTAAGGACAAGCCGTTCTTCCTGTACCTCGCGTTCGACAACCCCCACATCCCGCTCGCTGCTCCAGCCAAGGGCATCGAAGCCAACGCGAAGTCTTTCCACCCGACCTACGCTGCACTCGTCGAATCGCTCGACGTCGCATGTGGCCGCGTGCTGAAGGCCCTCGAAGACAACGGACTCTCAAAGAACACCTTCGTGGTCTTCGCTTCCGACAACGGCGGCGTGCACATCTCGGAACTCAAGGAAAGCCCGCCCACCTACAACGCCCCCTCCCGCGCCGGCAAAGGCTACC
>CANCHK010000086.1 GCA_947377865.1 Opitutia bacterium | reverse complement strand
CGGCACCTGCACGCTTGAAGGTGCCGAGCCAGGTCGGATTGAAGGGGCCGACGAGGCCGACCTCTAGGTCAGGCTTGATCGCGGCTTCGAGACCGGTGGTCCAGAGGCACGCATTCACGAGCATACGGCGGAAGCCTTCATTGGCGAGGTCGCCCGAGGCGCCGTAGGTGGAAGCGAAGACGCGGCCTTCTTTGCCAGAACTGGATTTATAGGTGCGCACCCAAGCGCCCGGCATGGGCTTCTTCGCGGTGTCGACGGCCGAATCCGGCGTCATGCCGGTGAGCGGCTGAGCCATCGCGAGGATGGTGCTGCCTTCGATGGGGTCCGCATTGTACGCGCCGATCTCAGCCCAGGCGTTCTTCACGCCACGGAGGACGGGATGGCCGGACTGCTCGGCGACGAGGTCGAGGCGCGTGCTGGATTTATGATTAGGGCCGTAGTGGCCGACCCAGGTCTCGCCGAGGATCTGGCGACCGAAGCCGCCCTTGTAGTCTTCGCCTTTGTAGTCGTAGGAATATTTATAGAGCGGGCTGTCTTTCGGGTAGCGGAAGCCGTGCGTGGAGGTGCGCAGGCCGATGACCGCGCCGCCACGGTTGAGGTAATCCAGGATCGGCTGCATCTGCTCGACCGGGATGGATTGGAAGCGCGTGAAGATCACCATCAGGTCGGCGTCCTTCAGCGTACCGGTGCCCGGGATGTCGCTCGGGTTACCTTGCGCAATGTTGCCGGTCTTAGGGTCGATGCCGAAGAGCACCGTGCAAGTGAAGCCATGGTGCTTGGCCAGGATGCGGGCGAGTTCCGGGAGGGCTTCCTCGGATTTGTATTCGTGGTCGTTGGCGATGAGCACGACCTTCTTGCCCTTGCCGGCGCCGTCGGTGCCGACGTAGGTGAGCGGGGCGTCCGCCGCGCGGGCGACGAGGCCAAGGAAGGCGAGACAGAGCAGGGCGATGGGGCGCATGCCTTGTTGTATTCTCATGGGAGGATGAGCGTCAATCTCGCTCGCGGGCGAATGGGATTGAGCGGCCGAAGAGGACGCTCAGCATGGTCTTATGAGACTGCTTGTCTGGGCCTTGTTGCTGCCGTTCGCCCTCGTGGCGGGCGAAGTGAAGGAGGTCGATGTCTGCGTGTACGGCGCCACGCCTTCCGGCATCATGGCCGCGTCCGCGGTGAAGCGGGCCGGGCGCACGGTGGTGATCGTCGAGCCGTCCCGATGGGTCGGCGGTATCCTGGGCGCGGGCATCAAGCCTTTGGAGGACTGCCCGAACCCTGCCGCGACGGGCGGCATGACCAAGCCGTTGCTGACCACGCTGGGTAATTCGCCCGAGATCATTCGCGCCTCGTTCGAGAAGCTCCTCGCCGACCAAAGTATCGAAGTCGTCCGCGAACTGCGCGTGGGCTCGGTCGAGAAGTCCGGCGGCAAGATCATGTCGGCCTCCTTCGACTACGCCCCGTTCGACGCCTTGGGCTGTCCGCCAGCGATGTCTACCGAGGTCGGTCGTCTCCGCGTGAAGGCCAAGGTGTTTATCGACGCCGGATATGAGGGCGACCTGATGTCCCGCGCCGGCGTACCGTATCATGTGGCGCGCGAATCGACGCAGGAATACGGCGAAGAAGCCGCCGGCGTACGCGAGCCGGTGGAGCTCACGCCAATTGATCCTTATATGAAGGCCGGCGATGCCGCCAGCGGCCTGCTTCCCGGTATCACCGGTCGCTTCACCGAAACCATCGGTTCAGCAGACCCTCGTATCCAGGCTTATAACTACCGTTACTATGTGACGTCCGATCCGGCCCGTCGTGCGCCCCTCACGCCTCCGGCTGGCTACGACCCCAAGGATTTCGAGCTCGTCGGTCGCTACGTGGAATTCCTCAAGACCAGCATCACTGACCCGAAGGAACTGAAGAAGAGCCTCGCGCGCATCTTCCCCGGCTGGATGAACGCCGGCGAATACAACTACCACCGCAACTCGCTCATCACGATGGCCCCGGTCGGCATCAGCTATCTTTACGCCGATGGGGATTACGTGACGAAGGCGAAGGTCTGGAAGGCGCACCAGGATTACCTCCGTGGGCTTCACCATTTCATGAGCACCGATGCGCGCGTGCCTGAGAATTTCCGCAAGGAGACGTCGGAAGTCGGCCTCGACCTGCCGCGTCACCCCGACACCGCCGGTTGGCCGGGCCAGCTGTATGTCCGTCTCACGCGTCGCCTGCAGGGGCGTTATGTGATCACCGCGGCTGACGTCTATAATCGCACGAAGGTCGACGACCCTGTGGCCCTCGCCCAATACGGCATTGATACCTATCCTTCGCGTCGCGTCGTCGTCGAAAAGGACGGCCAGACGTTTGTCGGTCTCGAGGGCTGGATGTTCGTCGGCGGCTCGCACGGCCCGACCCGCACGCCTTACCCGATCCCGTATCGTGCGCTCACGCCGCAGGAGGCCGATGCGCCGAACCTCCTCGTCTCGATCTGTTTCTCTGCGTCGTTCCTCGGCTATGCTTCCGCTCGTATGGAGCCTACCTTCATGATGTGCGGCGAAGCCGCCGGCATCGCCGCGAGCCAGGCCATCGAGGCGGGCGTCGCCGTCCAACGCATCGACCCGGCGGTCTACCGGAAGGCCTTGCTGGCCTCAGGCATGCTGATCGCTTGGGACGAATCCCTGCGCATCCCGACCAAGACCGACACGCGCTCGGTTGCGCAGGCTTTCATGAAGGAGGCCGACGACGACCATGACGGCAAGATCTCCCGTCAGGAATGGGAGGCGCATAAGCCTGGCTGGGATTGGCTCTTCCCCAAGATCGACAAGGACGGCAACGGATTCCTTGACCCTGCGGAATACGACGCCTTCCAGCGCTACAAGGAAGAGCACCAGGATTGGCGCGATTTGCTGAAGAAATGAAGCCCCGTTGATGAGTTGAATGGTTGGATGGTTGGATCGAGACCCGGCGCTCCGCATTTCTTCCTGCCCACTGATCAACGAATCAACCGATCAACCGACCACGGCTCCGCCGTGGTCACTGCCACTGATCGAGGAAGAGCTTCTTCGGGTCCGGGCTGTCGGACTCGGCGAAGTAGACCCCCATGCGCAGGGAGGGCAGGAAATGCGCGGGGAGCTTCTCCTTGTTGCGAGAAGCGATCTCCGTGAGGAGCGACTCGGGCGAACGGCCGGCGAGTTGGTCCACGCGGTAGTAGCCGGCGTCGAGCAGTTCGCGGGCGACGTCGACCGGGAAGCGGGTGATGCGCATGAACGGACTGCACACGGCCTCCCGACGTCGTTCGGCCGCGCGCTGTCGTTCCGCTTCGTCCACGATCAGAGGCGGGCGAGGATGGCCGCGCCCATGGCCTTGGTGCCCACGGCCTTGCCGCCAGCAGCGATATCCGCGGTGCGGATGCCTTCGGCGACGGTCTTCTCGACCGCGAGTTCGATGGCCTTGGCTTCGGCTTCGAGGCCGAAGGAATGGCGAAGCATCAGGGCGACGGAGAGGATCTGGGCGCAAGGGTTGGCTTTGTCCTGGCCGGCGATGTCCGGGGCGGTGCCTCCGGAGGGCTCGTAGAGGCCGTAGCCGTAGTCGTGCTGGTTGCGGTTCGCGCCCAAGGAGGCGGAGGCCATCATGCCGAGGGAGCCGCAGATGACGGCCATCTCGTCGGAAAGGATGTCGCCGAACATGTTCTCGGTGAGGAGGACGTCGAACTGCGAAGGCTTGAGGACGAGCTGCATCGCGGCGTTGTCGATGTACATCACGGCGAGGGTGATGTCAGGGGCGGTGGCCTTGAGGCGTTCGGCGACGACCTTGCGCCAGAGGACGGAGGTCTGGAGGACGTTCGCCTTGTCGACGAGGGTGATGTGCTTTCGGCGGGCGCGTGCGGTGGCGATGGCGACGTCCGTGATGCGTTCGATCTCCGACTTGCGGTAGACCATGGTGTCGATGGACTCGATGTCGCCGTCGGCAAGCGTCGTGGTGGACTTCGGTCCGAAGTAGAGGCCGCCGGTGAGTTCGCGGATGCAGACCATGTCGACGCCATTCGGGATGCGGTCCGGGCGGATCGGCGAGGTGTCGATGAGGTTCTTCAGGAGCAGTCCGGGGCGGACGTTGGCGTAGAGCGTGAAGTGCTTGCGGAGGGGCAGGAGAGACGCGCGCTCAGGCTGTTCGGCCGGAGGCAGCTTCTCCCACTTCGGGCCACCGACGGAACCGAAGAGGATGGCGTCCGCGGCGCGGCAGGCCTCGAGGGTCGAGTCCGGCAGGGCCTTGCCATGGTTGTCGATGCCCGCGCCGCCCACGTCATGGGTGGAGTGCTCGAGGGTGTGGCCTGACTTCTTCAGGACAGCCTCAAGGACGGGCAGGGCGGCGGCCATGACTTCGGGGCCGATGTAATCGCCAGGCAGGACAGCAATCTTCAGGTGCATAGGGGAGAGGGAGGGGAGTAAAGATGAACGGCGGCGAGGAGGGCAAGGAGAAGCGAGGATAAGGGATGCCGAATTTCATACCTCCGGGTGGTTGCCATGGCCTGAAACAGGCCTCTACTCTGGCCGCCTTACTTTTCCCCACATGTCTTCCCAATCTCTTGTCATCGGTAAATTCTCCCTCGGTATGGGCGATCGCTTCGCCCACGAAGCCGAAGCCCAGCTTGCTGCCTGTATTGCCGCCAAGAAGCTCGGCGTCGAGATCGTCCCGGTCTGGAATAAATCCAACCGCGAGCATAACATCATCGGCTCCGAGCCGACCAGCACCCGCGCCGCGGCCGACGCCGCCGTGAAGACCCTCGGCTGGACCGCCCCCTACTTCCTTGACGCCGACCACATCGGCCTGAAGACCGTCGAGCGCTTCGTCGGCGTCTCCGACTTCTTCACCATCGACGTCGCCGATTTCATCGCCCAGCCCGCCGACCCCGCCGCGGTCAAGGCCTTCGTCGACCGCCACCCTGAGCTCGTCGGCACGATTACCCTCGCCGGCATCGACCGTCCGTTCACGACCACGCGCGCCGACGTCGAGCGCACGGCCACCAAGTTCCTCCTGGCCGTCCAGGAAGCCGGTAAGGTCTACCGGCACATCGTCTCGGTGAAGGGCGTCGGCCGCTTCGTCCCCGAGATCTCGATGGATGAGACCGACAGCCCGCAGACCCCTCCTGAACTGCTCATCATCCTCGCCGCCATCGCCGACGAAGGCGTGCCAATCCAGACGATCGCGCCGAAGTTCACCGGTCGTTTCAACAAGGGCGTGGATTACGTCGGCGACCTCGCCCAGTTCGAGCGCGAGTTCAACGACGACCTCTGCGTCATCGCCCATGCGGTGAAGCAGTACGGACTTCCGGCTAACCTGAAGCTCTCCGTGCACAGCGGTAGCGACAAGTTCTCCATCTACCCGGCCATCCGCCGCGCCCTCGCCAAGCATGGCGCCGGCGTGCACGTGAAGACCGCGGGTACGACCTGGCTCGAAGAAGTCATCGGCCTCGCCGAAGCCGGTGGCGCTGGCCTAGCCCTCGCCAAGGAGATCTACGCCGAAGCCCTGTCGCACATGGACGAGCTCTGCCAGCCCTACGCGACCGTCATCGACATCGACCGTTCCAAGCTCCCGGCCGCCGCCGTCGTCAACGGCTGGACCAGCGAGCAGTTCGTCGGCGCCCTGCGTCACGACCAGAAGAACCCGCTCTATAACGCCAATATCCGCCAGCTCATCCACGTCGGCTTCAAGGTCGCTGCCAAGATGGGCCCGCGCTACCTCGAGCAGCTCAAGGCCTGCCGCGAGTCCTGCGCGCGTAATGTCACCGGCAACCTCTTCGACCGCCACATCAAGCCGCTTTTCCTTTAAGCGGAAGCAGCGAGAGGATCATGAAGGCGCGGAGCGATCCGCGCCTTTTTTATTTAGTTCTCTTCTGGAACCACGCTGTCACCCAAAGCACTGCCAGCAAGGTCACCACGACGGAGATTTCGTTAGCCTTGACGAAGAGTAACACGAGGATTTCTTTACACGTGTCGTTCTTCGCTAGGATTAGTAAGTCCGCGAGGGTCAATAGAATGGTCAGTATGAGTGAACC
>CANCHK010000085.1 GCA_947377865.1 Opitutia bacterium | reverse complement strand
CAGAGATACTTTCTTGTCGTTAGCACACGAAAGTTACTGTCATAATTATAAGTACTTGTTCATTAAAGCCTTACTGAAATTGTCCACGATCTCTTGCAACTCGTCTTTCGTGGGTGTGATCCGACTGTCGATATTGAAGTGGGCTTCGCACCAGTGGGCTAAGCGGAGTTTGGTCCACCTTTCCGTCTTAGGTTCGTCCCCCCGGGTGGTGGGGTTAAAGGCTAGGAGTTGTTCGAAGAGATTGCGGGCGGCCGGGGTGAGATCATCGCGCGCCATCTCTTTTTTTATCATCAGGCGGAGGGCTTCGGCAGGGCTTTCTTCGCTGTCAGCGATTTGTCTGAGCTGCTGGACGGTCGAGTAGCTGGATTTGCGGCCAGACTTTGCCGGCGACATGATGGGGAGCGCGTCATCGCGCCGGGAATAGACTGGTGACGAGAGTCGGCTGGGCTTGTAGCTGCTGGCGTCGGGTTCGGCCAGAGAGAGGGAGTCACTGCTGCGCGTGCGGAAGAAGAGCTTTTCCGCCTCGGTGGGCGTGGCTAATTCGTCGATCAGCTTATTCAATTGCGAGACTTCGCGGTTGTCATGCAGGAGCGTACGGATGCGGTCCAGGTCCCAACCGCGTTCGGCGAGAAGCCGCGCCAGAAGCAGCTGGCGTACCTGCAGGGGGCCGAAGTTCGCCTTGCGACGGTCATCCGGGGCGCGCTCCGGCTTGGAGAGCAGGCCTTCGTAGGCGTAGAATCGAACCAGTCGCTCGGTCGATCGGTGGCGGTCGCCGAACCCAAGGGAGGCGAGTTTATCCGAGACAAACGCGGCCAAGTCCTCGGCGGTGCCAAGGAATTCCTCGTCGTTCAGTTGGGCGGATAGCTTGAGCATGGTCGTTGAATAGAGACATTCTGCTGTCAGCATCTCAGAAAGGGCAATAATATAGTGAAAATGCCACTGTCAGATTACCCCTAAAAAGAAGCAGGCCGTCCGATGTCGGACGGCCTGCGAGCCGGCTCCCTTTGGGGGAAGCTTAGGAGTTGTGGCTGTAACCTTCTTCGCCGTGGTCCGAGATGTCCAAGCCGCGGGCTTCTTCTTCTTCGGTCGGGCGTAGGCCGATGAGGGCCTTCACCACGAAGGCGAGGATGAGGGTGGCGACGAGGGAGATGACCAGCGTGACACCGATCGCCTTGAACTGTTCGTTCACCAGGGTCTTGCCCACGATGTCCTTCAGGTTCGTGGCGAGGTTACCGTTGGCGTCGGTCGTGGCGCAGATGCCGGTCACGATGGCACCGAGGGTGCCGCCGACCGCGTGAACTCCGAAGGTGTCGAGTGCGTCATCGTAGCCGAGTTTGGCCTTCAAGTAGACAACCGCTAGGAAGGGCACCACACCAGCGAGAACTCCGATCAGGACTGCGGAGTTGGCCGAGACGAAGCCCGCAGCGGGGGTGATCACGACAAGGCCTGCGACGGCACCCGAGCAGAAGCCCAGGATGCTGGCGTGCTTGCGGATGATCCACTCGAGACCGGCCCAGGTGAAGGCACCAACCGCAGCGGCGAGCGTCGTGGTGGTGAAGGCCTGAGCGGCGACACCGTCGGCGGCAAGGGCCGAGCCGGCGTTGAAACCGTACCAACCGACCCAGAGCATACCGGTACCGACCGCGCAGAGCACCATGCTGTGGGGCGTCATGGACTTCTTACCGAATCCAATGCGGGGTCCGAGGATGATGCAGAGCAGGAGCGCGGACCAACCGGAGGTCATGTGAACCACAGTGCCGCCGGCGAAGTCGATTGCCTTGATGGCGGCCTTGGCATTCCAGACTCCGTTCATGTCACCGGTGATGCCCCAGATCGCGTGGGCCATCGGGAAGTAGACGAGGAACATCCAGCCGAGCATAAAGAGCATGACCGCGGAGAACTTCATGCGTTCGGCGATGGCGCCGACGATGAGCGCCGGGGTGATGATCGCGAACATCAGCTGGTACATTGAGAAGACGTTCTGGGAGATCCAGTAGGCGTAGTCGGTATTAGGGGCCGAGGTCACTCCGTTGAGGAAGAAGTACTCGCTGCCGCCGAAGACGTGACCGAGGAGGGTGCCGTCAAAGCTCTTACCAAAGACCAGGGAATAACCCACGGCCCACCAGAGCACCGCGACGAGGCCGGCGAGTCCGAAGCACTGTGCAACGACGGAGAGGATATTCTTCGCGCGGACCAGGCCGCCGTAGAAGAGGAAGAGGCCGGGGAGCGTCATGAAGAGCACCAGTGCGGCGCAGATCATCATGAAGCCGTTATGGCCTGGGGCAGCGACGCCGACGGTCGGCGTGGTGAGGCCGGCCGGAATGGTGGCGTTACCATCCTTGTCCTTGGGCCCGGTCTTCAGCGCGGCGGTGGGATCACCGTTTCCGATGGCGGCCTCAAGGCCGGCGATACGCTGTTCAAGCGAAGGAGCCGGAGGAGGCGGAGGGGTTTTGGCCGCTTCGACGGCGGGTGCAGCCGCTGGAGCGGGCGCGTTCTGCGCGGACGACAGATAGGGCACTGCCGCCAGAGCGAGGATGGTGAGAGTTCGTAGCAGGGAGTTCATGGCGAGTGGTCTTTCGCAACCCTCGTGCCAACCGCTCACTTTCGAGCCGATGTCTTGAATGTGCTCAAAAAACAACTGTGGACGCCCGCAGGCCTGCTCGAAAAAAAGCAGACCAGTGAGCTGCCACCCCGGAAAACGGGCTTAATTGTGATAATAGCCTTCTTCGCCGTGGTCAGCGATATCGAGGCCTTGGGCCTCTCCTTCCTCCGTCGCACGCAGTCCGATGGTCACCGCCACAACTTTCGCGATTATCCAGGTCATGATTAGCGAGACGGCGACGCAAAGTAGCATGGCAAGGAGCTGACCTTTGAGCAGCCCTTTGGTGATGAGCGCTCCCCCTGCTGGATTCGCCTGTGCGTTCATGAGTAATGCAGTTGCGAGCGCGCCGATCGTGCCGCCTACGCCATGCACGCCGAAGGTATCCAGTGCGTCGTCGTAGCCAAACTTCGGTTTGAGTACCGAGCATGCCCAATAGGAGATGGTGCCGGCGAGCAGGCCAATAAGCACGGCGGAACCGCCGGAGACGAAACCCGCGGCGTTGGTCACGGTGGCGAGGCCAGCAATCGCTCCGGAGCATAGCCCGAGAACGGAAATTTTACCGCGATGTAATTTCTCGACGGCCGCCCATGCCAGCGTCGCAGTGGCAGCACCGAGCGACGTTGTGAGGAAAGCCTGGATGGCGATACCATCGGCGGCGAGGGCGGAACCCGCGTTGAAGCCATACCAGCCGGCCCAGAGAAGGCCCGTACCGACGACGCAAAGCACCATGCTGTGCGGGGTCATTGGGCGCTTACCGAAGCCGGCGCGTGGGCCGACGAGGATGCAGAGGAGGAGCGCGGACCAACCCGAAGTCATGTGTACGACGATGCCGCCCGCGAAGTCCGCGGCCTTGAATGACGCGTCGGCGTTGGCCAGTCCCGAGAAGTCTCCGGTGGCGCCCCAGACAGCATGTGCTACGGGATAATAGACAAAGATGGTCCAGAGGAAGGAGAAGAACATTACCGCGGAGAACTTCATGCGTTCGGCGACGGCGCCGATGATGAGTGCGGGCGTAATCGCCGCGAACATCGCCTGGAAGAGAGCGAACGTTGCGCCCGAGATCCTGCTTTCATAGCCGCTCGACTCGGCGCTGAGGCCTACTAAACCAAAATGTTCGGCGCCACCGAAGACGTGCCCGACGAGGCTGCCGGTGAAGCTCTTGCCGAAGACGAGGCTGTAGCCGAATGCCCACCACATCAGGATACCCATCGCGGTGAGGGCTAGGCATTGGGCGGCGATAGAGAGCACGTTCTTACCTCGGACCAGCCCTCCGTAGAATAGAAAGAGGCCCGGGATACACATCATCAGGACCAGTGCGGTACTCACGAGGACCCACACATTGTCACCGGTGGATGGAGTAGGAGTGGCAGAAATAAGCATAATGCTTTTTATTAAGCAAAATTCGTGCCATAAAATAATCATGAGAGGCAAGTCGCTTGCCTTCGAGGGATCTGACGGCATTTTAATTTTTAATCATGAAACTCCTGCCTAAAGTTAAGCACCCTGCTTTATTTTGTGCATTATTTTACGCACAACTATCGGCAGCTGACCCGACCCCGGCCAAGAACTGGGTTCTTGACGCTGATTACCAATACCGTGCTTCCGATGCAGTCAGCTATTCTGGCGGCGTGACCGGCGAGTTCGGCCGTTCCCGCGTCGGTGCAGAGCTCATCTACCAGACTGCGGACCGCGCGGTCGACCTCGAGTGGTATAAGTACGCCAACCGTTTTGACGGTGCCATCGCGGGAACTGACCGTTCATATGCTGATACGACCGACGTCATGGTGACCGGTTTCCGTCAATGGGATTGGAATCAGAAATACGGTGTCCAGTTGATCTATGCCTTGGAGTTCGCGGCCGAAGACGGGGTGAGCCTGGGCAACGCCCATCGCTGGGGCTTGGGTGCCGCCGCCCGCTGGCGTCCTGACGCCGAGACCGATATCGCCCTCGGCGTGCTGTTAGAGGATCGCTTTGAGTCTTCCATCCTCCCCATTCCTTACGTCAAGGCCGTCTGGCGTCCGTGCAGGTACGCTGAAGTCGAGTTGCGCGCCACGGGCCTACAGAACGGTATCATCGTCCGAGGCTTTCTGACGGAAGACCACGCGACCACCGTCGACCTAACAGTCGCCTACGAGACATTAAGCTTCATGCTCACCGACGGGAGCTACGGTTCGCGCGCGGTCGCGATCGGCGAAGTGCCGATCCGCGTCGGCGTGACGCAGTTCCTGGAGAAGTCCGGCACTTGGTTCGTTCGCGGGTCTGCCGAATGGGTCGCCTACGCTCGACACAGTTTTAAGCACGATGGCGAGACGCAGGGCGTCTTCCAGCCAGGTGCCCAGTGGGGCTTGGCCGCGCGCGTTGGTGCTCGGTTCTGATCAGAGCCGGCGCGAGGCAAGCACATGAAACGCGATGATCGCTAGGAGCCAGATCAGGTTCATGGCGATCAGGCCGCGGCCCTCTGCAGCCATTCGTCGCGTCGGCGGATAGCCAGTTCGAGGTCATGCGTACGGAGCGAGCGGCGGACGCGGTGCTTCGTGAAATCAGCGAGATGCTCGGTGTAGTGCAGCCACCAAGTCCCGTTGTTATTCCAAAGGTGGTGTAGGCGGTTGTCCACGCTGACGCGGATGGACAGCTTGGAATCGGGCGGGCGGGCGGTGGTATCGCTGGTGTTGATCATGGTGGGCGGCGGTGAAACAGGCGCGCAGCACGATCAATCCACGAGGGACTGTGATTTTAGCCTTTCGGCTCTCATCTCGGCGCCTTTCGGCTCCGATAACCACCGCGGCCCTTGGGGGCTCGGTTGGTGCAGGTTTAGCTTTCGCCCTTCCTGCTCGTAATGCGTCTGATAATGAACTGACGACACTCTGGGCGGCGTGGGCGGGAAAAGCAAGACCGGCTTGGCTTGCAGAGTGTCATAAGAGACCCGCCGAGCAGCCTAGCTTGCCGGGGCTTGCGGCAGGAGGGGCAGCCCCCTAGTGTCACTCCCGATGGGCTTCTTCCGATTCCGCAAAACAATCCCGCTCGGGAAATTCTTCCGGATCAATGTCTCGAAGACTGGGGCCTCGCTGTCGGCGGGTCGTCCTGGCGCCACAATCAACGTCCGCAAGGATCGCGTCGACGGTACGGTGGGGATTCCGGGCAGCGGACTTTCTTATAAGGAACGTCTTTCGAATCGCGGCTGCGCGTCGCTCTTCATCCTTACGCTCTTGCTGGCGTCTGCCTTCGCTGCCGCTGCCTGGGTGCACTGAACGCGGTGTCGTCGGAAGCGTTGACGCCTCCGACGATCGTTGCCGCAAGTGCCCGGGAAAGGACTCGAACCTTCATGCCTTTAGAGGGCGGCGGATTTTGAGTCCGCTGCGGCTGCCATTTCGCCACCCGGGCGGATTGCGGACATGCATTCATTCCGCGAGCGACGACGCGTGCAAGAAAAACCGTGC
>CANCHK010000084.1 GCA_947377865.1 Opitutia bacterium | reverse complement strand
AGGTTCCAGTGCCCCTAAAGCGTAAGGGTTCAAGTCCCTTCCTGAGCACCAAAAGCAAGACACGACCCCGGCGACCCCGGGGTCGTCCGATCGGCTTCGGTTAATCCGTATCCAATAATCAACTACAGTTCCTACCCCTACCCCCACCGCTACCCCCCTGTCCCTGCTCGTTAGTGACTTCCCCCTAGCACATGGAGGGTTGTCCCCGGGGACCAGACCCTCCACGATTACTGGCAACCGATGGCGGATCTCTCCACATTGCCCGACCTCCTTCCTTGGCCGTTCCTCGTCTGCAGCCGTAAGGGCGAGATCCTGTTCGCCAACCCGCTCGTCGATCGCGCGGTCGGCCGCAAGGTCCAGGCGGGCATGAACATCGACAAGCTATTCCTCGAACTGGAAAACGGCCTGCCGGCCTCGACCCTACTCCACTCCGCCGCCCGCTGGTCCGCCTGGAGCGGGATGCTCGAGCTCCGTAATGCCACACAAGGCGAACCCATCAGGGCGTCGAAGATTATCCTGCAACCCGACCCTCGATTCGACCGTCAAGTCTGGCTGATCTTCGCCGAAGACCCTCAGGTCAACGGCGCCCCGATCCTCACCCCGCGCTCCGGCATGAGCCTAGCGCGCACGCTCATCGAGAACTCGCCCGACTTCATCATCTTCCGCGACCTGCAGGGACGCATCCTGCATACCAGCCGCAGCCTCGACGAGTTCCTCGCCCTGCCCTACCGCGGCTACGTCGCCGACCTCACACTGGCCGATATCCTCTCGACCCGCACGACGGAACAGTTTCGCCAGTTCGACGAGGAAGTCATCCGCACGGGCCAGCGCGTGCTCCACGCGGTCATGCACTTCGAGACTCAGGACAGCCGTTCCCGGCTCGTCCGCGTCGTCCACGAACGTATCAAGGGCGGTGGCGGCCTGCCCAACGGTCTGCTGACCTTCGCGGTCAACATTACCGAGTCGGTCGACGAACATAACCGCCTGCGCATCGCCCTCGAGAAGGCCGAAGAAGTAGCCGCCGCGAAGTGGCAGTTCGTCGCCAACGTGACGCACGAGATTCGCAACCCCATCAACGCCATCCAGGGCCTCTGCGAGACCAACCTCGAACTGCCTTCACCGCTCTCGTCCGATGTCCTTACGAAGATCCAGTCCTGTGCCCGCGAACTCGAGGATACCGTTCGCGACGTGCTCGACTTCTCCCGCCTCGACCGCGGCAACGTCACAATCGAGAGCATCCCCTTCAACCCCGTCCGCGCCCTCGAGGAAGTGACCGCGCAGTTCCAGCACCAGGCCGGCCGCAAAGGCGTCGAACTCGCCGCCCTCGTCAAGGCTGACTCCCCTCAGTCCGTGCTGGGCGACCCCATCAAGTTCCGACGCATCCTCGCCAATCTCGTCGGCAACGCGGTGAAATTCACGGAGAACGGCCACGTCCACGCGGAACTCGAGTTCGAGGAACGCAACGGCCGCCTGCGCGCACAACTCACGGTCCGCGATACGGGCATCGGCATCCCGGCTGATCGACTTGAAAGCATCTTCGAACCATTCACGCAGGCGGACTCCTCCACTACGCGCCGTTTTGGCGGCACAGGACTCGGCCTCACGATTGTCCGCAGCCTCACGCAGGCAATGGACGGCTATATGAAGGTTACCAGCGAAGTCGGCACAGGCTCGGCCTTTGTCGCAACTGTCATGGTCGAACCTAATCCGGCCTTCACGCCCCCACCTCAGCCCAAACTCGCCGGCCAGCGCATCTTACTCGTCGCCGGCGACCGGGCCGTCCGTCAATGGTTCGCCGACTCGCTGGCCTATTGGGGCGCGGAATGCGAACAAACCGAGACCTATGAAGACGCCGAAGCGCTCTGGGCCGCCGCGGCCGCCGCCGAGAATCCCTTCAGCCGCGCGATCATCGACCTGCCCGAAGACGTCAGCCCGCGACTGCCGGCCTTCCCGCGCGAACAGATCATCTTGGTGACTTCTTCGGAGGTCGAATTCCGCAGTCAGGCTCAGCTCTTCCGCCCGGTCACGCTCACGGCCCTTTGGACCCGCTTCAGCACCGAAACCCCCGTGCGCGACGAACTCGAGCCGGCCCATGGCGCTCCACGCGCCTCCCGGAGTCTGCGCGTGCTCCTCGCCGAAGACAACGAGGTCAACCGCGAGGTGGCCAGCGCCCGCCTCCGCCGCGCTGGCCACGACGTCAGTGCCACGGTCGACGGCTCCGCCGCCCTGGATCTCTGGCGGACCAAGGAATTCGACGTCGCGATCCTGGATATCCAGATGCCGATCATGGACGGGCTTTCGGTCGCCGCCGCCATCCGTGCTGAAGAACAGGCCCGCGGACGTCGCCACACTTCGCTCCTGGCTCTGACCGCGATGACTCAGGAACTCGACCGAGCCCGCTGCGAGGCAGCCGGCTTCGACGCCTACCTTGCCAAGCCGGTTCGGGGGGCGGAATTGCTCGAAAAACTTGAACTTCTCGCCGCCAGCCAAGAAGCCGTCCTCGGACGGGTCCGCGACGACGAGTTCGCCTCCAACCTGGAAGCCGCCGAAACCGAGGATGCCGAAGATCTCAAGGCGGCGGCCCGGGCCTACCTGAGACATGCCGATGACATCATCAATCGCCTATGCGTCGCCCGCGACTCGGCCGAATCCGATACCCTCAGCCGGGAAGCCCATGGCGCCAAGGGCATGCTCTCCCTGATGGCCTGCACCGGCCTCGCCCGCCTGGCCAACCAGATCGAACGCCAGCCGACCGAAACCTCGGCCCGCGCCCGGACGGATGAGCTCATCGACGGCTTGCGGAAACTGCGTGAGACGCTACAGTCTCGTGCAGACCTGAGCCCTGATGGCCAAGCCGAAACTCAAACCCGAAATCAAGACTGAGACGCTGGCCTCGGCGGCGCCCAAGTGGAACGTCGTCGTGCTCAACGATCCAATCAATTATCAGGCCTACGTCGTCGTGGCCTTCATCAGCGTCCTGCGCATCAGCGCCGCCGAAGCCAAGAAACTCATGCGCGCCATCCACTCCGAAGGCCGCGCCACCGTCTGGACCGGCGACCGCGAACGCGCCGAGATGCTCGCACTCGAATTGCAGCAGTGGCACCTCAACTCCCTCCTCGAGAAAGATGGCTGAACTACGCCTCAGCATGACGCAGGAGGCGCGCACGGTCCTCACCGACCTGCTCCGCCTCATCGCCCCCGCGGCCGCCCGCGTCTCAGTCAATCGCGCCAACGTGCCCGGCAACGACGAAGAGATCGCCGGCTTCTGGGTGGACACGCTATCAGCCCAAGCCTCCGAAGAAGCCCGCCTTCTCGCCGCCGCGTTCGCCGGCGCCAAAGGCGAACCGGCCATCATCGTCCTCAAGAACGAAGGCCAGGCCCACGCCTTCCTCCGTGCCCTCTCCGCCGTCCGCCTCGCCCTCCGGGATCTCGTCTTCGCCGACATCACCGACGCCCAGCTGGAGAGCAACGACGAGCTCGACGACGAGTCCCTGCCGACCGAGAAGCGCCACGCCCTCGCCTGCTACGCCTGCTTCGGCCTTCTCCAGCAGTCGCTCATCTCGCAGCTCTGCCCCGAGGCCTTCGACTGAACGACGAAATCGGTTGAACGTCCGCCCTCGACCCGCAACAAACAGGGCGTGCGCAGCGGCCTCCTCAGTTTCTTCTCCGCCCTCGGTTCCTACGGCCGCCAGCTCGTTGCCCTGCCTCGCCCGAAGTTTTTCCCGTTCACCGGAGTGCTCCGTTCGATGGACGGACCGACCTTCAAGGCAGACCTCGTCGCCGGCCTGAACGTCGCGCTCCTCGCCTTCCCAATGTCGATGGCCTTCGCCATGAAGGCCGGCCTCCCGATTTGGTGCGGACTCGTCGGGTGCGGCGTCGCCGCCGCGGTGGCCCCGCTCTTCAGCGGATCCGCCAACCTTTCCGCCGGCCCGACGAACGCCACCGCGGCCTTGCTGCTCGGCTCCTTCGCCACGCTCGGCGCCACCAACCCGGAACTGCGCGCCTCGGCGCTCCCCACCTTGGTGCTGATGACGGGCCTGTTCCTCCTACTCGCCTCTTGGCTCCGCTTGAGCGGCTTCGCCGATTTCGTCCCACGCACGGTAATCTCCGCCTACATCGCCGCCGCCGCCCTGCGCGTCATCGCGCTCCAGCTACCCGTCGCGCTCGGCATGCCGGGGGACCACGCAGCGGAGACGCTCCCCGAAGTGATTTGGCAGGCTTTCCGTATGGGCCGAGCGCTCATCAATCCTGAACTGGGACTGACAATCATCACGGGCATCGCTTATTTCATCCTCCGGCCGAAGTACGGCGCCGGCAAAGCCATCCTCGGGGCGGTCGCCGTCGCGACCTTCGGCGCGATCCTTGCGCAGAACGTGGCCCTGACCCAAGGCGGCCACGGCGATCTCGTGACCTACGTCGGCCAAGCCGCTCAAGCCGGCGCCGCGCTGCACCTGCCCGACTTCTCCAACCGCACGCTCTCCACGCTCTTCTCGCCGGCCCTCGCGCTCGCGGTCCTGATTGTCATCGAAGGCACAGCCAATGCCCGCGCCTCGGCCTTGAAGACTGGCCGGCCGTCCGACCTCCACCAAGAAGTCTATGGACTCGGCATGGCAAACGTCGCCTGCGCCTTCACGGGCGGCATGGCGGCCTCGGGCTCAATTAGCCGCTCCGCCCTCAATGTTGCCAGCGGCGCGCGCACGGCCCTAGCATCGCTGCTCTGTGGGGGCTTCATCCTGGGCGCCCTCTTCCTCGCCCGACCCGCGGTGGCCGCCGTACCACTCTCGACGCTCGCGATCCTCGTCATCCTCGCCGAACTCGAGCTCGCGAACTTCTCGGCCATCAAGCTGATTCTGAAATCCGGCGCGCAGGACCGCACGGTCTTCCTCGCGACCTTCGCCACGGCGCTCCTCGCCCCTCTCGACGTCGCAATCTTCCTCGGCACCTCCGTCGCGGTCGCCTTCTACCTGAAGCAGACGTCTACGCCGGAAGTCGTCGAGTACGACTTCTCCGACACGGGCGAGATTCGCGAACGCCCGAAGGGCCAGGGCACGACAGGCATCTCGATCCTGCATGTGGAAGGTAGCCTCCACTTCGGCGCCACCCAGGCCTTCCATGAACACCTGCGCCGCGCCTCGGCCGACCCGAACCTGAAGGTCCTCGTGCTGAAGTTCCGCGAAGCGCTCTACCTTGATGCCAACGGCGTGCTGCTCCTGCGCGACCTCGCCGACATGCTGAAGGCCGACGGCCGCCACCTGATCCTCTGCGAAGCCAAGGCCGACACGATGAGGATCATCGTCAACGCCGGCCTCGACCAGGCGGTCGGTAAGGAGAACGTCTTCCCGTTCGAGGAAGCCAACCCGAACCTCGCCCTCGCCAAGGCCGTCCGCCGCGCCCGCGAACTGGCCGGCGGTGGTCAGGCGGTCCTGCGTATCGTGACGGCGCCGCACCCCGACCTCCCTAAGCCTGCTTCAGCCTCGGGCGAGGACTGGCAGATTTAGTCTTCCCTCGCCGTTTTTCGGACAACCTGCGCCGTCGGCTGAGGCTTTTACGGCGGTTTTTGAATTATGGCTTGAAGCCTGCACCGGGTCTCGCCCTTTTGGGGTGGTCTGTTCACCTGAAAGACGCCCACCTTCCCAAGCACCATGAGCCACTACAGCGAAATCCAAAAGCACCTCGGCACCGAAGCCGAAAACCTCCTCGGGTTCAACAACCCGAAGATTAAGAAGGAGCAGATCCATTCCCCTCGTGCGGATTGGGTCGATCACGCCTTCTCCGCCTCGGATCGCAATAACCGCGTCTTGGCCAACCTGCAGCGCCTCTACGGCTCCGGCCGCCTCGCCAACACGGGCTACGTCTCGATCCTCCCGGTCGACCAGGGCATCGAACACTCCGCCGGCGCCTCCTTCGCCAAGAACCCGATCTACTTCGACGGTGAGAACATCGTGAAGCTCGCCATCGAAGGCGGTTGCAACGCGGTCTGCTCCACCTTCGGCGTCCTCAGCAGCGTCTCCCGCCGCTACGCGCACAAGATCCCGTTCATGGTGAAGATCAACCACAACCAGCTGCTCACCTACCCCAACGTCGGTGACCAGGTGATGTA
>CANCHK010000083.1 GCA_947377865.1 Opitutia bacterium | reverse complement strand
CCACAAAGTGTGGAGCTCTTAATATGTGTAGGGCGGGAGGGGTTGATTTGAGAAACGCACTTTGATGCGGTAAAAATTGGTCAAAGTACGTTACAGGCTAGTACGTGAAACGATAGAGAAGGGCAGGAAATCGTATGCGACTTGCGGGCCGAACACGGGGTCAGGCCGTACCATGGCGGTGCCTGAACCGAAAACTAAACAATTAATGCGTCTTTTGGTTTAGCACATCAAAGGTACGGCCTGACCCCTTAGGATGAGGCGAGTAGTTTGCGCAGGTAGGCGGCCGAGCTGAAGCGCATGCGTAGTGCGATCCAGGTGGAGTTAGCCCCGTGCTTTTCCTTAAGCGATCTTGGCCGAACACGGGGTCAGGCCGCTCCCTGGTTAGAGTGCGCTCCTTTAAACCCATTTAAC
This sequence comes from Opitutia bacterium, assembly GCA_947377865.1. Lineage (GTDB taxonomy): Bacteria > Verrucomicrobiota > Verrucomicrobiia > Opitutales > UBA953 > UBA953. The sequence goes on along the minus strand of CANCHK010000083.1, from coordinate 5,897 downwards.
GCGCGGTTTTAGGAGCGCGTGAATGGTGGAGCGTCCTGCCCCATTGGTTGTTGCACCTGTACCGGGTGGTGAACGGCAAGCCAGCTTGCGGAACCAATCCAGGCATCGGAGTTCTGATGGCGTTAGGGGGCGGGACAGGCGGGGAATTCGCACAGTTGACCCAACGTTTCTTTCTAGAATAATGAAAGAATGGCGACCGACCCTAATCCCACGCTCAAGTTTTCCCGCAGCGTCGATACAGTACGGGGTCAGACCGCTTCTGAGCGATATCCGTCAGAAGCGGTCTGACCCCGTACTGCAGCTGAGTATTTTACGGACATGGCCTGGGGTGCCCATGTTGAGCTGAACAGCAATCCAGCCGGTTGACGCGGTGGTATGATGGCTGAGTGCGAGTGCGATCTGCGCCTTCCACGGCGCGCCTTTGGCGTCGGTAAGAATGTCTGTCTGGTCTTTGCCGGCTGAGCGCAAGGCCGCTTGCAGGAACTCGTCACGCTGCCGTTCATCGATGGCTCGTATCTCGGGTTGGGTGAGGCCCGCCTCAAGCGGAGATGCCGAGGCCGAGGCTTGGGCCGGAGCTTCAGACAACTCTCTCATGGCCGCCCGCGAGAGGGCGCCGTCGGGGTCCGCGGAGAGAGCCCTCATCAGTTTCCGGACATAGGCGCGATGCCCCTCGTCATCATCCCCATAGCCAGTGAACCGCCTCAGGCCGACATCGAGGGAGAAGGGAGGCCGTTCGGAGGTCCGTCGCAGGAGATAGAGAGAATTGTCCCGGGAATCCTCGAGCGTCTGAAGGTCGCAGAGGCCTTTGCGGATATGGTTAAGGTGCACGTAGTCGAACATCCTGGCGGCGGCCGTGAGGGTGGGGGCTACGACGTAGCGATAGCGCCCTTGGAACACATGCCCCGATTCCTTGCGATACCGGTTGAAACGAATGGCGAAAGTGGAAAGTAGCCATTGCATGCCGAGGCTCAGGTTGCCCCGGGGTGTCCGGAGCAGCAGGTGGAAGTGGTTAGGCATGATGGCGTAGGCGTAGACTTCCCAGCCGCAGCGGTTGATGGCCTGCTTCAAGGTAATAAGGAAGGCGTCCTTCGCCCCTGCGTTCGCGAAGATGGGTGCTTTATAGTTTCCACGGGAAAAGACATGGATGATCGCGGCGGTACTCTCGCGATGCGTAGGCCTGGGCATGCTATGATCATCGCCAAGCGCTTCGTCTCCACGACTCGACCTATTCCCTGAGTAAAGTAACCCAACTCAGTATGGGGTCAGACCGCTTCCGGCCGATATCCGTCAGAAGCGGTCTGACCCCATACTGATTACCCATCAACTCAGCTCCCTCTTCTTCCTTTACGGCTCCTCTGCACCGTCTTTGGTTTATGGGCATGTCGAAGCGTCTTCCTGGTCTGGTGATCGAGGTCGAGAATCTGCCGGGTTTCCTCGCGAAGCCCGACGAGGATATCCTGCAGCATGTCCGCTCGGTGCTCCTGCACCGCGCCTACGCCGTCCAGCGCGCCCAGCTCGCCAAGTGCGACGGCGTCCAGTTCTCCCCGACCAAGGACTCCTGCGTCTTCGCCGCCAAAGGCCGCGCGCTCCTGCACGTGCGGTTTGCACAGTTGAAGGGGTAACGCGGCGAAGCCGCGAGGGGACACGTGGGCAAGGCGGCCGAACACGGGGTCAGGCCGCTCCCTGATAGAGTGCGCTCCTTAAAATCCCTGTAAGTTGCGGTTTTAGGAGCGCGTGAATGGTGGAGCGGCCTGACCCCTTAGTCCGAGCAGAGCAGTTTCCGGAGGTAAGACGGCGAGCCAAACCCCATTCGTCTCGCTAGCCATGAGGTGCTGATCCCGTGTGCGTCACGAACTTGTCTGACGAGAGCGACTTTCCAGGCCTGCGCCTTAGGCGGCACGCTCAATTGCTCTTCGGTCTGCCCTATGCTGGAGAGGGCAGCCAGGAAGGCCTGTTCCCAGCGTGCGTGCTCTTCTGCAAGTAACAGTTCACGACTTTTCCCGGCGAGGGCCGGCGAAAAGGCCTCCTCCGTCCGTCTCCCCGTCTTTTCTTTGCGCACAAGCCCGAATAGTTCTTCGTCGGTTGCCGGGCGTTCCTCGGTCGCGAGGACGAAGCGAAGCCTTTCTTCGTAGGCGTCCCAGCCAGCAGGATCATCCCGCAGCCCGTGCATAGAGGTGAGCGCCAGTCCGAGCGTGAGCTCTCCGCGTTGGTGAGGGCGGCGGAGTAAACGGTAGCTGGTCCAGCGACAGTCACCAAGTTCCTCGAGCGAGACGATGCCGGCCCGGACGGGGTTGAGGTGGACGTAGTCAATCTTACGAGCCGCCAAAGGGCCCGATGGGTAATGCGCGCAACCAAAGCGGGACTGGAATACGTGCCCGATCGAGCCGCGGAACGCCTTGTGCTTATTAGCGAAGGCGGACTGGAGGGCGTGCATCCCTTCGCTGAGGTTTCCCCGAGGGGTGGTCAGGACCAGGTGGAAGTGGTTGGTCATGATCGCGAAGGCGTGAAGCTGCCAGGCGAAGCGCCGGGCAGTGAAGAGGATGGTTTCCAGGAAGACTTGTTTGGCGGCATCGGTTTCGAAGATCGGCTGGCCGAGCTCGGAGCGGTTGTAGACGTGGTAAGCGCCTTGGTTGGGGATGAGACGTTGACGACGGGCCATGGACGTATCATCCAAGTAAGGTCCAGTTCATCGACCGCAGATGCCCCCTGACATAAACCCCTCAGCCAACGGGGTCAGGCCGTACCTTGGTTTAGGGTGTAACTAAAAACACCTGAGATACTCGAATCTAGTTACGCCTGCTTTAGGGTACGGCCTGACCCCATGGCTCGGCTGATGGGCAGGTTGGTCGAGCCTCCGCCCGAGGCGGAGCCGACCCTGGAGTCGATGCGCGAGCAATCCGATAGGCTGACGGAGGGGATCCGGAAGCTCCGGGAGCAGCTCAAGGACCTCTTCGATCGGTAGGAGTTTAGGTTCGGCTTATGCTGATATAATAAAGCAGCGAAATTCATCTGGATGGCCTCGAAATGACGAGGGAGGAGCCTGCTTCGCTGCTTCGTATGGCTTCCGGGCTTATTAGGCTTGCCCGCATATTATAATCATTGAATAGATTCCGACATGGCGAACGCAGCCAGATTCGCCCTGATGATGCTTGTCGCGACGGTCATCCGCGCAGAGACCTCCTCCTATGTCGTCAGGGGCAACGGCGATGCCGGAGCTTATGAGTTCACGGTCAGCGGCGTCGGCGAGCCTTCTGCCGGCGGAGGCTACTCCCAGTGGCGACTCGAGGGGCGCGTGAACGGCGTGCCGGTGTCCAAGACCATCACGGATTCGCAGTTCCGTTCCGGCTTCGGCGCGCAAGGAATCGTCATCAAGAAGTCCGCCCTCGATTCGATGAAGTCGCGCGGATCGCCGCTGGACAACGTGATGAACGCCGGCCGATCCGCCGGGGTCACGGCGGCCCAGCATTACGCGGACCGAGTCGCTCCGGCGGAGTACCAGCTACCGCCGACCCGGAACAAAGGGACGGTCATCATCGGCGGCGATGCCGGATCACACGCCTTGCAGACCGCACGGGAAATCGGCGCCGAGATGTTCAGGGCCATGGTGGCCCGGAAAGCTTACGAACGAGATAAGGCCGCCAGCCTGGGCTTCGATAACGTCAACCAATACAAGTCGTTCCTCGGTCAGAATGGCTCGCGCATCCGTGCCGCCGCCGCGGCCGGTTCGGCCGATCCGGTAGGCGACGTGCTCGCCGAACAGGATGCCGCCAGGGCGGCGCGTCAGGAAATCTCCGAACGTGCCAACGCCGAGGCTCATCGTGTCCTGGACCTAGGCTCGCCTGAAGAGCGAATCGCCGCCGCCGCCGGCACTTCGGAGACCCAGGAGAAATACCTGAACGCGATGGGTGTCCGGTCCGCCACCCAGCAGGACGCCGCGATCAGGCGCTCGATGGAGGCCATGAGGCAACGGCGACAGGCCGAGGTTGAGGCGCGCAATCCGGTGCTCCGAATCCGTCGGATGCGCGAAGGCCTGGTGGAAGCCGTCCAGGCCGCCGCAGCCAAAGGAGACAAGATGGTCGTCGCCGATTATGAGCCGATGGTTCTGGTCATCAATGAGACGGCCCAGCTCCAGGATTCCTTTCGTAACCTGCCCCGGCAGCCGCAGCTCAGGACCGGCGATTTCTCGTCAGGCGAACAGCTGAAGCGGCAGCTGGATGTCATCGTCAGCCGTCAGCTGCCGGTCGCCTTGCCGATCACGCAGGCCAACCTCGACGAAACCTTGGAAGTGTTAGCGGCGCTCGAAGCCGTGGCGGGGATGGATCTGGTTTATTAAGATTCGTAAGGGATCACGGGGTCAGGCCTGACCCCTTAGCCCCGGCCCTCAGCCCTCTTAGGTCTTTACGGCCCACGCGCGCCGTCTTTGGTTTATGGGCATGTCGAAGCGTCTTCCTGGTCTGGTGATCGAGGTCGAGAATCTGCCGGGTTTCCTCGCGAAGCCTGACGAGGATATCCTGCAGCATGTCCGCTCGGTGCTCTTGCACCGCGCCTACGCCGTCCAGCGCGCCCAGCTCGCCAAGTGCGACGGCGTCCAATTCTCCCCGACTAAGGACTCCTGCGTCTTCGCCGCCAAGGGCCGCGCGCTCCTGCACGTGCGGTTCGCGCAGTTGAAGGGGTAACGCGGCGAAGCCGCGAGGGGGGCGCGGCCTGATGGCCGCTGGGGGCACGTTGACACGTGGGCACGGAATCTGCGCGTGCAAAAGTGCAAAGGTGGAGGCAGACGTTTGGGGTGGCGGGCGGGAAACTTGAAGTCGCAATTTGCGACTTCAAAGGAAGAGGTAGGGCTGACCGGCCCGGTCAGCCGTATGGGCAGGGACGCGACGGTGTCGCGTCCGTCAGGGTGAAGGGCGGATGCGATGTCATCGCATCCCTACCTAGGGTTGACGAGAGGTGGGGAACTGGCTCGCTGGGGGGATGAGCTCCTACCGCCATATCGTGATCTTTCAGTTCAAGGTCGACGCTCCGGCGGAGAAAGTCCGCGGGGTGGTGGAGGCGTTTAAGGCTTTGCCGGGTAAGCTGCCGGCGATCCAGGCTTTCGAGTGGGGTACGAACGTGAGCCCGGAAGGATTGGACCAGGGCTTCACCCATATCTTCACGCTGACGTTCGCTTCGAAGGAAGCGCTGGAGAAGCAGTATCTCCATGAGCCGGCGCATCAGGAGTTTGTCGCGATGCTCGGCGGACTCCTCGAGAAAGCCTTGGTTGTGGATTACGTCGCGGGCTGAGCGGAGCTCACATTAATTCCAAGTGGTGGCGTCGGTGCTGACGAAAGTGCCGGCTTCGTTCGAGATCTGCAGCCGCAGTGATCCGGCGGGGGGCGCTTTGGGAATATTTAATTTGGTGCGGCCTGGCTTAATGGAGCCCAAGGCCACTGTGGCGTCCCATCGCTCGGCAAAGCTCAGCACATCTGTTTTGCCGACGAACGCTTTTATGGTACTAGGCGCGACGTAGGAGCCGGTGAGTTCCACTTCGATATCGAGGCCATTTCCCCGACGGATCGCACTCAGGACGCGGATGGTGCTGGGGAGTTGATCTAGCGCCCGCAATTTTTCCGCAGTCAGGAAGGCGGGCTGGACCTTGAATTTGCCGATATGCACCTTGATGGCTTCGTCGTACCTGAAGTGCGTCATGCCACCCATCGCCATGCGAAACCATCCGTCCTCGGAGCTCGACCAGAGGCAGTTGGTCTGTTCGCGCGCGGCATCGGCTCCGGAGCCGTTCATGGTATCAAAGGTATGCCACGTGCCTTTCGCGTCACGGCACCATCCGCGCAGATCGGCTGCCCGCACGATGTGACCGGTGCGTTGGATGTTCGGCGGACCAGGCACCTCCACGAAGCAGC
>CANCHK010000082.1 GCA_947377865.1 Opitutia bacterium | reverse complement strand
GGTCCCACCGTAGATGACGATATCTTGGGCGGGCAGGGTGACGGTCAGGCCAAGCAGGGCGAGCAGCAGGGAGCGCATGGGGATGCGCCGATGTCAGCAGGTCCCGGCGACCCTGCAATCCCGTTCGTTAGCTGCGCAGTCCGCGCAGGGTCCCGGTGCTGGTGGCGAACTTGTCGGCCTCGACGCCAAGGTTTGGAGCATGCTGACGTAGAGATTGGCCAAGGGGGTATTGTTGACGGTGTCGAAGCTTAGGTGCTGGCCGTGACGGAAACCGCCCCCAGCGAGGATGAGCGGCAGATTCTGGTTGCTGTGCGAGTTGGCGTTGCCGAGGCAGCTGCCGTAGAGGATCTGGGTGCGATCGAGGAGGCTGCCGCCGGTTTCGCGGGTATCGCGGAAGCTCGAGAGCATCTCGCCGAAGACGGCTAGCTGGGCTTCCTCGATCTTACGGAGCTCGGCGATCTTGTCCGGCTCGTTGCCGTGGTGCGTGAGGCCGTGGGTCTCGTTCTTTACGCCGGGCACGTGCGGTACGACGGAGAAGGTGCTGAGAGAAAGGGTGACGACGCGGGTGCTGTCGGTCTGCAGTGCCAGGCGGACGAGGTCGAACATGAGGCGTGAGCGGGCGACGACCTCGTTGGCGTCGGCGATGTCCTTCGGCATCGGATAATCGACCTTCGGCTTGGGTCGGTTCTCCCAGGCGATGCTGCGTTCGAGGCGGCCTTCGAGCTCGCGCACGCTCTGGAAGTATTGGTCGAGGCGGGCTCGGTCCTGCGGGTCGGAGCTCTTTTCGAGTCGCTTGGCCTTATCGAGGATCAGGTCGAGTACGCTGCCGCCGGCCTGGATGCGACGCATCGTGGCGGCTTTCTCCTCGGGCGTGCCGGCGACGAAGAGTTTTCGGTAGAGCCGCTCGGCGCTGGCTTCCGCGGGTAGGATGACGCCGGAGCGGGAGACGGCGACCGAGTCGGCGTAGTGTTCGCCCTGGCGGACGGCCACGGCGAGGGAGGCGAAGCGAGTGTCTTCGCCGATCTTGTCGGCGACGAGTTGGTCGAGCGAGAGGCTGTTGCGGAAGCTCGGTTGTCCCGGATGCGGCGCGCCGGAGAGGAAGCATTGGCCGGCGTGGTGATTGCCGTCGACTCCGGGGTGGGAGAGTCCCGCGAAGGTCGTGAATTGGTCGCGCTGTTTCGCCAGCAGATCGAGGTAGGGGCTCGAGGTCTCGCCGGCCTTAGGGAAGAAAAAGGCGGGCATCATCCCCAGCGGCACATGGATGGCCAGCAGACGCTTGGGCGGAGCCTTCTCCGCGGCCTTGGCGAGGGCGGGTAGGGCCAGACAGGCGCCGGCAGCGAAGAGGAAGTCACGTCGGTTCATGGTCAGCGAGAAGGTGGGAGGAAGAGGGGACTCTGGGCGAGGGTGTGTAGGAGCGAGCGCAGTCCGTAGCGTTTGTCCTTGGTCTGTTCGACGATGCGGCGGATCTCGGCGCGGTCGGCGTAGCCGATCTCCGTGCCCGTGGCGTAGCGGGCGAGGTGCGCGACGAAAGCGCGGGCGAGTTTCTCGTCATCGGAGGCCAACAGGTCGACGAAGGTGGGCGTGTCGCGGAAGGCGCGACCGTCGCGCAGTTGGCCGGAGGCATCCACGTTCGGGCCAAGCTTATATTCGACTTTCCAGTCGGTGCGGCCCTTTTCAGCCGGTAGGTCGCCTTGGCCATTGGAGCGATAGCGCGTGCGCAGGCCCCCGATAGGATCGAACGCTTCAAGGGCAAAGCCAGGCGCGTCGATCTTGGCATGGCACGCGGCACAGCTGGGGTCGGAGCGGTGCTTGGTCAGCTGTTCACGAATCGTCGTCGTGCCGCGGGTGTCAGGGTCGACGGCGGAAATGCCAGGCGGAGGCGGAGGCGCCGGTGCGTCGAGGAGACGGTCCGAGACCCAGACGCCGCGTTTGACGGGTGAGGTGGTCGTGCCGTTGGCGGTCAGCTTGTGGACCGCCGCTTGGCCGAGCAGGCCGCCGCGCAAGCTATCGGGAGGGAGTGCTACCTTGCGTTGTTCGACGCCCGTGACGCCCGTGATGCCATAGTGTTCGGCAAGGCGCTGGGTGAGTATCGCGAAGCCGGGCTTCAGCAAGGAGCGGGCCGGGAGGTCCTGGCTGATTAGCTCGCGCAGGAAGGCGGGCGTTTCGTCGGCGACACCTTGGCCAAGGAGAAAGCGGTATTCTGGGTAGAGCAACGGGTCGGGATTCGTCTCGTCGAGGCGACCGAGCTCGAGCCACTGGCGGGCGAAGTCGCGAGTGAAGCGTTCGGCCTTGGGGTCGGCGAGCATGCGGTCGACCTGGGCGCGAAGCACTTCGGGGCGGTGGAGCGAGCGGTCGTGGCCCGCGGTGAGGAGCGCTTCATCAGGAGGGCCGTTCCAAAGCCAATAGGAAAGCCGTGAGGCCAGTGCGAGGTCGGGACTGTCGGCGACCAGCGACGACTCTTCCTTGATGTCGCCAGGCAAGAAGAGGAATTCGGGCGAGGTCAGCACGGCGACGTATACGCGTCGCATGGCGTCCTCGAAGCAGTCCTTGGCGTCGAGCCGTGTCTGTAACAACTTCAGGTAGGGGTCGACCTCCGTCGGTGCGATGTCGCGACGGAAGGCGCGCGGCATGAAATCGACCAGGAGTTTGCGGGCATCTTCGACGGGTTGAGCCGAGCTGACCGTCTCGAGCTTCGGGTCGCGTTCGGCCGGCGTGAGGTCGAAATACATGCTGGGTAAGTAGCCCCCCTGGCTGCGGATCTTCTCGCGGTGCGGAGGCAGGGCGTCGCCGCCTGTCCATGGCTTGATCGGGAGGTTGCCGAAAAGATGTGTATGGCTGACGGGTGGCCAGACGGGGTTGAGCGGGCCTTCGATCTCGAACCAATCGAGGGCCACGCCAGGCCCGACGTGTCTGGCGGCACGGCCAGCGACCTGGCCGATGCGCAATCCGTTCCACGGCACTGAGACTGGGTCAAAGACGATGGATTCGTGCGCATCGAGCCAGGTCGTGATCTCCCCGACCTTTGATTCCATCGAGGGGGCGGTGAAGGCGGCGAGGAGTCGGCCGCCTTCCTGCTGTTTGCCTTCTTCGTGGGCGCGGAGTACCGCGGCCTGCGGGGCGTCGCAGGGATTCGGCTGCCCGTTCGCCCAACGAAAGCCCCAGGTCGAGAGACGGAGGCGGTATCTGCCGGCGAAGATCGGAGCGACGTTCATCGCGGCCTCGTAGCCGGCAAGATTCGGGTTGAGGAGTCCGACCGCGCTCTGGCTCTTAGCTACCGCAGGGCTTTTGACCAGGGCGTTCCGGTCCTTGAGGTCAGGTCCCTCGAAGCCGACGTGACCCTTCTTGTCCTCGAAGCCGCCGCGGACGGGCAGGGTTGCATCCGGCTGTTTGTCTTTCAGCAAGACGAACTGTCCGTGGGCGAGGTTGGCGCCGAACTTGAACAGGCCCGCCGGGTAGATGCGCTTCTGGTATACCCGAGGGGCGGTGCTTTGCGTGGCGATCGCGATATCGAGAGCTTTTTCCACCGCTTCCGCATAGGCCGCGAGGTGGCCGGGTGACAGGTCGAGTCCGTTGCCGATCTTGTCGTAGCCGGCGACCCGTCCGTCGGCCGGCAGGAGCGACTGGATGTCGAGTCTCGGCAAGTCGAGCAGGTCCTTGAGCGAATTTTCGAATTCGATGCGGGTAAGCCGACGCAGGTGGATGCGGGTCGGGCGGGCCTCTTTGGCGGCGGCTGTCAGACGCGCGTCAACTTCGGCGACGAACGCAGCGCTCGCTTCGGCAGGCGGACGGGTTTTCTTCTTGGCCGGAGGCATCTCGCCGTCGGCGACGGCGTCGTGGATCTTGATCCAGCGATCGAGTTGCTGCTTTTCCGAGCCGAGCGATTCGAGGTCTAGGCCGCCTTTCTTTGTCTCCTTGTCATGACATTCGTAGCAATGCTTCTCCAGGAAGACGCGCGGCTCCTCTGCCACGACTGCGGCGAGGGGAAGGATGATCGACAGCAGGAACCTCACTTTGGCTTACCGATTGAGCGATGCGTCCAGCAATGGTTTGAGCCGAGCGGCGTAGGCCGCGTACCCTTCAGGTGACAGGTGGATGTTGTCGGCCGTGAAGAGGGGCTTCTTGATGGTGCCGTCGGCGTTGAGGAAGTCCTGGGTGAGATCGAGCACCTTGACCTTCGGTTCTGCCCCGAGGTTCAGTTTTTCGATCTCGGCGTTGGTCAGGAGGATGTCCTCGTAGAAGCGTACCTTCGGGGCATGGCAGGGTAGGATCTTCGCGACGACGATCAGCGCTTCGGGGAACTTTTCGCGGAGGTTGGCGAGGCAGGCCTTCACGCCTTGGGCGGCGGCGGCCACGCCGGTCTCGGGCGTGAAGAACATGTTATTATTGCCGATCATCAGCACGATCGAGCGAGGCTTGAGGCCATCGACGCCGCCATGGTCGAGCCGCCACAGCACGTTCTGCGTCTTGTCGCCGCCGATGCCGATGTTCACCGCTTTGCGTTCGGGGAAGTGCTTCGACCAGGAGGAGCCCCACTGGATCGTGATGCTGTCGCCTACCAGTAGTATATCGAGAGGGCCTTGGTTTGCCTGCACCGTCTTGACGTGGGCTTCGTGTAGCTTCAGCCAGGCGTCTCCGCCGAAGAATCCCGCGGAAGGCACGGCCGGCCAGAGCTGCGGCAGGTGCTGATTGATCTCGCGGCCGGGTCGGCGTTCGTATTCCGGTTTTGCGATGAAGGCGGTTTCCTCCGCCGTGAGTGGCCAGCCCGTCGGCTGAGGGTCGGCGGGCTTATGGGCGTATTCAAGGGCCAGCAAAGGTGCGGTGAAGAGGGTGAGGAGGTATCTCATGTGGATGCTTCGTGAAAGGGTCAGCGTGCGGCCAGTTCGGCCTTATTCTGGCGGGTGCGGAGCGACAAGCGGATGTCGTCCGCATATTGGTCTCCGAGCTTGGGCGAGGCTCGGCCGGGCTGGCCGGCGCTGCCTGCGCCAAGCTGTACGACGAGGAAGCCGGCGGTAGGCGGCAGGACGCAGCGGGTGGTGAGGGTCTTCCATTCGCCCAGTTTACCACCAGGGCTGACGTGGAATTGCGCACCGCTGGCGAGGACCTGATCGGCGGCTGGGGGCCAGTTTCCAGAGATTGATTCGGGGCTGCCTTCGAAGACGTAGACCTTGGCGATGAAGCGCACCGGTTGCGAACTCTCTGGGCGGCCATCGTGGATGTTCGCCTGTAGCTCGACGAAAGCCTCGCTCGAGGTCAGGAGCTCCGTGCGTACGGATTTCAGGTCGATGATCTGGAAGACGTCGCAGGACTGACGCGGGCTGTTCGGGATATTGGGTTCGCCGGCCGCTTCCAAGAAGCGAAGGGCCGTCGGATGGTCCGTGACGGAGGCGACTTCGCTCGGGTCGCCGCCCCAGGTGAAGATCTCGGAAGGGAAGCCTTCGGGAATGCGCCCTTTGAGCGCATCGAAACCCCCGTCCCGGATGCCGAGAGGGCGCGTCTCGGCATGTTCAGCCCGGGCGGACAGCAGCCAGCCGAGGGAAGCTACGGTCAGGCCGACAGCGAGGAACATGGCGGCAATTCCGAACGTCCGGCTGCGCAATGGGAAGTCGATCGGCTTGGCGGGTGCGGTCGCTTGGTCGAGATTGAGTCCGTCGAGCGCGGCGTGGAGCTGGCCATGGAAGGATGCGGCTTCGCGGAAACGGGCGCGGGCTTCGGGGTCGGCGCGGAGAAGCGCACTGAGTTCGGCAGCATCGGCTGGAGTCAGGCGGGACTCCGACCAGGCATCGAAGAGGACTTGGTAACGTTCGTCGTTCATGAAAGTTCGGAGGCTCCGAGCGTGCGATCGACGCAGGCGCGGAGGGTCTGCCGGGCACGGGTGAGGGCGACACGCACGGAGTTGGGTGTCCAGCCGACGGCGGGGGCGATGTCTTCCGGCATCTGCCCGAGGTGGTAGCGGCGACGGATGAGGTCGGCTGCCTTCGGGGCGAGTTTTCCTATGCAACCTTTGAGCGCTACGGTGCGCGGCTCGAGCATCTCGGGTGTTGGCCCGTCTTCGCCATAGAGCATCTCCATGACATCGTCGTCTAGGCGCGCCGCCGCGCGGGCGCGGGTGCGCTGGAACTGCAGGGCCTGATAGCGGGCGACCGTGCAGGCCCACGCGGGGAAGTTGGTGCCGAGGGCGTAAGTCTCCGCCTTGCGGCTCACGGTCAGGAACGCTTCCTGCACGATATCCTGGGCGTCACCGAGGTTCGGTTCGATCGTCAGGACGTAATATAGCACCACCTGCTGGTGCTGGACGAAGAGTCGCTGCACCTGCA
>CANCHK010000081.1 GCA_947377865.1 Opitutia bacterium | reverse complement strand
CGACGCGTGCAAGAAAAACCGTGCCTGTCGACGTGGGGCGTATCATGCGAAACGTGAACAACAAAAAAGGCGCTCCTTGCGGAGCGCCTTTTGGCGTGAATCTCAGAAGAGATTACTTGGCGCCGAGGATCGCGTCCTTGGCGGCCTTGGCCACGCGGAACTTCACGACCTTCTTAGCCTTGATCTGGATGGTTTCGCCAGTGGCAGGGTTGCGACCGAGGCGAGCCTTGCGGTGGACGAGCACGAGCTTACCGAGGCCGGGGAGCGTGAAGGAGTTCTTCGCGTTCTTGTAGGCGAGGGCGGCGATGATCTCGAGGATCGCGACGGCCTGCTTCTTGCTGAGCTCAGCTTTTTCGGCAATGGCACCGGCGATTTGGGACTTGGTGAGGGCTTTGGACATGTTGTTTATGGGTTGGTTGTGCAGTGATGCGGGTGTATTAAGTATCGAACCGTACGCTGAAAACCAGCGAAAAATAAGGGCAGGGTGCAGGTTTCTTCCGCCCCCCTGATGCCAAAAAATCTTTTGCATGTGGTCGGCATCGGTCATAAGTGTCGGCGCAGACCTTCTCTCATGAGCCGCCATCCTCTCCTCTCCCTCTTGTTCTCCCTCGCGCTCGGGTCATCCGGCGCTCTCGCCCAAGAGGCGGTCGGACTGGACCAAGCCTTCGCAGAACTGACGTTCAGTCTTCCGGTCGCAATCTCCCCGATGCCGGGAAGTAAGGACGTGGTCTTCGTCGTCGAGAAGGGCGACCCTGTTCCTTCCCCCGAGGCGGATAAGCCGTCCGACCCCAAGAAGAAGGCCTCTTCCTATTTCGGAGGCAAAGTGCAGATGGTGACGGGCTTAAGCACCGGGAAGTTTGCCAAGTCACAAGTTCTGCAAATCAACCCCAAGGACGGCAAATTTGAAGCTGGAGGCGAATGCGGCTTTCTCGGTTTTGCGGTTCACCCTCGTGTGGTAGAAACCAAGCAAGTCTTTGCTTATTATAGTGTTAAGATTGATGGAAAGCTGCATCAGCGCGTTTCCCGCTTCAATGTTACCAGCCTGGACCCCTTCGTGGTGGACGCTGGTTCGGAGCAGCCTCTGATCACTCAGCTCGACCCGGCTGGTAACCATAATGGTGGGGACCTCCATTTCGGCCCGGACGGCTACCTCTATATCAGCTGCGGCGATGGTGGAGCCGGGGGCGATGCCTTCGACAACGCCGGCTATATCAACAAGGGTTTCCATGCCGCCGTCTTCCGCATCGACGTGGACAAGAAGGAGGGTAACCCCGCCCCCAATCCCCACGCCTCGGTCATCACCGACGCCAAGGGGGTAGCCTTCTTCTCCATCCCGGCCGATAACCCCTTCCTCAAGGCTACCATCCACCGCGGCCGCCCCCTCGAGGCCGGCTCCGTCCGGACCGAGACCTGGGCTACCGGTCTGCGTAACCCCTGGCGCTTCTCCTTCGACCCCAAGACGGGGGCCTGCTTCGCCGGTGACGTCGGCCAGAACCTCTTCGAGGAAATCGACATCCTGGTGGCCGGGGGCGACTACGGATGGCATGACGTCGAGGGCAATCACGTCTTCAACCAGAAGGACGCCTCCGGCAAGAAGGCCGCCCCCGGTCTGGCCGTCCCCTCGGAATTTAAGGCTCCGATTCACGAGTATGACCGCAAGCTTGGTAATTCCGTGACCGGTGGAGTTGTCTATCGCGGCGACCGCCTCCCTTCGCTGGCTGGCTCCTACATCTTTGCCGACTTCGCCTCCGGCCGCGTCTTCGCCCTGCGCGAGAACGCAGGCAAGTGGGAATCTCAGCAACTTATGACGGAACATACTATCGCTGGATTCGGTTATGATCCGAGCAACGGTGACGTGCTCGTCGCTTCGCTCGCCGGTCAGGTTAAACGCATCGTCAAGAAGTAAGCCGATGCTCTCCCGCCGTTCGATGTTGGGTCTCTCCAGTTCACTGATGGCGGGAGCGATGCTCCGGCCGGTGCTCGCGGCCGCACCGTCGCCTAAGGCCCCTGAATTCAGCCTCTTCACGAAGCACCTCGTCGGCCTTCCTTACGACCAGCTCGCCGAGACCGTCGCTGCGCTTGGCTTCAAGGGCGTCGAGGCGCCGGTGCGCAAGGGCGGGCATGTCGAGCCGGTGCGCGTAGAGGAAGACCTGCCGAAGCTCGTGGAAGCTTTCAAGAAGTGCGGCGTGACGATCACGCTGCTGACTTCCGATATCAACGAGGTGAACGAAGCGGATCGCTCCGAAAAAGTGTTACGCACCGCGCGCGCTCTCGGCATCCCGCGCTACCGCATGAAGTGGTATCCGTATTCCGGCAAGAAGTCTCCTTGGGATGAACTCGACGAAATCCGTCCTCGGCTCAAGGAACTGGTCTCGCTCAGCAAACAGGTCGGTATCCTGCCGTGCTACCAGAATCACTCTGGTCCGAAGAACGTCGGCGCCGCGATTTGGGATATGGCGACGCTCATGCGGGATTACCGCCCGGACGAGCTGACCTGGAACTTCGACTTCTTCCATGCCATGGTCGAGGGAGGTCTGTCCTGGCCTAACCATCTGGCCGTCGTCCGGGACCATCTCTCGATGGTCTATTTTAAGAATTTCACGTGGCAGGGCAGGCTGGCCGAAGGTTGCCCGCTCGCCGAAGGCCGGGTCGGCAAGGACTCGGTGGTGCTGCTGCGTAAGTCCGGTTACACGGGCCCAGTCTGCCTCCATGTCGAATACCTGAAGGGCAAGGTCATGGATCCAGGTGCCTTCAAGGTCGCCGTGGACGCCACCCGCAAGGACTTCACTACTCTTAAGGAGTGGTGGGCTTGAGGCGATAGGGTGGGGGATTCTTGAAAAGATAGGCTGGAACCTGCGGACCGTCGGGGTGTAGAAATACTCTCCCCGCCATGACCCGCTCTGTCCTCTTCCTTTTCGCCGCCGCCTCCCTCGTCGCGGCTCCCAAGTCCGCACCGGTTGTCATGGCACCGCCGGAACCCTACAAGCCGTCCGAAGGCGGTTCGCTACCGACCTCGCTTTTCCAGCTGCCCGAAGGCCTCGAGGTCACGCTCTGGGCTCGCTCGCCGATGCTCGCAAATCCGACGAACATCGACTTCGACACTCAAGGCCGTCTCTGGGTTAACGAAGGCGTCAACTACCGTGTCTATAACAAAGGTGGCAAGCGTCGCCCTGAAGGTGATCGCGTGATCGTGCTGAGCGACACCAAGGGCCAAGGCTTCGCCGATTCCGTCCAGACTTTCGTCCAGGACCCTGGGTGGACCTCGCCGCTCGGTATCTGCGTCATCGACAACGTCGTCTACGTCTCCCACGCCCCGACCATCACCAAGTTCACCGACGTGAACCGCGACGGCAAGTTCGACCCCGCCGTCGACAAGAAGGAAGTCTTCCTCACCGGCTTCGGCGGCCAAGACCATGACCATTCCTTGCACGCCGTCGTCACTGGTCCGGACGGCAAACTTTACATCGTTTCTGGCAACTGCGGTGGCGAAGTCACCGACAAGTCGGGCAAGACCTTCCGCATCTCCAGCGGCTACGTCGACATGCGCGGCGGAGCTTGGCCCTACGACCCCAAGACCGTCGCTGGCGCCAAGAGTGACGATGGCTTCGTCTGGACCTCCGGCTTCTCGGGTCGTCTAAATCCCGATGGCACCGGCCTCGAGATCCTCGGCAACGGCTACCGCAACTGTTTCGAGAACTTCCCGTCTTCTCTCGGTGACCTCTTCCAAGGCGATAACGACGACTCCCAGAGTTGCCGCACTTCCTTCGTCCTTGAATACGGTTCGGCCGGTTACACCACGCCTTCCGGTGCGAGCTACGGATCAGTTAAGCGCCCTGGACAGTCGATGCCGCGCGCCCACTGGCGTCAGGACGATCCTGATACCATGGACGTCGGAGACGTCTACGGCGGCGGCTCGCCTACCGGCATCACGGTTTACGAAAACGGCGCCCTCGGCACTTCCTGGGAAGGTACGCTCCTCCACTGCGAGCCCTCCCGCAACACGGTCTTCTCTTACAAGCTCGCCGCGCAGAAGGGCACCTTCGCTCTCAACGCCGAAACCCGCAAGGATCTCATCACCTCGAATCCTGCCCGCGAATTCGTCGGCACCGACTTCAAGCACATCACCGCTGAAGAAGCTGCGAAGCCCAACGAGCGCATCATGTTCCGTCCTTCCGACGTCACCGTCGGCCCCGATGGCGCAATCTATGTCGCGGATTGGTACGACTCCCGCGTCGGCGGTCACCAGACCCTCGATGACACCTGCACGGGCGCGATCTACCGCATCGCACCTAAGGGATTCAAGTCCGTCATCCCGAAGATCGATGTCTCCACGCCCGAGGGTGCCGCCGCCGTGCTGCTTAATCCGGCTGTCAACGTCCGTCACCTCGGCTTCAACGCGCTGAAGGGCTTTGGCCAGAAGTCCCTCCCGGCCGTCTCGGAAATTCTCCGCGACTCTAATCCGTACGTCGCCGCCCGCGGCGTCTGGCTGCTTCCTTACCTTGGTGAAGAAGGCGTCGCTCGCGCGAAGGCCTTGCTCAAGGATGCAAACCCTTCGCTACGTCGTCTGGCCTTCCAGTCGCTCCGCCGCGCTGGCCATGACACGCTCGGCATTGCCGCCGACCTCGCCAAGGACTCCGATGTCGCTGTCCGTCGCGATGTCGCGACTTCGCTGCACGCCGCTCCCGCCGATAAGGCCGTGCCGATTCTGATCGAGCTCGCCCGTCGCCTCGACGTCTCGGACAAGAACTCCATCGCCGCCTTCGGCATCGGTTCCGCTAACAAGCAGGACGCCGTCTGGTCCGCCGTGCAGTCCGAGCTCGCCAAGGATGGCGCCGAAGCCTGGTCGCCCGAAGTCGAGCGTATTGCCTGGTTGCTCCACCCCGCCTCCGCTGTGCAAGACTTCCTCGCGCGAGCTTCGTCTGCCAAGGTTTCGCAGGCCTCTCGCACGCTCGCCGTCGAGTCCCTCTCGTTCGTCGAGACCAAGGAAGCCGCCCTTGCGATGATCAAGCTCTGCGCCGCTGGTTCGCCTTCCGCCTCCGAGGCCAAGGGCTGGGCGTTGATGCGCATGACTGGCACGTGGGCTGCCTTCGATATCCGAACCGAGCTCAAGAACTCTGGCGTCTATGACGCCAAGAAGGTCGTCGTGAACGCCATTCAGGTTCCTGAGGTACCGGCCCCGACCTTCACGGAGCAGGAAGTCCTCACCAAGACCGGTGACGCCACCAAGGGAGCCTCCCTCGCCCAGCGTTGTATCATGTGCCACCAGCTTAACGGAAACGGACCGGCTTACGGTCCCGAACTCAAGGGCTGGGCCGCTCGCCAGAGCCGCGAGGCCCTGGTCCGCGCTATCGTCAATCCCTCGGCTGACATCGCCTTGGGCTACGAAGGTTCCACCATCAAGCTCAAGGCTGGAGGCCAGATCGATGGACGTCTTCAGTCCGCCAATGACCCCGCCGTTATTACCTCCACTGGCGGTATCACCCAGCTCGTGCCCAAGGATCGGATTGCAGGACGCCCTGAAAAGATGACCCGATCCCTTATGATGTCCGGCGAGCAGCTCGGTCTGAGCGCCCAGGATGTGGCCGACGTGGCCGCCTTCCTGGCCACCTACAAGTAAGCCTTAGTGCCCAAAAGTCCATTTAGAGGGGGTTTTCCGCAAGGAAGACCCCCTCTAAATTTACCGCTTGCTTCCGGGGCTGGGTTTATCAGGTTCGACCCTCCTTTCCCTAGGCAAGGCACGGCCGCACAACGCGGGCCCGCGACTTACTAGGCACCAAAAGACCTTATACCAACATGAAGCAGCTCACCCTTAAAGTCACCAGCCGCGCGCTCCATGGCCGCGGCCCCGCCCGCCGCCTCCGCGCCGATGGCTCCATCCCCGCCATCATCTACGGCAAGTCCGGCAACCAGAGCGTTTCCGTCGCCCAGGAAGCCTTCCGCGATCTCATGCGCGCCAAGGGTAACGCCGCCTCGCTCATCGACCTCGATGTCGACGGCAAGAAGTTCCTTTCCCTGATCAAGGAGTTCCAGCGTCACCCGATCACTCAGAAGTTCCTCCATATCGACATCATGGAGATCGACCCGAACTCCCCGATGACCGCCGCTATCCCGGTGCGTGCCATCGGCGAAGCTCATGGCGTCAAGACCGACGGCGGCACGCTCGCCATCGTCTCCCAGACCATCAACGTTCGCTGTCTCCCGAAGGATCTCCCTGAGTTCATCGAGATCGACGTCACCGAGCTCAAGGTCAACGAGTCCATCCACGTCGGCGAAGTCAAGGCCCCCAAGGGCATCACCTTCCCGGGCGACCCCAAGCGCGTCGTCGTCGTCTGCTCCGAGATGGCCGAAGAAGAAGCCGCACCCGAAGCGACCC